>NZ_JBYISA010000048.1:0-45913 GCF_057708345.1 Streptomyces sp. bgisy130
GCTTTTCGGCCTTTCCGACTCTATCAGATCCGTTTCGGTCCGTTGCCGGTCCGAATTGGCTTCTGATTCCCCGTCGGAGGGGTTCGCCTTTTGGCTTTTCCGACTTTATCAGAAGGCATTCGGTCGAATTGATCGGCCGGGGCTTCCGGTAAGTGGTCGGTTGCGCCTCGCCGAATTGAAATTCCGGCCGAAGCGGAGATGAGACTAGCCGTCGCGGATGAACTTGTCCAGTTCGTTGCAACCGTTCGAATCTACCTCCCCCTGCTGCCTGTGTCAACGGGCTTGGGGGCGAAGAGGAGATTAGCAGGTCAGCGGGGCTCGATGCACATCACGCGGCGGTCGGCAGGGCGGCTTCGCGGTCGGCGGGGTCGACGTCGCCGGTTGCTCCGGCGCGTACGGCGCGGCCGCCCAGGACGTAGACGTACAGGAGGAAGGCCAGTTCGGCGGTGATGCCGATGCCGATGCGGGCCAAGGTGGGGAGGCCGGAAGGGGTGACGAAGCCTTCGAGGGCGCCGGATATGAAGAGGACGGCGGCCAGTCCGACGGCGACGCCGAGGGCGGAGCGGCCTTCCTCGGCGAGGGCCGTACGGCGGGTGCGCGGGCCGGGGTCGATGAGGGTCCAGCCCAGGCGGAGGCCGATGCCGGCGGCGACAAAGACGGCGGTCAGTTCGAGGAGGCCGTGCGGGAGGATCAGGCCGAGGAAGGTGTCCAGGCGGCCCGCGGAGGACATCAGGCCGATGCCGACGCCGAGGTTGAGCATGTTCTGGAAGAGGACCCACAGGACGGGGAGGCCCGCGAAGGCGCCGAGGACGAGGCACAGGGCTACGGCCTGGGCGTTGTTCGTCCATACCTGGGCGGCGAAGGATGCGGCGGGGTGGCTGGAGTAGTAGGTCTCGTACTGGCCCCCGGGGCGGGTCATGTCGCGGAGATCCTCCGGGGCGCCGATGGCTGCCTGGACCTCGGGGTGTGCGGCTATCCACCAGCCGATGAGGGCGGCGACCGCGGTGGAGAGGATCGCCGTCGGGATCCACCAGTGGCGGAGGCGGTAGACGGCTGCCGGGAAGGCCGTGGTGAAGAAGCGGGCGGCGTCGCGCCAGGAGGCCTTGCGGGCGCCGGTGACCGCACTGCGGGCGCGAGCCACGAGGGACGTGAGGCGGCTGGTCAGCGCGGGGTCGGGAGCGCTGGAGAGGAGCAGGGAGAGGTGCGTGGTGGTGCGTTGGTAGAGGGCGACCAATTCGTCGGCCTCGGCTCCTGTGAGGCGGCGTTTGCGGCCCAGCAGTGTTTCGAGACGGTCCCATTCGGCGCTGTGGGCCGTGATGAAGACATCGAGGTCCATAGGGTGTCGCTCCTCGCAGCGCCGTGGGTGAGTGCCGGGTCAGCTTGGCAGACTGGCCGTGTCCGGCGTGGGGTGGGCGGGATTTCGGGGATCGAGAGGGAGTGGGGCGCGGCGTGAGTGAACTCGTCACAGGTGAAGCGGTGGTGCTCGGGCTGCGGCCGGCCAGGCTGCCGAGCCGGGGCCTGGCGGTGGCGGTCGATGTGGCCGTGGCCTGGGTGACCTACATCGGCATCTCGCTGATCCTGGTGAGCGCGACCTCGTCCATGGACAGTGCGGCGGTGGCGGCCGTGTCGGTGGCGGCGTTCGTGCTGGTGCAGGTCGGGATCCCGATCGTCATCGAGACCCTGAGTCAGGGCCGGTCGCTGGGAAAGCTGATCTGTGGACTGCGGGTCGTACGGGAGGACGGCGGGCCGATCCGGTTCCGGCATGCGTTGGTGCGCGGGGCCATGGGGGCCATCGAGATCGTGATGACCATGGGGGTCGTGGCGGCCATTTCGTCGTTGGTGTCGGCGCGTGGGCGTCGGCTGGGTGATGTGTTCGCCGGAACGCTGGTCATACGGGAGCGGATGGCCGTGGCGGAGGCCGGGGTGGCGCTGCCGCCACCGCCTCCGTGGCTGGTGGCGGAGCTCGGGGCGCTGGACCTCTCGCGGGTGCCCGATGGGTGGTGGCTGACCGTGCGGCAGTACCTGGCGCGGATGGGACAGCTGGATCCGCAGGTCGGCGGGGCGATGGCGGGGCGGCTGGTGGAGGACTTGCGCGGGTTCACCGGGATGCCGGCGCCTGCGGAGGTGCACCCGGCGGCGTATCTGGCGGCGGTGGCCGGGGAACGGCAGGCACGGGAGTCGCAGCGGGCGTTCGGGACGTCGGCGTCGGCGTCGGCGGCACCGTCGGCGGTGGCCGGGCCGACAGGGGTTGTCGGGGCTGCGCCTGTGGGGTGGGGAAGGGCTGCTCCCGGTGGGCAACCTGGCGCCGGTGGCGGCGGGACCTGGGCCGGTGGGCCGTGGCCGTCGGACGGTCCTATGGAGACAGCGGGGGATGTCGTGATCTCCGAGGGCGGCCATGGGGCGCCGTCGGCGGGCGGGGCTTGGGCTTCGCCTGGGGGTGGGGTCGGGGCTCCTGAACCCGGGGCCGGTGCCGGGCGGACGCGTGGTGACGGTGCCGGGTCAGTGGGGGCGCCGGTGCCGGGGCATGCGGGGGATGCGGGGGACGGTGGCGGAGGCCGGCCGCCTCGTACGGGGTTTGCGCCGCCGGTGTGAGGGGGCCGTGGACGGGGGCGGCTGAGTGTTGAAGCGCCGAGTGCCTCCGGCGTGCTGACCGTCCCATGCTCGGCAGGCGGCGGCTGGGGACCGAGCAGCGGGCGATGCGTCGGGGGCGGGCGGCGTGACCCGTCGGGGTTCAGAGGTGGCGCGTCCCGTGCAGGGAGTGAGCCGATCCGTACGGGCGCCGGGCGGCTGTGGCGTACGGGCTCGGTGTGGCCAGGGTGTGCCGCAGCGGGCTGCCGGGGTGTCGTGCCCGCACGGCTGTGGCGATGGGGTCCCCAGAACCTCAGGCCCTGCGCGCCCCGAGATGTCGACGTTGGCCCCAGCTGCGTGACGCCGCGCGCGGGAGAGCGCGACCGGCGGAGCGGAGCAGGCGGGTCAGGTGAAGGTCGACGGTGGGGATTCGAGGGATTCGAGTTCGATGCCGGGGGCGGAGAGGACCACGTCGCCGGCGATGTGGACGGTGTGCTGTTCGCCGGTTTCCAGGTCGTTGACCTGGTATTCGTCGGCGATGAGCGGGGCGTTGTCAGTGGCGTGTGGTGTGCTTTTCAGCAGGGCCCAGGACTGGTCGAGCGTGCGGGGGGCGAGGACGGGGGGTGTGAAGGCGACGAGGCGGGTGCGGACGGCGCCGGCGCCGAGGGCGGGGCGCAGCAGGCGGGCGGTGGCGATGAGGAACGCGGGGGACGCGCCGGTGAAGGCGTGGGCGGGGACGTTGCCTTCGGTGGCGTGTTCGCCGGTCGGATCGGTGCGTACCCAGGTGACGCCGTCCAGGGCGGCGCCGCGGACCTGCCAGGCGGAGGCGTGCAGTTCGAGGCGGATGGGGCGGCCGAGTTCGTCGAGGGTGAGGTCGACGGAGCCGGTGTGGTCGCCGGAGGGGTTGACGATCTGGGAGACATAGCGCCAGCCGGAGGGGCCGGTGGCGCAGTGGAAGTGCTCTTCACCCAGGGGGGTGTGATCGTGCGGGTCGTGGAGGGAGTAGTGGCCGCGGGGCATCGGGGGCAGTCCTTTGGCCGGCGACGGGCCGGTGCGTTGGGGATGGCGGGTCTGTATGGAGACCTTATGGGCCAGGCCCCCGCCGTGGAGGGCGAGGGCCTGGTGTCACCGGCTGCTGTGGGTGAGCACCAGCTGGTCAGAGCGGCTGACCGGCCGGTGATCGCCGCTGGATCAGTAGCGGTAGTGGTCGGGCTTGTACGGGCCCTCGACCTCGACGCCGATGTAGGCGGCCTGCTCGGGGCGCAGCTCGGTGAGCTTGACGCCGAGCGCGTCGAGGTGGAGCCGGGCGACCTTCTCGTCGAGGTGCTTGGGCAGCACGTAGACGTCGGTCGGGTACTCCGCGGGCTTGGTGAACAGCTCGATCTGGGCCAGCGTCTGGTCCGCGAACGAGTTGGACATCACGAAGGAGGGGTGACCGGTGGCGTTGCCCAGGTTGAGCAGACGGCCCTCGGACAGCACGATCAGGACCTTGCCGTCCGGGTGGGTCCAGGTGTGCACCTGCGGCTTGACCTCGTCCTTGACGATGCCCTCGAGCTGGGCCAGACCGGCCATGTCGATCTCGTTGTCGAAGTGACCGATGTTGCCGACGATCGCCTGGTGCTTCATCCGCGCCATGTGCGACGCCATGATGATGTCCTTGTTGCCCGTCGTGGTGACGAAGATGTCGGCGGTCTCGACGACCTCTTCCAGGGTGGTGACCTGGTAGCCGTCCATCGCCGCCTGAAGGGCGCAGATCGGGTCGATCTCGGTGACGATGACGCGGGCGCCCTGGCCGCGCAGCGACTCCGCGCAGCCCTTGCCGACGTCGCCGTAGCCGCAGACCACGGCGGTCTTGCCGCCGATGAGGACGTCGGTGGCGCGGTTGATGCCGTCGATCAGGGAGTGGCGGCAGCCGTACTTGTTGTCGAACTTCGACTTCGTCACGGCGTCGTTCACGTTGATCGCCGGGAAGAGCAGGTCGCCGTCGCGGTGCATCTCGTAGAGACGGTGCACGCCGGTGGTGGTCTCCTCGGTGACACCGCGGATCTCGGAGGACAGGTTCGTCCACTTCTGCGGGGACTCCGCCAGCGTGCGGGTCAGCAGCTCCAGGATGGCGCGGTGCTCGTCGCTCTCCGCGGTCTCGATCGCGGGGACCTTGCCGGCCTTCTCGTACTCAACGCCCTTGTGAACCAGGAGGGTGGCGTCGCCACCGTCGTCGAGGATCATGTTCGGGCCGCCGGTGGGCGAGTTGGGCCAGGTCAGCGCCTGCTCCGTGCACCACCAGTACTCCTCCAGGGTCTCGCCCTTCCAGGCGTAGACCGGGATGCCCTGGGGCGCGTCGGGCGTGCCGTTCGGGCCCACCGCGATGGCCGCGGCGGCGTGGTCCTGGGTGGAGAAGATGTTGCAGGAGGCCCAGCGGACCTCGGCGCCCAGCGCGGCCAGGGTCTCGATCAGGACCGCGGTCTGCACGGTCATGTGCAGGGACCCGGTGATGCGGGCACCGGCCAGCGGCTGGGCGGCGGCGTACTCCTTGCGGATCGCCATCAGACCGGGCATCTCATGCTCGGCGAGGGTGATCTCCTTGCGGCCGAAAGCGGCGAGGGACAGGTCGGCGACCTTGAAGTCCTGGCCGGTGGCTGCTGTCGTCATGCGGGCTGCTCCTCGAGCGTCGAGGTGGATGGGCGGGCAGTCTGCGGCGCGGGCTGGGGTCCCCCCAGCTACCACTGGGGGAGTTCGAGCGTACGCGGAAGCGGACGCACCTCTCCCCCTGGCCACAGCGCAGTCCGTCGGAGGCCCTCTCTCCCTCGGCCGGTCCGCGGTGCGGGCCGCCCGACCGCCATCAGCAGCGACGTCTGGCACTGGGCACGAATCTACACCGATCGACCCCGTGCACCACAGCCCGGAGGGGCCGGTCCGGTGCTGTCCCGGCCACGCAGGGGCGCGGGGAGGGCCCGTGATTCCTGGGGTCCGACGGGCCGAGAACGGGCGTCCCGGGCGACGCGGAAGGGGGCGTCGGAGGGGTTTGCGGGGGCCATGCCGTCATGCAGGATGCCGGGAGCGCGGATCACTGGCACGACCGCGCACACGTACATAAGGAGAGCCACGTGACCACCAGTCCAGCTGAGCCCCTCAAGGGCGCGGGGACGAGCGGGCAGGGGCTGAAGCTGCTCGCAGTGACCGCCTGCCCGACCGGTATCGCCCATACGTACATGGCCGCGGAGAAGCTGGCCCAGGCGGCCCGGTCCCTCGGGCACGAGATCAAGGTGGAGACGCAGGGTTCCATCGGGGCTGAGAATCTCCTCTCTGACAACGATGTCAGGGACGCGGACGCCATCATCATCGCCGCGGACAAGGACGTCGACCGCAGCCGGTTCGTCGGCAAGCGGGTCCTGGCGGTCGGGGTCGCCGAGGGCATTCGCCACCCCGAGCAGCTGATGGAGCGGGTGCGGAACGCGCCGGTGTACGGGCGCGCGGAGGGCGACGGGGCCGGTACGGGTTCCGGCGCCGCGCCGCGCCCCGGAGGCTCCGGTGGCGGCAGGGAACGCAGCGTCGCGTACAAAGCGCTGATGAACGGCGTCAGTTACATGATCCCGTTCGTGGTGGTCGGTGGTCTGCTGATCGCGATCTCGCTGGCGCTGGGCGGGCATCCGCAGGCCGACGGCGGTCTGGTCATCCCCGACGGTTCGTTCTGGAAGCACATCAACGACATCGGGGTCATCGGCTTCACGCTGATGGTGCCGGTCCTGTCCGGCTATATCGCCTACGCGATCGGCGACCGGCCCGCACTGGTGCCGGGCATGATCGGCGGCTGGATCGCCAACACCGGCTCGCTGTACGACTCCAAGGCGGGCGCGGGCTTCATCGGCGCGATCGTCACCGGCTTCCTGGCCGGCTATCTGGTGCTGTGGATCAAGAAGGTGGAGGTCCCCAAGTTCGCCCGGCCGATCATGCCGATCATCGTGATCCCGATCGTGGCGACGACGGCGCTCGGACTGTTCTTCATCTACGTGATCGGCAGGCCCATCTCCTGGGTGTTCACCCATCTCACCGGCTGGCTCGGCGGGATGACCGGGTCCAGCGCGATTCTGCTCGGCGCGCTTCTCGGCCTCATGATCGCGTTCGATATGGGCGGTCCGGTCAACAAGACCGCGTTCCTGTTCGGCGCGGGGCTGATCGCGTCCGGCAACCAGACGGTGATGGGCATGTGCGCCGCGGCGATCCCGGTGATGCCGCTCGGCCAGGGGCTGGCCACGCTGGTCCGCCGCCGCCTGTACTCCGAGCAGGAGCGGGAGACGGGCATGGCGGCGCTGTTCATGGGGCTCTTCGGGATCTCGGAGGGCGCGATTCCGTTCGCCGCGGCGCGGCCCGCCCAGGTCATACCGGCGAACATGCTCGGCGGTGCGGTGGCCGGTGCCCTCGCGGGGACGATCGGGGTGACGGACGCGGTGCCGCACGGCGGACCGATCGTGGCAGTACTGGGCGCGGTCGGCGGGGTGCCGGCATTCTTCCTCGCCGTAGTGGCGGGCTCGGTGGTCACGGCTCTGACGACGGTGACGCTGGTGGATGTCGCGGAGCGGCGGAAGGGCCGGGAGCCGGCGGGGGCCCGTGTGGAGCCGGTTGTGGCCGGGGGCGGCGTGGGTGGTGGAGCCGGTGGGGGTGGCGGTGCCGGGGTGGCGGCGCGTACGGCCGGGGCGGCGGATTTCGTTCCTGCGGCCGTCGGTGGTCCGGGGCGGGCCGCAGGCGGTGCGGACGCTGATGCCGTCGGCTCCGAGAGCAGCGTCGGTGCTGAGGGCAACTTCGGTGCCGATGGCAACTTCGGTGCTGACGGCAACGATGTCAGCAACGACGGTGCCTGCGACGACGAAAGCCCCGCCCCCGAGGTGCTCTCCGGGTACCTCACCGGGCAGACCGTCAAGACGCAGCTCGTCGCCGACGAGAAGGAAGCGGCGATCCGCGAGATGGCCGAGCTGGTGGCCGCTACCGGCAAGGTGGCGGACGTCGACGAGCTGGTCCGGGTGGCGCTGGCCCGTGAGGCGCAGGGGACGACCGGGCTCGGTGAGGAGATCGCCATCCCGCACGCCAAGACGGACGCGGTGTCCGCTCCGGTCGTCGGCTTCGCGCGCTCGGCGGACGGTATCGACTGGGGTTCGCTCGACGGCACGCGTGCCAGGCTGGTCTTCCTGATCGCGGTGCCGGAGGCGGCGGCCGGGGACGAGCATCTGCGCATCCTGGCGCTGCTGTCGCGGAAGCTGATGGACGCGGACTTCCGGGCCCGGCTTCAGGGGGCGGAGGACGGGGCGGGGGTTCTGCGCGTTCTCGGGGAGATCCAGTAGGGGCCGGGAATCCAGCAGTTGCCGGGAATCCCGTAGTTACCGGGGAGATCCAGTAGGGCGGGGGCGAACGCATCCCGTAGGGGTGGTGCGGGCCCCCTCGGGGCCCACAACGTGGTGGGACGGGGGCGGTATTCCCGTGGTGCCCAATAGTCCCCGAGGGTGCGGCGAAGGTCTCCGCACGCGTGGGAGTACAGCGAAGGCCCCTGCACTCCCGAGGAGTGTGGGGGCCTTGCCGCGTTCTGTGGCGGCGGGGGCGAGTGGGCCTGCGACGGGTCAGCGGACCCGCGGCGGTCCCGGTGGGGCTGAAGGCTCAGCGGTCCTGTGAACCCGGGGCTCAACAGTCCAATGAGGCGGGACCTCAACCGTCCCATGAGGCGGGACCTCAACCGTCCCGTGGGCTGAAGGCCCAGCGCCCCGCTGGCGTTGGGGGCCTCAGCAGCCCCCGCCGGCCTGCCGGACCTGGCCCCGGATCTCAGCCGCCCAAGCCCCGTCACGACCGCCCAGCAGTCCCCCGGCCACCCAGGCCACCTGACCACCCGGCCCGCGCCCTCAGCCGGAGAAGCTCACGCTCCGCCCGGCGTCTTGGACGGATCCGCGCCCGCGGCCGCTGTGGCCTCGTTGTAGATGTCCGGTTCCAGGTAGATGACGCGGGCGATCGGGACGGCCTCGCGGATGCGGGCCTCGGCGGCGTTGATGGCGTTGGCGATCTCGGTGGCGGTGTCGTCGTGCTGTACCGCGATCTTGGCGGCTACCAGCAGTTCGTCGGGGCCGAGGTGGAGGGTGCGCATGTGGATGACGCGGGTGACGACCGTGCCGTCGACGACCGCGGCGCGGATCTTGGCGACCTGCTCGGGGCCGGCCGCCTCGCCCAGCAGCAGCGACTTGGTCTCCGCGGCCAGGACCAGGGCGATCAGCACCAGCAGCGCGCCGATGCACATGGTGCCGATGCCGTCCCAGACGCCGTCGCCGGTGGCCATGGTCAGGCCGACGCCGCCCAGCGCCAGGATCAGACCGACCAGTGCGCCGAAGTCCTCCAGCAGCACGACCGGCAGCTCGGGGGCCTTGGCCCGGCGGACGAACTGGGCCCAGGTCTGCTGGCCGCGCAGCTCGTTGGACTCCTTGATGGCCGTACGGAAGGAGAAGCCCTCGGCGATGATCGCGAAGACCAGGACGCCGACCGGCCAGTACCAGTTGTCCAGCTCGTGCGGGTCGTGGATCTTCTCGTAGCCCTCGTAGAGCGCGAAGACGCCACCGATGGTGAACAGGACGATGGAGACCAGGAAGCCGTAGATGTAGCGCTCGCGGCCGTAGCCGAAGGGGTGCTCGGCGGTCGCCGCGCGCTTCGCCTTCTTGCCGCCGAGCAGCAGCAGGCCCTGGTTGCCGGAGTCCGCGAGGGAGTGCACGCCTTCCGCCAGCATCGAGGACGAGCCGCTGAAGGCGAAGGCCACGAACTTCGCTGCGGCAATCGCCAGGTTGGCGCCCAGCGCCGCAACGATCGCCTTTGTCCCGCCTGATGCGCTCATAGGTGCCGCATACCCCTTCCGTCGTCCGGGCTTTACCGCCCCTTTAATGCTGTGCGGCGGTCATTGTTGCAGCCCTGCCCGGGGCGGCGACCAGGAGGCCACCTGGCGGACGGTTTCCGGCCGCCGGACGAGGCTTCCGGGGGCGCTGCCGGGACGAGCCCGCGGGTCGCGCTGCCCGGACGAGCCCGTCGGTCGCACTCCGCGGACGAGCCTGTCGGTGGCACCGCCCAGCAACCGCACCGTGGCCGGGCGGCCAGGGCATACCGGGCGGCGCGCGCCGGACAGATCGTGCGGAGACCACCGCCGGACGGATCGTGCGGAGACCGCTACGCCACCACCGTCGCGCGGAACAGCGTGCCGTCCCCGGAGAGCGTGATCCGCTCGCCGGCCGGTACGAACACGGACTCGCCGGGCGCCAGGGCGAGCCCGGCACCGTCACCGGCGCCGGCCTCCGCCTCCGCCCCCGCATCGGCCTCCCGCAGCCGCACGGTGCCCGCCGTGCACAGCAGGATCTGCGGCGTACGGGAGGGGAGCGCGTGCGGTGCGGCGCCGGGAGCCGCCACGAAGCGGGAGAGCCGGAACTCGTCGATGGGGGTCTCGTAGACCTCCTCGCCGTTGACGTCCTCGGGTCGCAGCACGCCCGCGTCACCGGCCTCGAAGCGCACCACCCGCAGCAGCTCCGGGACGTCCACGTGCTTGGGGGTCAGTCCGCAGCGCAGCACGTTGTCGGAGTTGGCCATCAGCTCGACACCGAGCCCGCCGAGGTAGGCGTGCGGGATGCCGGCGCCGAGGAACAGTGCCTCGCCGGGCTGGAGCCGGACGTGGTTGAGCAGCATGGCGGCGAGCACGCCGGGGTCGCCCGGGTAGTGGTGGGCGAGGACGGCGTAGGCGGCGTAGGCGTCGGCGTGCGGGCCGCCCTTGGCCGCCAGCTGGTCGGCGGCGACGGCGGCGCGCTCGACGGTGCCGGCGATGGCGTGGTGCTCGGCGCCCAGTACGGCGGTGAGCACCACGCGCAGCGCGTCCTCCTCGGGGCTGGCGCGCAGGATGTCGACGTACGGCTTGAGGTCGTCGACGCCCAGGCCCTCCAGGAGGTCCGCGGCCTGCGCCGGGTGCCGGAAGCCGCACAGCCCGTCGAAGGGGGTGAGCGCGACGATCAGCTCGGGCTTGTGGTTGGCGTCCTTGTAGTTGCGGTGGCCGGCGTCGATCGGGATGCCGCGCCGCTCCTCGTCGGCGAAGCCTTCGGCGGCCTGCGTCCGGTCGGGGTGGACCTGGAGGGAGAGCGGGGAGCCGGCCGCGAGCAGCTTGAGCAGGAAGGGCAGCCGGGGGCCGAAGGCGCGGACGGTGTCGGCGCCCAGTTCTGCCTCGGGGGCGGCGTCGATCACCTCGGCCAGGGAGACCGGGCCGGCGCCGCGGTCAATACGGGAGGGGGCGCCGGGGTGGGCACCCAGCCACATCTCGGCCTGGGGTTCGCCGGTCGGCGCGGTGCCCAGGAGCTCCGGGAGGGCGGTGGTGGAGCCCCAGGCGTAGGGGCGCACGGTATTGGCGAGGCGGTCCATGGGGCGGCTGCTTCCTGACAGTGGTACGTGCTGCGGGGTGGTGCCACCGGCCTGCGGGGTGCGGGCCGACCGTCAAAGATCACTCGGTCCCGGCGAGCGCCAGGTAAACGGCGGCGAAATCCACGATGGCGAGTAGCTCAGCGGCCTTCTCCAGGTCGCTGCCGGTGTCGGCCTCCAGCTCGCTGACGGCGGTGTCGCGCTCCTCGGCGAGCGCCTGGGCGGCGCGGGTGGCGGACAGCGGGCCCGGCTCGCTCTCGCGCAGCAGCACGACCCTGGCGTGCATCGCGGCGGGCTGCTCGACCCGGTCGCGGAAGAAGTCGTCCGGGTCGGCGCCGGCGGCCAGGGCGCCGGCCAGCAGGGTGCGGTGGGTGGCGAGCGCCTCGGGCAGCTCGGCGGCGAGCGCGGGGCGGCCGGCCAGCCCGGCCAGCTCGGTGGCGAAGTGCCGGCCGACGGCGCCGGCGATGGTGCCTTCGGTCCAGATCAGCGGGAGCGCGTCGGCGAGGTCGGCGGCCAGGGTCTTGCCGGGGTTGGTGTACGTGGGGATGGCGGGGCCGCAGCGTTCGGCGAGCTGGTCGAGGCGGTCGGCGAGCTTGCCCAGGGCCTCCGGCGGGGCGCTGAGCAGGCCGATCCGGTCGGCGAGCGAGAGCAGCGGGATGAGCACCGACCAGAGGGTGCCGGGGGCGGCCGGCGGGGCGCCCTCGACGTCGAATTCGGCGTCGTAGGGGGTGGTCGCCAGGGGGACGGCGAGGCCGCGGGCCTGGGTGACGGCCTCGGCGAGCGGGCCGCCGGCGGGGGTGACGGCGACGACGGCGCAGCCGCGGCGGGCGGCCTGCTCGACCAGCTCGGCGAGGCCGGGGTCGGCGGCATCGGGGCCGGGGAGCAGCAGCAGGTCCAGGGGGCCGGCCCAGCCGGGCAGCGCCCAGCGCAGTGCGCCGGGCAGCGGGGCGACGCCGGTGGGCTGGATGAGGGTGACCGGGCAGTTGCCGCCGCCGAGCGCCCTGAGGAGATCTGCCACACCGGCCGCGGCGGGGCCGGGGCCGGCGACGAGGACGGCGCGCGGCCGCCCGTCGGGGGTCAGGTCGGGGATGCCGGATTCGGCGGCGCTGCGGGCGGCGGTGCGGACCCGGGCGCCGGATTCGGCGACGCCGCGCAGCAGGCCGAAGCGGTCGGCCCCGGCCAGCGCGTCAGGGGTGTCGAGGAGTGACTCGTCGAGCATGGTGGGCGCGGCCTCCGAATCGCCGGGTCGGGCGGGTGTGCCGGGCGGTGCCGGGTCGGGCCCGGCGGGGCCCGGTCAGGCGGGGCTGGGGGCACCGCCCACGCCTTCAGGGCTGTGGGGGAGTGCCTCGTCGACGAGGAGTACGGGGATGCCGTCCCGGACGGGGTAGGCGAGGCCGCAGTCGCCGGAGGTGCAGAGCAGCTCGGGGTCGGACGCGGAGTCCGCGGTCCGGTCCTGGAGGGGGGCATGGCATGCCGGGCAGGCAAGGATCTGGATCAAGCTGGCGTCGACCGGCATGGAGGCTGCTCCTTCGGGGCGGTTGCGGCTTGGCCAGCGTACCGCCGGGCGGGGGCGGGAGGCGTGCTCGGCGGTGATTCCGGGTGGTGCACGGGGGTGCGGGCGGCGGGGGCACCGCTGCCGCCCGCCCCCTCGGCGACGTGCTGCGACGGCCCGCCGCGGGGTTCGTGCGGCGGGCGCGGGGGCTCAGCCGCGGATGATCGCCAGGGCCTCGTCGCGGATCCGGTCGGCGGTGGCGGTGTCGCGGGCCTCGACGTTCAGCCGGAGCAGCGGCTCGGTGTTGGAGGCGCGGACGTTGAACCACCAGTCGTCGGCGGTGACGGTGAGCCCGTCCAGCTCGTCGAGGGTGACGCCGTCGCGGCCCTGGTAGGCGGTCTTGATCGCGGCGAGCCGGCCGGTCTGGTCGTCGACGGTGCTGTTGATCTCGCCGGAGGCCGCGTACCGGTCGTACTGCGCGACCAGCTGCGACAGCGGGCCCTGCTGGCCGCCGAGGGCCGCGAGGACGTGCATCGCGGCGAGCATGCCGGTGTCGGCGTTCCAGAAGTCGCGGAAGTAGTAGTGCGCGGAGTGTTCGCCGCCGAAGATGGCGCCGGTGGTGGCCATCTCCTCCTTGATGAAGGAGTGCCCGACGCGGGTCCGGACGGGCTCGCCGCCGCTCTCCCTGACGACCTCCGGCACCGACCAGGAGGTGATCAGGTTGTGGATGACCGTGCCGCCGGGGTGCTTGGCCAGTTCGCGGGCGGCTACCAGGGCGGTGATGGCGGACGGGGAGACCGGGTCGCCGTTCTCGTCGACAACGAAGCAGCGGTCGGCGTCGCCGTCGAAGGCGAGGCCGAGGTCGGCGCCGGTCTCGCGGACCCGGGCCTGGAGGTCGACGATGTTCTTGGGATCGAGCGGGTTGGCCTCGTGGTTGGGGAACGAGCCGTCCAACTCGAAGTACATCGCGTCGAGTTCCAGGGGCAGGCCGGTGAAGACGGTCGGTACGGTGTGGCCGCCCATGCCGTTGCCCGCGTCGACCACGACCTTCAGCGGGCGGATGCCGCTGAGGTCCACCAGGGCGCGCAGATGGGCGGCGTAGTCGCTCAGGACGTCGCGCCGGGTGACGGTGCCGGGTGCGGCGACCGGCTCCGGGGCGCCCTCGTCCGACCAGCGCTCGGCCAGTGCGCGGATGTCGGCGAGGCCGGTGTCCTGGCCGACCGGGGCCGCGCCGGCCCGGCACATCTTGATGCCGTTGTACTGGGCCGGGTTGTGCGAGGCGGTGAACATGGCGCCGGGCAGGCCGAGGGAGCCGCTGGCGAAGTACAGCTCGTCGGTCGAGCAGAGACCGATCTGGGTGACGTCCGCGCCGCGGGCCGCCGCACCGCGGGCGAAGGCGCCCGACAGGCCGGGCGAGGAGGGCCGCATGTCGTGGCCGATCACGATCGCGTCCGCGGCGGTGACCTCGACGAAGGCCGCCCCGAACAGCTCGGCCAGGGGTTCGTCCCACTGGGCGGGGACGACGCCGCGTACGTCGTACGCCTTCACGATCTGCGACAGATCAGTCACAGCCAGCCCTCCTGGAGAGTCTCTATGTCCTCCCAACCTACCGGGCGGCCCTGTGCGGTGGCCCGCTGTCCCCGGGTGCGCGCCGCCGCGTGGCCGTAGTTGGCCGGATGGGGCGGGCGGGTGCGGTGACGTGCCGGGGGGGCGGCTGCGCGGTTCAGGAATCCGGTGAGCGCAGTACCCGGAGGTGGCCGCGGCGGGCGACCTCCATGGGGTGGGTGTCGCGGTCGCCGGGGGTGTGGGTGCCGCCGGCGGCGCGTTCCTGGGGGCGGGCGGCTTCCCGCACGGCGTTCGCGAGGGCTTCGAGATCGTCGCCGCTGGGGCGGGCCGGGCCGGAGTCGAGGGCGAGGCGGACGACCTCCCAGCCGCGGGGCGCGGTCAGCCGCTCGGAGTGCTCGGCGCACAGGTCGTAGCAGTGCGGTTCGGCGTAGGTGGCGAGCGGTCCGAGCACAGCGGTCGAATCCGCATAGACGTACGTCAGCGTTGCGACGGCGGGGCGGCCGCACGCAGTGCGCGAACAGCGACGTACAGGGCTCACGACGTTGGACGGTACCGCACTCTTGAGCGGGCCGCGACGACTCTCCCCCGGCTCACCCAACCGTGTCGTCCCGCTTCGTCCGATGCGTCTGACCTGCACCCGCTCGACCTGACCTGGACCGGCCGGGCCGGAACGGACCGCGTGCGGCGCGGAAACCCGTTACGACTCGATGCATTTCCTGCCATTCCGGCGTCGATCTGCGATCTCATGCAGGGATGCAAACGAACACATCGCGGACAGGACCGGTCAGCCGACGACATGCCACGTCTTGCCGCGCTCCCCGGTGTCCGGGGGTCCTTGACGGCTACGCTCGATGCTGATGGACAGCCCCGTACCTTCCCGACCACCGGAGCCGCGGCTCCGGCGCCGCGACCGCCACGGCCGCGGCATGCGCGGCCCGATCGCGCCGCCCCAGGTGCCGCTGTCGGTGACCCGGGCCGAGGCCTTCGTGGATCTTGTGTATGACTCCCGGGACCGGCTGGAGCGCCGCTGGCCGCAGCTCTCCCAGGTCGACTTCCTGATCCTGGAGGTGCCCGGTTTCGGCCCGGACGACGGGCCGGACGCGGCCGCCGACGCGGAGACCGTGCCGCTGGGGCGGATGCTGCCGGCCGCGGGCGGACATCGCGACCGGATCGTGATCTACCGGAGGCCGGTGGAGATCCGTACGAAGGGCCGCGACGAGCGGGCGCTGCTCGTCCATGAGGTCGTGGTCGAGCAGGTCGCCGAACTCCTGGGGCTGGCCCCGGAGTCGGTGGACCCGCGCTACGGCCAGGAGTGAGGCCGCCGCGCGGGTCCGGGGGCGGGTGCGCGGTTCAGTTCGTGAGCACGGACAGATCCTGGCCCGCGGCCGGGACGAGGACCGAGCCGCGGTCGTCGGGCAGCGGCTGGACGGTGAACGCGGGCACCCCGCCCTGGGGGCGGGCGAGCATCCGGGCGGCGTAGACGGGACCGCTGCCGGGCTCCGGCTCCACCGTCAGGGCGTAGGTGCCCTTCAGGCCCTGCGGGCGGGGCGGCTCGACATCGAGGCTGGTGCCGCCCTTGACCGTGTAGGTCTTGGTGACCGGGGTGCCGCCGCCGCTGCCCGCCGAGGCGGTGACCTTCACCTTGGCGTCCTTGCCCTTCTCCGGCGCGACCAGCGAGAGGGTGCTGCCCCGGTCGCGGTTGTCGGCGGCGGTGGCACGCTTCTCGACCGGCCGGGTCGCGGGGATGAACGCCATCTCCTGCTTGGCGCCCTTGCCGCGGGTGACCCGCAGCGCGGCCGTGACCGGGGCCCTGGAGTCACCGTCGGAGGGCGTGAGCACCAGCGAACCGGCCTCGCCCTTGGTGAGGTCCTTGAGGTCCACGGCGGTGGTCATCCCGCTCTTGAGGTGCAGGGTCTCCAGCCCGGCGGGCGTGATCAGCCCGGTCGGGGTGGCCAGTTGGACCTTCAGATCGGCGTCGGACTCACCGGGCGCGAGGGCGACCAGCCGCACGGAGGTGGCGTCCTTCGGGATGCCGGGCAGCACCACACCCGGCGCCGGGTCGGCGGCGGGCGGCAGCCAGTCGCTGCCGAGCGTGCCGTCGCTCGCCTGGACCGCGGCGCCCACCCGGCCCTCGCGCGCGACGACGTGCAGCGAGGCGTTGGTGGTGGGCCTGGCGGTCAGCGTGGAGAGCAGCACCGGGACCGTGGTGTGCGGCGGTACCGAGATGTCCTCCCCCGACGGGCCCGCCAACGACCCGTCCTTGCCGTGCAGTTCGAGGTCCACGACGGCCGGGACCGCGTCGGGGTTGGTGAGGTGGACGTAGTCATGGCGGTCGGTGGCGGTGCTGACCCCCGGGAACCAGAACGTGGTGTCGGGGGTGGTGCAGCTCAGCCCGAGGAGGCCGCGGCCCGCGCCGGCGGCGACGGAGGTGGTCTGCTGCACGGTCCAGCCGGGCGCGAACATGCCGTCCGCGGCGCCCACGAGGGCGGGGGCGTCGGGCTTGTCGGTGGTCGCGGTGACCGGCTTGCCGGCCTCCTGGAGGGGCACGACGGGCTTGCTGTCGCGGGGGGCGACGGTCTGCCCGGCCGCGGCGCCCTCGCCCTTGTCCTTGCCCTTCTTGCCGCCCTTGCCGCCGGCTCCGTCACCGGCGTCCCGCACGGTCCCGGCGGGCCGCAGCTCGGCGGTGCCCTTCTTGCCGTCCGCCCCGGCCGCCGCGCCCTTGGGGGCGAAGGCGGTGTAGGCGGTCTCGCCGACCTCGGAGGAGGTCGGGGCCGGGCAGAGCAGCGCGGAGCGCTGGACGGGCAGCCGGCTGCTGCCGCGCGGGGCGTCGTGGCCGTCGCCGTCCGGGGCGGCCACGGCGGCGACGCCGGTGACCGCGCCCAGCGCGACGGCCACGCCGATCAGGGACATCATGGTGCGCTTCACTGCTGGTCGCTCCCGTCACGGCGCGGCTCGGGGTAGGAGCCGGAGTACCCCGGGTACTCGGTGCCGTCGTCGTAGGGCTGCTGGTGCTGCGGCCCGCCGTCGCCGTACTGCTGCTGCCCGTAGCCGTACGGGTCGTAGGCGCCCGCCTGGTAGGGGTCCGCGTACGGGTCGGGAGCCTGGTAGGGATCGGCCGGCGGGTACGGCCGGCCATACTGCCCGGCCTGGTACGGGTCGGCGGGGGCGTAGGGCTGCTGTCCGGCGGGGTCGGCCGGGGGCGCGGTGCCGTCCGGCGCGCCCTGCTGGGCGGCCTGCCACTCCTCGTAGGAGGGCTGCTGCGGCACCGCCGCATACGGGTCGCCGGGAGCGGTGGGGACGGCGTCCTGGACCGCGTCCTGGCCGGGGGCCGGTACGGCCGCGGGGCCGTCGGCCGGGGCGGGCGGCTGCTCACCGGCGGGGACGCCTGGCCCGGCCGCCTCGGGGACGCCTGGCCCGGCCGCCTCGGGGGCGCCGGCCGCCTCGGCCTGGGCCCGCAGGCGGCGCGCCCGGCGGCCGTCGCCGGACACCGCGGCGGCCTGCGCGGCGGCCGCGTCCTCCGGCAGGTCGTCGTCGATCTCCCGGCGGCGGCCCGGCAGCGCCAGCACCACCAGGACGACAGCGAGCAGGCCCTGGGCCCACAGCCACAGGGTGTGGCCGATCGGGTTCTCGTGGGTGAGGTCGAGGGTGCCGCCCTCCGCGGGGAGCGCGAAGCCCTGGGCCCAGCCGTCGACGGTCACCGGCTTGAGCGGGGTGCCGTTGAGGGTGGCCTGCCAGCCCGGGTCGGCGGCGTCCGCGAGGCGCAGCACCCGGCCGCTGTCGCCGCCGGACACCTTGGTGTGTGCCTCGACGGGGCCGGAGGGTACGGCGACGGGCGCGGCGGCCTCGCCCGCGCTGGTGCCGTCCTTGGCCGCGCCCGGGACGATCGAGACCCGCGAGACCCGGCGGTCGACGCGCCACAGGGCGCTGCCGTCGTCCTGGCTGAGCCGGGTCAGGCCCGGCGTCGCGTCCAGCACCCGGCCCATTTCACGCGGCGCCCCGTCCCTGACCAGGACGTAGCGGACCGCATAGCCGCCGAGCTGGTTGGTCTGGTCGGCGCCGGAGCCGGCCACGAGGTGGGCGACGATGCCGCCGAGGCGCTTGTCCTCGCCCGCCGCGGCGGCCAGATCGGCGTCGCCGAGCCGGGCGCCGGAGCCGCGGACGAGGGTGTAGCCGACCCGGCCGGGCTCGCCGTCGAGGACGAGGGTGCGGGGCCGGTCGGCGGAGCCGGACTCCTCGGCGACGAACGCCGGGACCTGCTCCGGGGTGCGCCGCTCCAGCGGACCGGACGCGCCGCTGATCATCCAGCTGACCGCGGCGTAGAGCGGGGCGAGCCCGGACGCCAGCGCGATCAGCACGGCGACCGGCTGCTTCCAGCCGAAGCCGAGGCTGGCCATCCGGGTCCGGATGCCCTCCGCGCCGATCGCCGCGGCACACAGCAGCGCCAGCCCGTAGACCAGCATCGCGGGCCCGGTCCAGCCGGAGCCGTTGCCCAGCGCCGCGAAGAGCAGCCCGGCCAGCGCCACCGCCCAGGCGGTACGGATCGCGCGCTGCCGCTCGTCGCGCAGCGTCGCGGCGAGCGCGGCCAGGACGATGCCGAAGAACAGCACCCCGCCGGCGGCCTTGGGACCGCCGGGGCTGAGCCCGATGAGGTCGAGCACGGAGGCGGAGCCGGCGCCGTAGTCGAGTCCGGCCTCCTGGAAGAAGGCGGACGGCCGGCTCAGCAACGACAGCGACCAGGGCGCGAGCACCACGAACGGCACCACGGCCACGACCAGGAAGCGCAGCCCGTAGGCGAGCATCAGCTCGCGGCTGCCGTCCAGGAAGCGCAGCACCAGCAGACCGATGCCGAGCAGCACCGCGACCGGCCAGACCACCGGGGTGAAGGCCATGGTGAAGGTGATCAGCAGTGCGTACGCCCAGGTGGCGCGCCAGCTGGGGCGGGTGCCCACGGGCAGCCGCAGTCCGCTCGCGGCGAGCGCGGCCCGCGCCATCAGCGGCAGCAGGACGGCGAGCACCGCGGTGCCCAGCCGGCCGCCCGCCAGCGCGCCGGCGGCCGCGGGCAGGAAGGCGTAGGCGATGCTGCCCCAGGCCCGCAGCAGCCGGGAGGCGACCAGCGGGCGGGAGGCGAAGTAGGCGGTGAGTCCGGCCAGCGGGACGGAGCAGACCAGCAGCAGGGTGACGGCGAAGCCGGTGCTCCCGAAGAAGATGCTCGACACCAGGGCGACGATCGCCAGGTAGGGGGGCGCGGAGGCGCTGCCGCCGACGCCGACCGCATGCCAGCTGTCGAGATACGCCGACCACAGGTCGGACACGCTGCCGGGCGCGGGCAGCATCGCCCCGCCGGTCAGCGCGCCGGAACCGAGCAGTCCGCGGCAGGCGACCAGCGAGACCACCAGCAGCAGGAGGAAGAGCAGCGGAGCCGGTTTGCGGGCGATCCGCTTGAGCCGGGCGAACTGCTCGATCTCCAGGAAGTCCGCGTCATCGCCGCCGGGCCCGGATTCCACCGCGCCGTGCCGGCCGGCCGAGGCCACATCCGGTGCGGCCCGCCCGGTGAGGTTTCCGGCGACCTGTTCGACGGTGGCGCGGACGGTGGCGCCGGGAGGCGGGAAGAGCGGCCGCAGCTCGCTCGCGTCGACCGCGGGCCGGCCTCTCCGTTTCCGCGCGGCGAGGATCTTGCCGGGCCGCAGCAGCGTGCCGAAGAGTCCGGCGAGTTCGTCCAGCGCCTGGCCCGGGACCTTGCCGACGAGGTAGGCGAGCACCCGCAGGAAGGTGCCGATCAGCAGCCGCAGCAGGACGTACGGGAGGGTCGCGCCGCGGGTGTTGGCGAGCAGGGTGTAGACGGCGCCGGCCTTGTCGACGCGGTGCGGGTTGGCGACCGAGCGGCCGACGCAGTCGATCGGGCGGCGTTCGCGGGCGGATGCCTCGGCGTGCCGCAGGATGGCCTCCGGCGCGATCAGGACCTGGTGGCCGGCGGCCTGGGCGCGCCAGCACAGATCGACGTCGTCCCGCATCAGCGGCAGCCGGCGGTCAAAACCGCCCAACTCCTCGTAGACGTCACGGCGGATGAGCATGCCGGCGGTGGAGACGGACAGCACCGAGCGGACCTGGTCGTGCTGGCCCTGGTCCTGTTCGCGGCGGTCCAGGCCGGTCCAACGGCGGCCGCTGCGCGCGATGCTGACCCCGGCCTCCAGCAACTGCCGTCGGTCGTACCAGCTGCGCAGCTTGGCGCCGACGATCACGGTGGACGGGCTGGCGTCGGCGACCCGCAGCAGCTCGGCGAGCGCGTCCGGCTCGGGTGCGCAGTCGTCGTGCAGCAGCCACAGCCACTGGACCGGTTCGCCGTGCGGCAACTCCGGCATCTCGTACGCCTCGTCGTGCCAGGTGCGGGTGACCGGGTCCCAGCCGCTGGGCCGGCGCAGATACGGCAGATCGTCGGGGGTGAGCACGGGGGCCGTGCGGACCGCTTCGTCGACGGCGGTGCCGAATCCGGAGCGGCGGGCGAGGTGCAGCACCCGCTGGTCCCCGATGGCCTCGGCGAGCAGCTGGGCGGACTGGTCCGCGCTGCCGGTGTCGGCGCCGATGACGTTCTGCACCGGGCGCTCCTGGCCGAGCAGGCCGGTGAGCGCGTCGGGCAGCCAGCGGGCACCGTCATGGGAGACGATCACGGCGGTGACGACATGCCGTGGGAACTCTGGGGCTGCGGCTGCGGATGAGGCGGTCTGGGCCGCCGACTGGCTGTGCACGGACATCGAGGTACGGGCCCTCCGGACCCGGGAGTTCGAAGGCCCGCGGCGAAGTCGCGCTGGGCCCCCGCCCCCGGAAGACACTGCGACGGACTACGAGGCGACGCGCGCGGCCTGCGGGGCGGCGGCGCATCTCGGACGGGGCCCCACACTAATGGTTCGCGCCGGTGCCCCGACGGTCCGTACACAGCAGTCCGCCTCCGGCGAGCGGGTCGCTGGAGGCGGAGGGTTCGCTATAGGGGGATATGGGGAGTTGAGGGGGTACGGCGGCGTGGTCCACGGGGCCGCCCGCCGTCGGTCCGGCCGGCTGCGCTGTCATCGTCAGACGGCGGCCTTCTTCAGCCGGCGCCGCTCGCGCTCGGACAGACCGCCCCAAATACCGAAGCGCTCGTCATTGGCGAGCGCGTACTCCAGGCATTCGGACCGGACTTCGCAGGCGAGACAGACCTTCTTGGCCTCGCGGGTGGAGCCACCCTTCTCCGGGAAGAAGGACTCGGGGTCGGTCTGGGCGCACAGTGCGCGCTCCTGCCAGCCGAGCTCCTCATCCGCCTCCTCGACCAGCAATTCCTGGAACAGCTCGGTCATGTGCGCCCCTCGTCTGTCTTTACGTCCCCGTGATCAAGCCGTGATCGATTTCGGCTGAACGACACGAGTGAAATTACAAGTGTGGTGATCCGGGCCAGTCAAGCCGAGATCTGCTATTGAGCCTCTTATTCACTCGGCGGAACCAAGCGGATGCGGAAAGTGTTCAAATCAGTAAAAACCAGGACACTTTCCCGGGCGTGCCACCCGGCACGTCCTCTTCACTCACCAAGACGCAACCAGGCGGCGTTCACGTTGCACCCCACGCCGCCGAAGCGGGGGAGATCACAGACCGATCACGGGACCGCAACGGCGTTTGAAAGCGCGGTTGCCGGTCGATGTCTCCGCGCCGGAAGCTGCACAAACCTTTCGCCGGGCGGAGTAACCGGATGAGGTGAAAGATTTACGTCAAACCAGACATCCGGTTGACATCGCGGCGCGAACCCGGTCTCCTTGACCCCATGCCAGCGACCCTCGCGCCCCGACCGACCCGTAGCCACGGGTCGCTCTGCGCTGCGCAGGCTCACTGTTGCTGTCGCTGTTCCAGCTGTTGAAGCCACCGAGCTCCAGCCTTTCGCTCGCACCACCCCGCAGCGCGTTCTGCTCCGCGCCGTAGCGCCACGCACCCCACAGGGAGAGCCCGCGCCGCGCCGCAGCCCTCCCCCGCGTCACCCCAGCACTTTTGCCGAGGAACCCGAAACGCCATGAACAGCGACGTCCAGATCGCCGGCGACCCGCTCGCCATCCCCCACCTGCTGCCGCCCGTTCCCGCCCACCCGGCCACCGTCGCCGGC
The DNA here is from genome assembly GCF_057708345.1 of Streptomyces sp. bgisy130. Lineage (NCBI taxonomy): Bacteria > Bacillati > Actinomycetota > Actinomycetes > Kitasatosporales > Streptomycetaceae > Streptomyces > Streptomyces sp. bgisy130. The sequence continues at coordinate 22,155 of NZ_JBYISA010000048.1, forward strand.
TTCGCGGGACTGGCCCGCTCGATCGCCGCCGACCGCGCCGCGTGGGCCCCGCTGGTCCGCTACGACGCCACCACCCGCTGGTACCGCCGGCTGCGCACCGGGCCGGGCTACGAGGTGTGGCTGCTCAGCTGGGTGCCCGGGCAGGGCAGCGGACGGCACGACCACGGGGCGTCCTCCGGTGTGCTGACCGTCCTGGAAGGCGAGTTGACCGAGCACGTCGAGGACGGGCCCCGTACGCTCACGGCCGGCGCCCAGCGGGTGTTCGCCCCCGGCTACGTCCACGAGGTCGTCAACGACGCCCTGACGCCGGCCGTCAGCCTGCATGTGTACTTCCCCGGGCTGACCGACATGCCGATGCACACCGGCCAGGCCACGGACGCCGGGGCGGCCAACGTGCCGCCGGGGATACTGGCGCCCTGACACCGGCCCTCATCGAGTCAGCCTCCGGCTGACACACTGCCCACCCGTCGCCCGGCCACCGCCCCTCATCGACTCAGCCTCCGGCTGACAGACTGTCGTCATGCGAATCGTGGTTCTGGCCGGCGGTATCGGCGGCGCCCGCTTTCTGCGGGGACTGAAGGCAGCGGCTCCGGACGCGGACATCACCGTCATCGGGAACACCGGCGACGACATCCATCTGTTCGGGCTCAAGGTGTGCCCCGACCTCGACACCGTGATGTACACGCTCGGCGGCGGCATCAACGAGGAGCAGGGCTGGGGCCGTACCGACGAAACCTTCCGGGTGAAGGAGGAGTTGGCCGCCTACGGCGTCGGCCCCGAGTGGTTCGGGCTCGGTGACCGGGACTTCGCCACCCACATCGTGCGGACCCAGATGCTCGGCGCCGGGTATCCGCTCAGCGCCGTCACCGAGGCGCTGTGCGCGCGCTGGAAGCCCGGTGTGCGGCTGCTGCCGATGTCCGACGACCGGGTCGAGACCCATGTGGCCGTCGACGAGGAGGGCGAGCGCAAGGCGATCCACTTCCAGGAGTACTGGGTGCGGCTGCGGGCCTCGGTGCCCGCCCATGCCGTGGTGCCGGTCGGCGCCGATCAGGCCAAGCCCGCGCCGGGCGTGCTGGAGGCCATCGCCGCGGCGGATGTGGTGCTGTTCCCGCCGTCCAATCCGGTGGTCAGTATCGGGACGATCCTGGCGGTGCCGGGTATCCGGGAGGCCATCGCGGAGGCCGGGGTGCCGGTGGTCGGGCTCTCGCCGATCGTCGGCGACGCCCCGGTCCGCGGCATGGCCGACAAGGTGCTGGCGGCGGTGGGGGTGGAGGCGACCGCCGCGGCCGTCGCCCGCCACTACGGGTCCGGGCTGCTGGACGGCTGGCTGGTCGACTCCGTCGACGCGGGTGCGGTGTCCGAGGTCGAGGCGGCCGGGATCCGCTGCCGGGCCGTGCCGCTGATGATGACGGACCTGGACGCCACGGCCGCGATGGTGCGCGAGGCGCTGGAGCTGGCCGCGGAGGTCCGGGCGTGAACGACGCCGACGGGGTTCCCGCCTACCGGGTGTGGGCGCTGCCGGGCGTGCCCGAGGTGCGGCCCGGCGACGATCTCGTCAAGCTGATCGTGGCCGCGGCGACCGCGGACGGAGTGCCCCGACTCGTCGACGGCGATGTGCTGTTGGTGACGTCGAAGATCGTCAGCAAGGCCGAGGGCCGGGTGGTCGAGGCCGCCGACCGGGAGGCGGCGATCGATCAGGAGACGGTGCGGGTGGTGGCGCGCCGCGGCACGCTGCGGATCGTGCAGAACCAGCAGGGGCTGGTGATGGCCGCGGCCGGTGTCGATGCCTCCAACACCCCCTCGGGGACGGTGCTGTTGCTGCCGGAGGACCCGGACGCCTCGGCGCGGGCGCTGCGTGCGGGCCTGCGCGCCGCGCTCGGTGTCGACGTCGGTGTCGTCATCAGCGACACCTTCGGACGGCCCTGGCGCAACGGGCTCACCGATGTCGCCATCGGCGCGGCCGGGGTGCGGGTGCTGGACGATCTGCGCGGCGGCACGGACGCGTACGGCAATCCGCTCAGTGCCACGGTGGTGGCCACCGCCGACGAACTGGCCGCCGCGGGCGACCTGGTGAAGGGCAAGGCCGCCGGGCTGCCGGTCGCGGTGGTGCGGGGGCTCGGCCATGTCGTCGGGGAGACCGGCGAGAGCGCCGGGGCGCGCGTCATGGTGCGCAGCCCCGAGGACGACATGTTCCGGCTGGGCACCTCGGAGGCCGTACGGGAAGCGGTGACGGCGCGGCGTACGGTCCGTGCCTTCAGCGGCGACCCGGTCGATCCGGGGGCGGTCCGGCGCGCGGTGGCGGCGGCGGTCACCGCCCCGGCGCCGCACCACACCACGCCCTGGCGGTTCGTACTCCTGGAGACGCCCCAGGCGCGGGTGCGGCTGCTGGACGCGATGCGGGACGCCTGGATCGCGGATCTGCGCCGGGACGGCAAGTCGGAGGAGTCCATCGCCAAGCGGATCCGGCGCGGCGACGTTCTGCGGGCCGCGCCGTATCTGGCGGTGCCGTGCATGGTGACCGACGGCGCGCACCCGTACCCCGACGCGCGGCGGAGCGCGGCGGAGCGGGAGATGTTCCTCGTGGCCCACGGCGCGGGGATCCAGAACTTCCTGGTCGCGCTGGCGGGCGAACGGCTCGGCTCCGCCTGGGTGTCGTCGACGATGTTCTGCCGGGAGGTGGTCCGGGACGTGCTCGGGCTGCCGGCGGACTGGGAGCCGATGGGGGCGGTGGCCATCGGGCGTCCGGCGACCGCACCGCCGCCGCGCCCGGCGCGGGCCGCCGAGGACTTCGTCGTGGTGCGCTGAGCCACGGCCTCGCTGCCCCGCGGCCCCGTGCGCCGGTCACAGCCGGGCGATGTCCCCTACGGGGAAGCGCGGGGCGCGGCGCGGCGGGACGCGGCCGGACAGCAGGATCAGCCGGGCGGCGCGGTGCCGCTGGCCCTCGTAGGGCGCGAGGAGTTCGAGCATCTCTTCGTCGGTGGTGCCGCGGCGGCCGGTGAGGGCATAGCCGATGATCTTCGGCAGATGCAGGTCGCCGACCGTGATCGCGTCGGGGGCGCCGAGGGTGCGCTGAAGGGTCTCCGCGGCGGTCCAGGGGCCGATGCCGGGCAGCGCCATGAGCCGTCGGGTGGCGTCCGCGAGATCCATCCGCGCGGCCTCCTCCATCCGGCGGGCGGCCCGTACGGCGCGCAGGATCGCGGACGAGCGCTTGGCGTCGACGCCCGCGCGGTGCCACTCCCAGGAGGGGATCAGCGCCCAGCCGCGCGGCTCCGGCATCACCCGCATCCGCTCCCAGGGGCCGGGGGCGGGCTCGCCGTGCCGCTGGAGCAGCAGGCGCCAGGCGCGGTAGGCCTCGTCGCTGGTGACCTTCTGCTCCAGGATCGAGGGGATCAGCGACTCCAGGACCAGGCCGGTCCGCGCCAGCCGGACGCCGGGGTGGCGACGGCGGGCCTCATGGACGATGCGGTGGCGGGCCGTCAGCCGCGCCGGGTCGTCGGACTCCCCCAGCAGCTCGGGGAGGCGGTCCAGCAGCCAGTCGGCGCCCGGTCCCCAGCCCTCGGCCTCGACCTGGCCGGCGGCCGGGCGGGCCGCGATGCGGAGCGTGCCGGGCCCCTCGGGCGTACGGCAGGCGCGCCACACCTCGCCGTCGCGCACACCGAACGCGGGATCACCGGGACCGCGCCGGAGCACACCGAGCGTGCGGTGCAGGTCGAGCGGGCCGGGCGGATCCCAGGTGCGGGCGGGCATGCGGCCAGGTTAGGCGATGGGGGTGACGGGCGGGGCGGGCCGTGGGGGTGGGCCGTAGGGGGCTGTAGGGGGTGCCGTAGGGGGTGGGCGAACACATCCCGTAGGGGTACCGGGCGCCCCCTCGGGGCCGACAACGGGTGGGGGTGGGGCGGTATTCCCGGGGGCGGTGTCGGACGCCGGGCTGCGGGTCGGACGAACGCGGACTGGTCGGACGCCCGGGCGCCGCCCACCGGTCAGACGCCCGAACGCCCCCTACTGATCGGACGAGAAGCGCACCGAGCCGGCGGCGATTTCGGCGTCGCACCAGATGCGGATGCCGTCGCGGAGTTCGTTGTCGGCGCCGATCCGTGCGCCGTCGCCGATGACCGCGCCGTCCAGGACCGTGCGGGCTCCGATGTGTGCCCCGGCGCCGATGAGGCTGTCCCGGATCCGGGCGCCCGGTTCGATGACCGCGTCTTCGAGGACGGCGCTGCCGTCGATCTCCGCGCCGGCGCCGATGACGGTGCGTGGGCCGACGACGGTGCCGCCGGTGAGCTTGGCGTCGGTGGCGACCTCGGCGGTCTCCAGGATCAGGCGGTCGCCGCAGCGGCCGGGCACCGCCGGGGAGGGGGCGCGGCCGAGGACCAGGTCGGCGGAGCCGCGGACGAAGGCCTGCGGGGTGCCGAGGTCGAGCCAGTAGGTGGAGTCGACCATGCCCTGGAGGTGGGCGCCGTCGGCGAGCAGGCCGGGGAAGGTCTCGCGTTCGACGGAGACCGGGCGGCCGGCCGGGATGGTGTCGATGACCGAGCGGTTGAAGACGTAGGCACCGGCGTTGATCTGGTCGGTGACGATCTCCTCGGGGGTCTGCGGCTTCTCCAGGAAGGCGGTGACCCGGCCGGTGGCGTCGGTGGGCACCAGGCCGAAGGCGCGCGGGTCCTCGACCCGGGTGAGGTGCAGGGAGACATCGGCGCCGGAGGTCCGGTGGGTGCCGACGAGGGCGGCGATGTCCAGGCCGGTGAGGATGTCGCCGTTGAAGATCAGCACCGGGTCGTCGGGGGCGGAGTGCAGCCGCGAGGCGACATTGCGGATGGCGCCGCCGGTGCCCAGCGGCTCCTCTTCGGTGACGTACTCCAGGTGCAGGCCGAGCGCCGAACCGTCGCCAAAATAGGGCTCGAAGACCTCGGCGAGGTAGGAGGTGGCGAGGACGATGTGCTCGACGCCGGCCGCCCGGGCGCGGGCCAGTTGGTGGGTGAGGAACGGCACGCCCGCCGCCGGGACCATGGGCTTGGGCGTATGCACCGTCAGCGGGCGCAGCCGGGTGCCCTTGCCGCCGACCAGGAGGATCGCTTCAGTCACCTTGTCTTCTCTGCTTCCTGCTGGGGTCGGCCGATCGGCGGACCAGTGTAGGCAGACGGGCTCCCGGGCGGCCCCGGTGGTGGTGCGCTCCGGTGCTGTTCGGGCCACGGGGGCTTACGGGACGGGAGGGCGGACGTCGTGGCAGCTGGGACGTGCGGGCCGTGGGAACGGTTGAGTGGTCCCCGCAGCCTGCACCGTGACAGACCCGCGCAAACCCGGAAGATGCCGAAGGTAATGAAGATGCCGTAGGTGCCGTCGTGCCCGGCCGGGCCGCGGCTCAGCGGCCCTGGAGGGTGGCCGCGGCGAGGCGGGTGGCGGCGAGCTTGTTGTAGAGGTGGACGCCGGGGCAGTCGGTGGTGAAGCCGTCCCGGTGGCCGGAAATGACGTGCAGCGGGACCTTGGTGCCCTTGGGGAAGCGGTTTCCGCCGCCGGACAGCAGCTGGGTGGTGGCGCGCGGATCGACGCTGTAGAGGCCGAGCTTCCAGGCCGTCAGACGGGCGATGGCCTCGACGGCGGGCTGGGGCGGCTCATCGTCGGTGAAGGTGCCGAGGACGGCGATGCCGGTGCTGTCGGTGTTGAAGCCGAGGGTGTGGGCGCCCATGACGGGTTTGGCGACGCCGCCCGCGCGGCCCTCGTAGACCGTTCCGCACCTGTCGATGAGGAAGTTGTAGCCGATGTCCCGCCAGTGGTTGCTCTTGACGTGGAAGCGGTACATGGCGCGGATCAGCGAAGGGGCCTCGGCGCAGTCGTAGTTGTTGCCCGAGCCGCTGTGGTGGACGAAGGCGGCGCGGACGGTACGGGTGTAGGTGAAGGCTTTCTCGCGCAGCTGCTCGTCGGCGCCCCAGCCGGCCCGGGTGACGATCCGCGGGCGCGGCCCGATGGAGGTGTGGGCCGGCGGCGCCCCGTCCACGGCGGCGATGTCGGCCTGGGAGGCGGCCTGGTCGAGGGCCGGGATCTCGGTGGCGCCGAGCGGGGCGAGCTTGGTGTTGGCGGCGGAGGCGGCGGTGGCCTCGGGGGTGAGCGGGGCCGGGGGGTCGGCGTGCGCGCCGCGGAGGGCGCGCGGGGGCCGGCCGGGGTCGACGAGTTCCAGCCGCAGTCCGCCCGGGAGGGTGGCCCGGGCGCGGTGGCGGGTCTCGGGGGTGATGCGCAGTTGGACGGCGTCGGAGTCGCCGACCCACAGCGGTGCGGTGCTGCCGCGTACGTCGCTGTCGCGCCGCTCGGCGGAACCGAGGTCGGGGGCGTCGTCGTTGTGGACCTGGACGTCCTGCCAGCCGGACCAGTCGCCGCTGCCGGTGGCGCGGGTGCGGACCTGGACCCGGCCGCGCAGTTCGGCGGCGGCGTCGTCCCAGACGACCCCGAGGAGCGAGAACGGCCGTACGGTGCGGGCCGGGAGGCCGAGCGACTGGGGCGTGGGCGCCGGGGTGGCGTCCCGGGCGTCGGGGCGCGGGGCGGGTGCGCCGAGCGCCGCGACCGGCAGGGACTGGGTGCTGCCCGGCAGTTCACCGGAGCGGGCGGGGCGCGGCGCGGCGGCGGGGGCTGCGCTCGCACCGGCCGCCGGCACGAGGGGCAGGGCGAGGGCGGCGGTGCACACGGCTCCGAGACAGGTCGCAAGGAAGGGGCGCATGGTCAAAATCCTGGACATGTCCGGGCTGAACGCGCCAACGGTGATCTGACGGGGCATCGGCCGATCCGGTGGCGCGGGCGCGCCGGGCCCGCCCCGCCGCCGGCCGCCGCCGCGCGTACCCTGGCCGCGATGAACGCCACCGATCGCACCCCCGCCGACCTGCTGAGTTCCGCGCTCGCCGCGGACCCGGCCCGCCCGCTGGTGACCTTCTACGACGACGCCACCGGCGAGCGCGTGGAACTGTCCGTCGCGACCTTCGCCAATTGGGTGGCCAAGACCGCCAACTACCTCCAGGGCGATCTGGCCGCCGAGCCCGGTGACCGGCTCGCGCTGCTGCTGCCCGCGCACTGGCAGACCGCCGTCTGGCTGCTGGCCTGTTCGTCCGTGGGCGTCGTGGCGGAGGTGGACGGCGATCCGGCCGCCGCCGATCTCGTGGTCGCCGGGCCGGACCGGCTGGAGGCGGCGCTCGCCTGCTCCGGGGAGCGGGTGGCGCTGGCGCTGCGCCCGCTGGGTGGCCGTTTCCCGCAGCCCCCGGCGGGTTTCGCGGACTACGCCGTCGAGGTGCCGGGCCAGGGTGACCGGTTCTCGCCGTTCGCGCCGGTGGACGCGGGGGCCGCGGCGCTGGTCGTCGGCGGCGAGGAGCTGACCGGTTCCGGCACCGTGGCGCGCGCGCTGGCGGACGCGGAAGCGGCCGGGCTGCCGGCGGCGCCCCGGGTGCTGTCGGGGCTGGGCTACGACACCTGGCAGGGCCTGTCGTACGGGCTGTACGCGCCGCTGGCGACCGGCGGCTCCGTGGTGCTGTGCCGCCACCTGGACCGGCTGGGCGCCGAGGCCGCGGCCGACCGGGAGAACAGCGAGAAGATCACGTTCCGGGCGCCGCTGCCGCACTGAGGAAGCGGAGCTCCCCCGTCCGGCGGACCGGACGCGCCCCGGGCGGGCCGGTACGTCCGTTTCAGGCCAGGATCTTGAGTAGGTACAACCCTGCGCGGGTTTCGTCCGTCTCTTGTTCCGTCCGAGCCTGCGTGCGGGCGCGACGCCGACTCCGTGAGGGATGGACGCACAGGTGACCGAGACCCCCGAGCCCCCCAGGTTCGCCGGCTGGGCCGCGCGCCCGGCCGGGCGCCGGGGAGCGGACGGGCCGGGGCCGCCGCGCATCCCGCCGTACCGGCGGCACCGGCGCCGCTGGATCGCGCTGGGGATCGCCGGTTTCGTGCTGGCCGGGGCCGGTACCGGCTGGGCGGTGTACGCCAAGCTCAACAGCAATATCCACACCGACAGCGCCACCGAGCGGGAGCTGCGGAAGTGGGAGTCCGAGCGGCCGCCGGCGGGCCCGCCGAACGCCGGGAACGTGCTGCTGATCGGCTCCGACAGCCGTACCGGCGGCAACGTCCGGTACGGCCACAGCCGCGGCCAGCGCTCGGACACCACGATGCTGCTGCATCTCGCGGCGGACCGGCAGAGCTCCACCGCGGTGAGCATCCCGCGCGATCTGATGGTCGAGCTGCCGCACTGCAAGCGCCCGAACGGCACGGAGACCGGCTCGGCGCCGGCCCCGTTCAACGAGGCGTTCGCGGCGGGCGGCGCGGCCTGCACGATCCGTACGGTCGAGAAGCTGACCGGGATCCGTATCGACCACTACTTGATCATCGACTTCGTCGGCTTCACGAAGATGGTGGACGCGGTGGACGGCGTCGAGGTCTGTCTGCCGCACCCGGTGCACGATCCCGAGGCGCAGCTCAGCCTGTCCGCCGGCCGGCAGACCCTGCACGGTGAGGATGCGCTCGGTTACGTACGGGCACGAAAGAGTCTGGGCAACGGCAGCGATACCCAGCGCATGGAGAGGCAACAGCGATTTCTTGGCGCACTCGTGAAGAAAGTGCAGAGCAATGGTGTCCTGCTCAATCCGACCCGGCTGTATCCGGTGCTGGATGCCGCGACGAGTTCACTGACCACGGACAGCGGGCTGGCTTCCCTGAGGGGGCTGTACGAATTGGTGCGCAGCACCCGCCGTATTCCTACCGACCGGGTCCAGTTCATGACCGTGCCGCGGCAGGAGTACCACCTGGACCGCAATCGCGATGAGCTGCGGCAGCCGGACGCCGGGCGGCTCTTCGCGCGGCTGCACGGGGATCTTCCGGTGACCGTGACGCCCCCGAAGGACGCCGGGGAGGCACCGGTCCGCACCGGAAAGAGATCGTCGGACGACCGGCCGGACTCCCCGTCCGAACCCGCGCCGAGTGCGGGTCCGGCGTTTCCCGGGACGACGGCGGAACACGGAGTCTGCGAATAAAGAGGCCGCAAAACAAGTAGACGACTCGAATGGATTGGGCGGATTGCCCAGTTGTAGGTAAGTGGAATTTGTCACGAGCGTCGCGGGGCGCTGAACTGGGCGGATAGTGTGAGCGATCCGGTCGCTCGACCAAGCCGACCGATGAACCAGCAATCTCGATCGACCTACCGAGCGCCTTGAGGGGATGGCGCCGCGTGGCACCGACGGAGGACTCAAGGCACCGTGGACGCGCAAGGCCGTGGGCGGGCGGGCGACAACAACGTCGATCCCGCCGATCAGTGGGTGTTCGATCCGGACACCGGCAACTACGAACTGCGGCTTGACCCTGGTCAAGCCGCCGCTCGGCCCTCCGACCGCACTGCGGCCGGCAGACGCGCCGCCCGTAAGCGGGACGCCGAGGTCGGCGACACCGACACCCGACCGCTGCCGACCCAGCGCGGCCGGCAGGACGGGAGCGCCGCGGACGGGGACGGCGAGCGCCCGGCGGGCGGCCGGGCGGCACGCCGTGCCGCCGCGGCCCGTACGGCGACAGCGACGGCGGCGGAGGCGGGCCCGGTGGGCCGCCGCAAGCGCAAGCCGAAGAAGTCGGGGAAGAAGCGGGCGCTGCACTGGACCGCCGGTGTGGTGGGCTTCGTGCTCGTCGCCGGCTGCGGCGCCGCGTACTACATCTACCAAGAGCTGGACGGCAACATCTCCAAGGTCGATGTCGGCGTGGAGAACGACGCGGTGTCCGACGGCCCGGTGAACCTCCTGATCATCGGCACCGACTCCCGCTCCGGGAAGGGCAACGGGGGCTACGGCGACGCCGGCAGCGTGGGGCACGCGGACACCACGATCCTGATGCACATCTCCAAGGACCGGACGAACGCCACCGCGCTGAGCATCCCGCGCGACATGATCACCGACATCCCCACCTGCCCCACGAAGCAGAAGGACGAGTCGACGAAGAACATCCCCGGCGAGCAGGGGGTGCGCTTCAACACCAGCCTGGGCCAGGAGGGCCGGGACCCCGGCTGCACCTGGCGCACCGTCGAGAAGATGACCGGGCTGAAGATCAACCACTTCATGATGGCCGACTTCAACGCGGTCAAGGAGCTGTCCAACGCGGTGGACGGCGTCGAGGTGTGCGCGGGCAAGGACATCAACGACCCCAAGTCGCACCTGAAGTTGAAGGCCGGCCGGCACATCGTCAAGGGCGAGCAGGCGCTGGCGTTCGTCCGCACCCGGCACACCGTCGGCTTCGGCAGCGACCTCAGCCGGATCGAGCTTCAGCAGCAGTTCCTCAGCTCGCTGATCCGCAAGCTGAAGTCCAGCGCCTTCAGCAGCCCCACCAAGCTCCTCCAGGTCAGCCAGGCAGCGACCAAGGCGCTGACCGTCGACACCGGGATCGGCACCGCGAGCAAGCTGCTGGACTTCGGCACCGATCTGAAGAAGGTCGACATCGACAAGGTCACCTTCGCCACCGTGCCGGTGCTGGACAACCCCAAGGACCCGGCCACCGTCATCATGGACAAGGCCAAGGCGGACCCGCTGTTCGCGATGGTGCGGGCGGACCACACCCTGGCCAAGGGCAAGAAGGGCAAGGGCAAGAAGTCCGGCCCGGTCAAGAAGGCCGCGCCCGAGGCGGTACGCGTCGATGTCACCAACGGCGGCGGACCGATCGGCTCGGCCCAGGAGACCGTGGACTGGCTCCAGAACACCAAGTCCGCCAAGCTCTCCACCAACGCCGGCAACGCGCCGTCGAAGCTGGCCGCCACCCGCCTCGAATACGCGCCCAACCAGGCCGACCAGGCCGCCACTCTGGCCGACTGGATGGGGCTGCCCAAGAGCGCGCTGAAGAAGTCCGGGCAGAACGCCGGTGACCGCCAGCCGATGAAGCTGGTCCTCGGCAAGGACTTCAAGGCGCCGGGTTCACCGATCGAGGCGCCGACCGAAACCCCGGACGGGGTGCAGAACGTCAATGCAGATGACAAGAACATCTGCGCAAAGTGAATTGAGCGGGATCCGGCCGCCCCGCCGAGGCGCCGAACGCACAACTGACAACGGGGAGAGGGCCGAATGGGGCAGAGCAGTGTGCGTGGGGACCGGTCGCGTCGGAGACGCCGGCCGGAAGCGGCGGAGCCGGTCCGGGACGACGGTGCCCACCAGGACCAGGGGCTGCCCCCGGACGCGCCCGGCTGGACGCCGCCCGAAGGCGGTGCCGTCGCCGCCGCGGACGGGGACGTGCCCGCCGACGGCGGCGGGCACCGCCGAGGGGGGCAGCCGCGCCGCAAGGGCCGCAAGGCGCTGCGGTGGACCGCCCTCACCCTCGCCGTCCTGATAGTGGGCGGCGCGGGTGCCGGGTACTGGTACTACGAGCACCTCAACGCCAACCTCCGCAAGGCACCGCGGTCCCTGGGCGGGGACGGCCTGAAGAAGCCGGACCCCAACGCCTTCGGGCAGAGCCCGCTGAACATCCTGCTGATGGGCTCCGACGGCCGGAACAACGCCAAGAACATCGAGCTCGGCGGCGCCCGCCAGGACGCGGACCGCAAGCCGCTCGCCGATGTGCAGATGCTGCTGCATGTCTCGGCGGACCGCAGCAACATGTCGGTGATCTCCATCCCGCGGGACACCCGGGTGACGATCCCCCGCTGCACCGACCCGAAGACCCACGAGGTCTTTCCACAGACCTCCGCGGCCATCAACCAGTCGCTCCAGCACGGCGGTCCGGGCTGCACCCTCGCCACCTGGCAGGAGCTGACCGGCATCTACATCGACCACTTCATGATGGTCGACTTCGCCGGCGTGGTGGAGATGGCGGACGCCATCGGCGGCGTCCCGGTCTGCGTCGACGGGAACGTCTACTCGCACGACAGCAAGGGCCACGGCAGCGGGCTGAAGCTCACCAAGGGCACCCACTCCGTCAAGGGCGTCCAGGCCCTCCAGTGGCTGCGCACCCGTTACGGCTTCGAGGACAACACCGACATCGGCCGGGCCAAGGCCCAGCACATGTACATGAACTCGATGGTCCGCCAGCTGAAGAAGGACGCCAAGCTCACCAACCCCGGGGAGCTGCGCGATCTGGCGGAGGCGGCGACCAACGCGCTGACCGTCGACGACGGCCTCGACACCGTCAAGAAGCTCTACGACCTCGGCGGCGATCTCAGCCGGGTGCCGACCAAGCGCATCACGATGGTCACCATGCCCTGGCAGTACGGCCCCGGCGAGTCGTATGTCATGCCCAAGCCCGGCGACGCGGAGGCGACCTTCGGGCTGCTGCGCAACGACACCGCGCTGGACGGCAAGGACAAGAAGAAGAAGGCCACCCCGGCCCCCAAGCCGTCAACTCCCAAGGACCAGCTGAAGGTTGTCGTGCAGAACGGCACCAACAGCACGGTGAACGGCCCGGTCTCCGGCCGCGCGTCGGCCGTCCAGCAGCGGCTGTCCGGCCTGGGCTACACCTCGGCCGGCACCGACTCCGCGCTCACCACCCAGGCCGACACCACGATCACGTACCGGGACAAGGCGCAGCGGGGCGACGCCCTGGCGCTGGCGAAGGCGCTCGGACTCCCCAAGGACGCGGTCCGGGAGTCGAGTTCGGCCACCGGGATGCGGCTGGTGGTCGGCAACGACTGGCGCACCGGCCCGTCGTACCCGGAGCAGCCGGGCGACGAGAAGGACGCGGACAAGGCCCCGGACAGCGCGGACGCGCTCAACGGTGAGGACGACAAGGCCTGTATGAAGGTGAATCCGTCGTACAGCTTCTAGGGCGTACAGCCGCTAGGCGGGGCCCCGGTGTTTTTTCCCCGCCGCCCACCCCCCTTCGGGGGGTGGGCGGGTGTAGAGGGCAGGGTCCCGCGCGCAAGCCCGCGAAGAAGCGGGCGGCGCTCCGGCTACTCGGCGTCCGCCGCCGGGGTCATGACCGCCGGGCGGCGGCTGGCGATGACCTTCCTGGCGAGTGAGCGGGGGCTGGTCAGGAAGCCCGCGCCCCAGGCCATGTGCATGGTCGCCAGGGCGACCGGGATCTGGACGCGGGCCTTGAGCGACAGCCCCTTGCCGGCCGGCACCGAACCCGCGGTGATGGCGGCGAGGTAGCCGGCCGGGACGACCAGGCCCCAGGGGGTGACGGCGGCGCCGACCACCAGGCCCGCCGCGATGGCGCACACCGCGGTCGGCGGCGCGAGATAGCGCAGATTGATCGAACCGGCGTGGTAGCGGGCGACGACATGGCGCCACTTGCCGTAGTCCTTGTACTGCTTGGCCAGCGCCCTGACGCTCGGCCGCGGGCGGTACTGGACCTTCAGCTCGGGCGAGAACCAGATCGCGCCGCCGGCCTCCCGGATGCGGAAGTTCAGCTCCCAGTCCTGGGCGCGGATGAACTCCTCGTTGTAGCCGCCCTGCCGCTCCAGCGCCTCGCGGCGGAAGACGCCGAGGTAGACGGTCTCGGCCGGACCGGCCTGCCCGCCCGTGTGGAAGGCGGCGTTGCCCACACCGATCTTGGAGGTCATCGCCGCGGCGACCGCGTCCTCCCAGGCGTTCTCGCCCTCGGCGTGCATGATGCCGCCGACGTTCGCGGCGCCGGTCTCCTCCAGGAGGCGCACGGCGGTGGCGATGTAATTCGGCGAGAGCATGCCGTGGCCGTCGACGCGCACCACGATCGGGTGCCGGGACGCCTTGATCGCGGCGTTCAGCGCGGCCGGGGTGCGGCCGGTGGGGTTGGGCACCGTGTGCACCCGGGCGTCCTCGGCGACGAGCTCGGCGGCGATCTCGTCCGTACGGTCCGTGGACGGGCCGAGGGCGATCACCACCTCCATCTCACCGGCGTACTCCTGCTCCAGGATGTGCCGGACCGAATTGCGGAGGTGACGTTCCTCATTGAGCACCGGCATGATCACGGAGACGGCCGGGGGCTGCTGCTGCGGCATGGTTCCTCGGGGGTACGGCCCGCGGCGGAGCCGCCAGCGACGGCAGCGCCCGCCGGGAGACTGCAGAATCGCGCCCACGTTACCGCGTATGGCGGACGCCCTCGGACGCAGCCGGGTGGCCGGATGCCGGACGCCCGGCGTGTGGTGCTTTGCAGCCGATCATATGGACCTACGGTGTCCTCGTCCGATTGATCCCGGCTTGCCCCGCTCCCCTGCTGCCCCGTTCCCGTGCGGCCCCGCTCCCCGCCGGGCCCCGCTCACGCCGTCCAGCCGCGGAGGTGTCCCCCGTGACCGCGCCGTTCCGCTCCCCCCGTCCGGCCCGGCGCCGGGCCGCCCGGCCCGGTACGCGCCGGCGCCCGCCGGGCCCGCGCTGGGGGCTGCGGATCGGCGCCGCCGTGTCCGTGCTGCTGCTGGCCGCGAGCGGCGTCGGGCACGCCGTGGTCACCGGGGTGGAGAGCGGCATCGGCCGGGTGGACGCCTTCACCGGCATGAGCAACCGGCCCGGGGGCGGCGACGGGCTGAACTTCCTGGTCGTCGGCACGGACGGGCGCGACCGGCTCAGCGCCGCGGAGAAGCAGCGGTACCACCTGGGCGGGGCGCCCTGCCACTGCACCGACACCCTGATGCTGGTGCATCTCTCCGCCGACCGGGACCGCGCCAGCGTGATCAGCCTGCCCCGCGACTCCTACGCCGAGGTCCCCGCCCACACGGACGCCGCCACCGGCCGGCAGCGTGCCAAGCACCCCATCAAGCTGAACGCGGCCTATGCCGAGGGCGGCCCCAGCCTCACCGTGCGGACCGTCGAGCACATGACGGGGGTGCATATCGACCACTACCTGGAGGTCGACTTCACCAGCTTCATGCGCAGCGTGGACGCGGTCGGCGGGGTGGAGATCTGCACCGTACGGCCGCTGCGCGACCGCTTCACGGGGCTGGATCTGCCGGTCGGCAAGTCGCGGCTCAACGGCGGCCAGGCGCTTCAGTACGTGCGCTCACGGCATGTCGACGGCTCCGCCGACCTCGGCCGGATGCAGCGCCAGCAGCGCTTCCTGGCCGCTCTCATTCACAAGATCACCTCCTCCGGAGTGCTGATGAACCCCATCCGCTTCAGGGATGTCGCCGACACGATGCTCCGGTCAGTACGGGCCGATTCGGGCTTCCGGGCCGGCGACCTGGTCGACCTCGGGCAGGCGATGCGCGGCTTCACCCCGTCGTCCTCGGAGTTCACGTCCGTGCCGCTGGGCGATGTGGCCCAGCCGGTGCCGGGGGTCGGCTCGACCGTGCGCTGGGACCCGGTGCAGGCGCCGAAGCTGTTCCGGGCGATCCGCGAGGACCAGCCGATCACGGTGCCCCGGGACCGGGAGGAGCCGCGGGCCAGGGTCGTGGACATCCCGCCGGGCCAGGTCCAGGTGCGGGTCGACAACGGCAGCGACCGGACCGGGCTCGCCGCCACGGTGGCGAAGGAGCTGCACGCCACCGGCTTCGCCACCACCGGCGTCCCCGGCAACTCCGCCCGCGGCAAGGTGCCCCGGACCGTCATCGTCTACGACCCGCGCTGGGACCGCTCGGCCCGCTCACTGGCCGCCGCGCTGCCCGGCGCACAGCTGCGGCCGGCGGCCGGGCGGGGTCCGGTGATGCAGGTGACGGCCGGCCAGGGCCAGGGTTCGGTGCAGCGGGTACGGGCCGAGGAGCCACCGCAGAAGCCGGGCCGGATCTCGGCGATCACCGGGGACGAGGCAGTGTGCCCATGAGCGTCCCCGCGCCCCGTCGTACCGCGCCCCGGCCGCCCGTGCGCCGCCCGGAGGCCCGCTGCCGTGTGCGCCGGGTCACGGTGGCCGTCGCGGCGCTGTGTCTGGTCGCGGCCACCGCCGCCGCGGCGCCGCCGGCGCCTCCCGCACCGACCGGCTGCGGGGAGCTGGTGCGCGGCCGGCTGTGTCTCCAGGGACCGGTGGGGGCCGACGGGATGTACACCGCGACCTACCGGCGGAGCGGGTCGGCGGCCGGTCTCGGCGAGATCGCCGTGCGGCTCGGTTACCAGCGCAAGAACGACCGGATCACCGCCTTCCCCGGCTGGTTCGGCACCCGGCGGACCCAGGGCGGCGCGGTCGGGCTGAGCGGCCGGGTGGAGATGCTCGCGGAGGAGTGCATCCGGGGCGTCATGGAGCGGGGAGAGACGCTCTACGTCACAAAATGGACCTGCGATTGATGCCCGTGATGCGTGAAATGCATGAGATGCGCGGGTTGCACGAGATGCGCGGGATGTATGGCGTGTACGGGATTTCCTGAAAGGGGCGCACTGTGTGGCAGGTTGTGCTGGGTATCACCCCCACCACGGTGGCGCTCTTCCTGGTCCTGGCGCTGGCGGCGGCGGTGGCGCTCGCCCTGTGGACGGCGCTCGCCCCCGACAGCGGCGCACCGCGCACCACGGCCCGTGCGCTGCTGGCCGGCTGGCTGCTGCTGTTCCTGCTGGCGACGCTCGCGCCCAGCCAGCCGGTGGGCTCCGGGGACGCGACGGTGTGGTGGCGGCCCGGTGAGGGGCTGTTCGATCTGGGCGCCCAGCTGGAGCCCGGGGAGCTGGCGATGCTGGTGCGGCGGCAGATCGCCAACGCCGCGCTGTTCGTGCCGGCACCGCTGCTGCTGCGGTTCGCCGCGCCGCGCACGTCGGCCGCCGGGGCGTTCCTGCTGGGCGTGGGGCTGTGCCTGGTCATCGAGACGGCGCAGCTGCTGATGCGGGCCGGGCGGATCGCCGATGTGGACGATGTGATCTGCGCGGCGGCCGGCACCGTCATCGGTACGGGGCTGGCGCTGGCGGGGCAGCTCGGGGTCGCCGCTATGCGTCGTCGAGGCCTTCCGCGGCGCGCCGTTCGCGCAGCTCCTTGATCGCGCGGCGGCGGGCGAGGCGGTGCGTCCGGCGGATCTGCGCCTCCTGGTAGCGGCGCTTGTCACGCTCGGTCTCGGGGAGCACCGGCGGCACCCGGCGCGGTTTGCCCTGTTCGTCGACGGCGGCGAAGACGAGGTAGGCGGAGCCGACCTGCTGGGCCGGGCTGGATTCGTTCCAGCGCTCGGCCAGGACCCGTACGCCGACCTCCATCGAGGAGCGGCCGGTCCAGTTGACCTGGGCGCGTACATGGACGAGGTCGCCGATCCGGACCGGTTCGAGGAAGGCCATCTCGTCCATGGAGGCGGTCACGGCCGGCCCGCCGGAGTGGCGGCCGGCCACCGCGCCCGCCGCATCGTCGACGAGCTTCATGATCACGCCGCCGTGCACCGTTCCGAGGAGGTTCGTGTCGCCGGCCGTCATGATGTGGCTGAGCGTGATGCGGGACACGGAAGTGGGCTTGCCCACCACCTCGTCCTCGGGGTTGTCGGTGACGAGTTCGGTCATGGAGCCAGCCTAAGTGGCCGCCCGTACGGCCCCGCCCCGTCCCCGTCGTGAGACTGGTCTCCCCATAAGCGCAGGTCCGTGACACAGGTCTCATGGCCGCCGCCGGAAACCATCCGGAATGGTTGCTTCCATTAGTGCAGGTCGGAATGGTCATGGCCCCTTGCGGTATGCGGCGGAAGGCCGCCGTAGCTTTGCATCAGCTCTGCAACAGCACTGGCCCGATCCGGCACCCGCCCTATGGAGCACCCCCCTGCGGCGTGCACACTTCCCCGTATGAATGAGTGGCCCAACGGGTGGTCCGGCGACCAGAGCGGCAACCGGTACGGATACGGCAGCGGCAGTGCCGAGCCGGAGGGTGCGCGCGCCATGCCCCAGGTGCGGCGCGGCGCAGGCCCCGGCTATCAGGGGCACGAGCCTCCGATGCCGTCGTCGATGTCCCCGCGCAGGGGCGCGTCCGTACCGCCGCAGCAGTCCCAGGGCTACGACGATTCATACGACGACGGCTACAACACCGGCCAGGTCTACGGCGGCGGCCGCGGCGGCGGTGGCGGCTATGACGACGGCTACGGCCCGGGCGGCCGACCGCGCCCCCGCTGGGGCAAGCGCATCAAGTGGACGGTCATCACCCTGGTCGCGGTCCTGGCGGTCACCTCGGTCGCCACCTACTTCTGGGCCGACGGCAAGCTGCGCCGCAAGGTCGACCTGAGCAAGGTCATCGACCGGCCGGAGACCGGTGACGGCACGAACTACCTGATCGTCGGCTCGGACAGCCGCGAGGGCATGACCGCCGAGCAGAAGCGCAAGCTGCACACCGGCTCCGCCGAGGGCAAGCGCACCGACTCGATGATGATCCTGCACGACGGCAGCAACGGCCCGACGCTGATATCCCTGCCTCGCGACTCCGACGTGGAGATACCCACCTACATCGGCTCGGACTCCGGCAAGAAGTACCCGGGCACCGGGCGGCACACCAAGCTCAACGCGGCCTACGCCGAGGACGGCCCGGAGCTGCTGGTGCGCACCGTCGAGTACAACACCAAGCTGCACATCGACCACTACGTCGAGATCGGCTTCGCCGGCTTCGCCAACATCGTGGACGCCATCGGTGGCGTCGAGATGGACCTCCCCAAGGCGATCAAGGACAAGGACTCCGGCGCCGACTTCCCGGCCGGCAAGCAGACCCTCAACGGCCAGCAGGCGCTCGCCTACGTCCGCACCCGGCACGCCTTCGCCCAGCAGGACCTGGACCGGACGAAGAACCAGCAGAAGTTCCTGGCGACGCTGGCGAGCCAGACCGCCACCCCCGCCACGGTCCTCAACCCCTTCAAGCTCTACCCCACGATGAGCGCCGGCCTGGACACGCTCGTCGTCGACAAGGACATGGGCCTGTGGAGCCTGGGTGAGATGTTCTTCGCGATGAAGGGCGTCACCGGCGGCGAGGGCAAGTCCATGAACATGCCGGTCTCCGGCAGCAACGGCGGCAACCTGGTCTGGGACAAGGCCAAGCTCCGCCAGCTGGTGGAGCAGCTCAACAACGACGAGAAGGTCACGGTCAGCAGCAGCTGACCGCGGCCGGCAGCGGAGACTGCGGAGACAAAGGGGCCCCGGACCGCCATTGCGGTCCGGGGCCCTCTGTGTGTCCGTCTGTGTGTCCGTGCGCCTACTGCGGCAGGTTGCGCGCCATCACGATCCGCTGGACCTGGTTGGTGCCCTCGTAGATCTGGGTGATCTTGGCGTCCCGCATCATCCGCTCGACCGGGTAGTCACGGGTGTAGCCGTAGCCGCCGAGCAGCTGAACGGCGTCCGTGGTGATCTCCATGGCCGCGTCCGAGGCGTAGCACTTGGCCGCCGCGCCGAAGAACGTCAGGTCCTCGCCCTTGCCGCCGGCCGATATCCGCTCGGAGCGGGCGGCCGCGGCGTAGGTCAGCTGGCGGGCCGCCTCCACCTTCATGGCCATGTCGGCGAGCATGAACTGCACGCCCTGGAAGTCGCCGATCGGCTTGCCGAACTGCTTGCGCTCCTGGACATAGCCCTTGGCGTAGTCCAGGGCGCCCTGGGCGATGCCGAGCGCCTGGGCCGCGATGGTGATGCGGGTGTGGTCCAGGGTCTTCATGGCGGTGGCGAAGCCGGTGCCCTCCGCGCCGATCATGCGGTCGGCGGGGATCCGGACGTTGTCGAGGTAGACCTCGCGGGTCGGCGAGCCCTTGATGCCGAGCTTCTTCTCCGGGGCGCCGAAGGAGACCCCCTCGTCGCCCTTCTCGACGACGAAGGCCGAGATGCCCTTGGAGCGCTTCTCCGGGTCGGTGACGGCCATCACCGTGTAGTACTCGCTGACGCCGGCGTTGGTGATCCAGCGCTTGACGCCGTTGAGGAAGTAGTGGTCGCCGTCGCGGACGGCCTTGGTCTTCATACCCGCCGCGTCCGAACCGGCGTCCGGCTCGCTCAGGCAGTACGAGAACATCGCGTCGCCCTTGGCCAGCGGGCCCAGGTACTTCGCCTTCAGCTCCTCGGAGCCGGAGAGGATCACCGGCAGCGAGCCGAGCTTGTTGACCGCCGGGATGAGGGAGGACGACGCACAGACGCGGGCGACCTCCTCGATGACGATGACGGTCGCCAGCGCGTCGGCGCCGGCCCCGCCGTAGGACTCCGGTACGTGGACGGCGTGCAGGTCGTTGGCGACCAGCGCGTCGAGCGCCTCCTGCGGGAAGCGGGCCTCCTCGTCCACCGCGGCGGCGAACGGAGCGATCTTCGCCTCGGCGAGCGCACGCACCGACTCGCGGAGCATGTCGTGCTCCTCAGACGTCCGGTACAGATCGAAATCAGCGGTTCCCGCCAAGGTTTCTCACTCCCCTGTGAGCTGACTGCCAGTGCTAACTACCGTTAAGTAACCCAATTACCTCTCCGGATTCTAGGCGCCGATCCCGGCTGCGGATACGTGAGGTTGCCGACAGTTACCCACGCGGCCCGGAAGCGACTGGAGTAGGCCATTCCTCTCCCGACTATGCTCGTTCAGCGCCGTTTTCCCCAGCCCCACCCGTCGCCCGACCACCGCCCCTCAACGCCGCCCCTCAACGTTTGGAGCGTCCATGCCCCTCAAGATCACCGTGATCGGCACCGGCTACCTCGGCGCCACCCACGCCGCGGCCATGGCCGAGCTGGGCTTCGAGGTGCTGGGGCTCGATGTGGTCCCCGAGAAGATCGAGATGCTTCAGCGGGGCGAGGTCCCGATGTACGAGCCCGGTCTGGAGGATCTGCTGCGCCGCCATGTCGCCGGGATCGAGGGGTCGAGCGGCCGGCTGCGCTTCACCACCTCCTACGAGGAGGTCGGCGCCTTCGGCGATGTGCACTTCGTCTGCGTGAACACCCCGCAGAAGCACGGCGAGTACGCCTGCGACATGAGCTACGTGGAGAGCGCCTTCGACGCGCTGGCGCCGCATCTGACCCGGCCCACGCTGGTGGTCGGCAAGTCCACGGTGCCGGTGGGCAGCGCGGCCCGGCTCGCCGCGCGGCTGGCCGCGGCCGCCCCCGCGGGCGAGGCCGCCGAGCTGGCCTGGAACCCGGAGTTCCTGCGCGAGGGCCTCGCCGTCAAGGACACCCTGCACCCGGACCGGATCGTCGCCGGTGTGGCCGGGGACCGGGCCGAGGAGCTGCTGCGGCAGGTGTACGCCAAGCCGATCGCCGAGGGCTCGCCGTTCATCGTCATGGACTACCCGACGTCCGAGCTGGTGAAGACCTCCGCCAACTCCTTCCTGGCGACCAAGATCTCCTTCATCAACGCGATGGCCGAGGTCTGTGAGGCGGCCGACGGCGATGTGGTGAAGCTGGCCGAGGCCATCGGGCACGACGACCGGATCGGCAAGAAGTTCCTCCGGGCCGGCATCGGCTTCGGCGGCGGCTGCCTGCCCAAGGACCTGCGGGCGTTCATGGCCCGCGCCGGTGAGCTGGGCGCCGACCAGGCGCTGACCTTCCTCCGCGAGATCGACTCCATCAACATGCGGCGCCGCGGCCACATGGTCGAGCTGACCCGGGACGCGGTCGGCGGCGGCTTCCTCGGCAAGCGGGTCGCCGTACTGGGCGCGACCTTCAAGCCGGACTCGGACGACGTCCGCGACTCCCCCGCGCTCAATGTCGCCGGCCAGATCCACCTCCAGGGCGGCCAGGTGACGGTGTACGACCCGAAGGGCATGGAGAACGCCCGGCGGCTCTTCCCGACGCTGGCCTACGCGGACACCGCGCTGGAGGCGGTGCGCGGCGCGGATGTGGTGCTGCATCTGACGGAGTGGCGCGAGTTCCGTGAGCTGGACCCGGCCGCCCTCGGCGAGGTGGTCGCCGAGCGCCGCATCCTGGACGGCCGGAACGCCCTGGACCCGGCGCTGTGGCGCAAGGCCGGCTGGACGTACCGCGCACTGGGCCGCCCCCAGGCGTGACCCCCGCCCCCTACTCGGACTCCGCGCGCCGTGCGCGGTAGGTCCGCATCTTCGCCCGGCTGCCGCAGACCGCCATGGTGCACCAGCGGCTGCGGCCGGCCGGGCTCCTGTCGTAGAAGACCCAGCGGCAGTCATGGGCCTCACATGCCTTGAGCCGGCTCCAGGTGCCGTCCGCGACGGCCGTCGCGATGCCCGCCGCGATCCGCGCGGTGAACTGCGCGGCGCCACCGAGCCCCGGCGCCGGACGCAGCGCGGCGCCGCCGTCGGCAGATACCGCCAGGACGAGCGGCGCGCCGGCGAACAGCCGGTCCAGCGCCCGGGCCGCCCGCTCCGGCACACCGGTGCCGGCGGTATGCGCCAGACACACCTCCCGGAGCGTCTCGCGCAGCTCCTGGAGCGCCGCCAACTCCCGCTCCCCCGCCCCGGGTTCGGCCACCCCGTGCGCACGCAGAAAGGCGCCGGGGCCGCCGTCGGCGGTCAGCGCGTCCGCGCCGGTCTCGATGTCGAGGGTGTTGACCAGATCCTGCACCCAGCGCAGGGAATCCGGAGCTGTTCGGGATGCCACCCTTGCCACGTTACTGATACTCGGCCATCATGCGGTAACGAAGTTACCGGTTGAGTGGATGAGGAGGTAACGCCATGAGTCTGATCAAGCTCGGCGTCGTCGCACTGGACTGCCCCGACCACCGCGCGCTCGCCAACTTCTACGCCGAGATGCTCGACTGGCAGGTGACGGGAGGCGACGACGACTGGATCGAGATCGCCGGCCCCACCGGCCGCACGCTCGCCTTCCAGCAGGTCCCCGACTACCGCCCACCGCAGTGGCCCGGCCAGGACATGCCACAGCAGTTTCATCTCGACTTCGACGTCCACCGCGCGGACATCGACGAGGCCGAGCGCAAGGTCATCGCCCTGGGGGCGAAGCTTGTCCAGGGCAATGCGGAGGGGCGCGACTGGCGGGTTTATGTGGATCCGGCGGGGCACCCCTTTTGTCTGTGCCTTAAGTAAGCCCACATCTTTGGCTTCCCCGCCATGGGCGTTGCTCGCCGTTTATAGCCCGCTTGCGCGGTGCCCTCGCCGTTGCACCTGCGGCGGGCCGGTCCGCTGCGCGGGGCTGTCGGGTGCGGTGACGGGCCTGCGCGGGTGGGGGTGCATGTTGGCGGTCCGGTGCGCCTCAGGCTTCCTGGTCAGCAAGGCTGGTCGCTCTTCGGGGCGATGTCTTTGATGCTGGTCGGAGTTCCGTCCGGGGCGAAGGAGTGGTGGAAGGTGAAGGCGTGCGGTGCGGAGCCGTGGTCGTGGAGGTGTTCCAGCCTGGAAACCCCGTCCTGCCAGGTGGGTATCTCGCCGTCGGGGACCCACCAGAACACGTAATTCGGCTGTGCTGTCTTCTCGAACCAGTCGTAACGCCTGTTCAGCGCCTCACGGTGCAGACCGGTGTAGACGGCGTCGAAGACGGAGCGCAGGTCGGTCCAGAGTGAGAGGGTCGTGGCCAGGGCGGTGGTTTCCACCGTGCGGCCCTTGCCGTACCAGGTCGGTACGGCGAACTCTCCCCATGCACCCCAGTCCGCCCCGAAGAGCATGCCCCGGTCACCGCCTGCCGCTTCAGCCCGCCCGAGGTACCCGGGGTGCTGGCTGATCTTCCGGTAGACGGCCTCACCCCTGTCGTAGAACTCGCGCGTGAGAGGTCCGGGATCGGCGAGAGGTGACTTCAGGACGCCGAATGTGTACAGCGCAAGATGAGGCATGCGTCTCTCCCTGGTTTCGGGTGCCTGGTGTGGACCCGGTTCGGTGGCTGACGCATGGGGGCGAGGATTCGTGGGGCGTGACCAACTCATCCCATCGCGGGTGGCCCAGCCTGAAGGAACTCCTGCGCGACCGTGGGCGATCGCCGAAGACCAGGTGAAGGTAGCTGCCTCTGCGGGCGCTGTCGAAGTTGCGTTTTTCCTGCTCAAGTGGCTTCGTGCACCGGCCAATTGCGGGGCTGGGCCCGGTTATGGCTTTACGGCGGCCAGCCCCCACCCACCCGCACTCACTCCCCCAACGG
>NZ_JBYISA010000049.1:0-45106 GCF_057708345.1 Streptomyces sp. bgisy130
GGCGAACTGGTCAAGCGGGGCACCGGCGTCTTGCAGATGCCCACCGCCTCCTGAAACCCGGCCGGGTACGCCGCCCACCACGCCGGGGTACCCGGACCGGCCCCCGCCCCACCCCGCCCGGCGCCACCCACCCGCCGGGCGGGACCCGCGAAACGTCCCGGAACACCGGCCGAGGAGGAGCGTTGTCCGAGAGCGCAGTCGAAAGAGTCGGGGTCGTGGGCTGCGGCCTGATGGGCTCCGGTATCGCCGAGGTATGTGCCCGCGCGGGCCGGGAGGTACGCGTCGTCGAGTCCGGCCAGGCCGCCGCGGACGCCGGACTCCGCCGGATCACCGGCTCCCTGGAACGTGCCACGGCGGCCGGCAAACTCTCCGCCCGGGACCGGGACTCCGCGCTCGCCAGGATCACCGTCACCACCGACCTGGCCACGCTGGCCGACCGCGATCTGGTCATCGAGGCCGTCGCCGAGGACGAGGCCGCGAAGCTGGCCGTCTTCACCCGGCTCGACGAGGTGGTCCGGCGCCCGGACGCGATCCTGGCGACCAACACCTCCTCGCTTCCCGTCATCCGCCTCGCCGCCGCCACCACACGCCCGGAGCGGGTCATCGGCCTGCACTTCTTCAACCCCGTGCCGGTGCTGCCGCTCGTCGAGCTGGTCACCTCCCTGCTGACCGGCGACGACACCACCCGCAGGGCCCGCGCCTTCGCCGCCGACGTCCTGGGCAAGGAGGTCGTGCGCGCCGCGGACCGCGCCGGGTTCATCGTCAACGCGCTGCTCGTCCCCTACGTGCTGGACGCGGTGCGGATGGTGGAGTCCGGTGCGGCCTCGGCGGACGATGTCGACCGGGGCATGCGGCTGGGCTGCGCCCACCCGCTGGGCCCGCTCGCGCTGGCCGACCTGATCGGCCTGGACACCACACGGGCGATCGCCGAGTCGCTCTACGAGGAGTTCCGTGAACCGCGCTACGCGCCCCCGCCGCTGCTGGCCCGGATGGTGGACGCGGGCCTGCTGGGCCGCAAGTCGGGCCGGGGCTTCCACGACTACCGGTGAGCGCACCATGCGACGGACAGCCGGAGGCGGTGATGCGGGAAGATGGACCGGACGGGCCCGCCGGGCCCGCCGAGGACACCGACACCGACCCGGGGAGCACTCACGTGGCCAAGGCCGAACGCACTCTCGAAACGCGGGAGCGGATCCTGTCCGCCGCGTGCGAAGTGATCGCCGAGGTCGGTTTCGAGAAGATCCGGATGCGGATGGTCGCGGAACACGCCGGGGTGTCCACCGCCCTGCTCCACTACCACTTCGAGAACCGGGAGCGGCTCTTCACCGAGGCGATGACCCACTCCTTCGCCCAGACCGGCACGGAACTCGAACGCGACGCCGACACGGTGCCCGCCTCCGTCGTCCTGGCCCGCATCCTGCACAACATGCTCCCCACGGACCCCGAGCTGCGGCAGGACTGGCGGCTGTGGCAGGAACTGTGGGTGCGGGCCCTGCGCGACGAGACCGCCCAGCATCTCGCCGTCGACCTGTACGACCAGCTGCACACCTGGATCGGCACGGCCATCCGGCGGGGCATCGATTCGGGCGAGTTCACCGACTGCGATGTGGAGGCGACCAGCACACTGCTGCTCGCCCTGAGCGACGGGTTCGGCATCCGGCTGATGCTGGGCGACCCACGGATCGACCTCCCCACCGTGCAAGCGGCCATCTGGCGCGCCGTGGCGGGGACGCTCGGCGTTCCCGACGCCTTCCCCGAGATCTGAGCCATCTCCGCTCAGGAGCCGCGCCTCACCCCGTACCGCTGATGCTCTGCGGCTCGATGACGAAGAGCACGCGTTCCTCGTCGCGGCCCCCGTACCAGGGGTACGCCTTGCCGAGGTACTTCTGCGCGAGCTGCTCGATGTGCTCGACCGCGCCCTCGGTCGTGGTCTCGACCACCCGGCCGCGCACCTGGAAGTAGCGCGCGGGGTCGTCCGGGTCGGAGACCGCGACGGCCACCCGGGGGTCGCGCTGGATGTTCCGGGTCTTCACATGGCTGCGGACGCTGTTGATCAGCACATGGGTGCCGTCGGTGTCGACCCAGGTCTGGGTCAGCTGAGGGGACCCGTCGGGCATCGAGGTGGCCAGAAAGCAGACGCTCGGCCGGCGCAGCAGCGCGAGAAGTTCAGGGGGAAGGTGCACAACGGTCTCCGGCCGGTCGGATGGCGGCGGTCTGTCCGGTTTCCGTACGCCGCCGGGTGTACGCGCGCCGCCCGTACAGGGGGCGTGGCGGAGCATATACGGGCCGGACCAGTGCCTCCGCACCCCCATCCCCGCGCCCGTACCCCGGGGTTGGGCGGTGCGGAGCGGGTGATTCCGGCCGCTATGCTTGCTGGATACAAGCAAGGTACTCGGGTCGACGACAGCACCGCGAAGGATCACGACGATGAGTAAGGGCACGGTCCATGACTGCGACCGGGCTGCCCCGGAGGTCACCGCCTCATCGGGGCTGGCGGAGGCGGCCGCGGGACTGGGAACGGAGATCGTCCGCTTCTCGCGGCTGATCGCGGCCTGGAAGCAGCGGGCCAAGGGCGACGGCGGTGCCGCCGACCGGGTGCTGCTGGCGCGGCTGGTGGTCGGCGGGGACCAGCGGGCGACCGATCTGGCCGCCGATGCGTTCCTCGACCTGTCGACCGTCAGCCGGCAGGTGCGCTCGCTGGTGGAGCGGGGCCTGGTGACCCGTCGCCCGGACCCGGAGGACCGCCGCGGGTCGCTGCTGGCCGCGACCGAGGCGGGGCGTGCCGCGTTCGCGCACTACCGCAGTCAGCGCGACGCGGAGCTGGCCGCGCTCCTCGAACCGTGGTCACCCCAGGACCGGGCCGACCTGATCCGGCTCCTCGGCCGTCTCAACGAGGACATGGCAGAACGACAACACACACGGCTGGGTCCCGGGGGAGACCAGGGCGCCACCGTGGAGCAGGGAGACCTACGTACATGAGCACCGCCACCTCCCCGCCCGGGGCGGGAGCCGGGGAGATACCCGGACCAGGAGTCCTGAGTCACCGTCAGATACTCACGATCCTCAGCGGTTTGATGCTGGGGATGTTCCTCGCCGCGCTCGACCAGACCATCGTCAGCACCTCGATCCGGACCATCGCCGACGATCTGCACGGCCTCAGCCAGCAGGCCTGGGCGACCACCGCGTATCTGATCACCTCGACGATCGCCACGCCGCTCTACGGCAAGCTGTCCGACCTGTACGGCCGCAAGCCGTACTACCTGGCCGCGATCACCATCTTCGTGGTGGGTTCGGTGCTGTGCACCTTCTCCACCTCGATGACCGAACTCGCCGCGTTCCGGGCGGTGCAGGGCCTGGGCGCCGGCGGCCTGATGTCGCTGGCGCTGGCGATCATCGGGGACATCGTCCCGCCCCGCGAACGCGCCCGCTACCAGGGCTACATGCTGGGCACCTTCGCCACCTCCAGTGTGGCCGGGCCGCTGATCGGCGGGGCGCTCGCCGGGCAGGACCAGCTGCTGGGCATCACCGGCTGGCGCTGGGTGTTCCTGGTCAACGTCCCGATCGGGATCATCGCGCTGTTCGTGGTCGCCAAGGTCCTCAACATTCCGCACACCCGGCGCGATCACCGCATCGACTGGTGGGGGGCGCTCACCCTCTCCATCGGTGTGGTGCCGCTGCTGCTCGTCGCTGAGCAGGGCCGGGAGTGGGGCTGGGACTCCTCCCGGTCGATCGCCTGCTATGCGATCGGTGGCGTCGGCATCATCGCCTGGATCTTCGTCGAGCGGTGGATCGGCGACGACGCGCTGATCCCGATGCGGCTGTTCCGCAACGGCACCTTCAGCAAGACCAGTGTGCTGTCCGTGCTGATCGGTATGGGCATGTTCGGCGGGATGCTGATGATCCCGCAGTACCTCCAGATCGTGAAGGGCGCCAGCCCCACCAGCTCGGGTCTGGAAATGCTGCCGCTGATGGCGGGCATGTTCATCGCCTCGATCGCGTCCGGCCAGATCACCGCCAAGACCGGCCGCTACAAGATCTTCCCGATCATCGGGACCGCGCTGATGATCGCGGCGATGCTGCTCTTCCACTCCCGGGTCCAGTGGGACACCCCGCTGTGGGAGACCATGATCTACATGCTGGTCTTCGGCCTCGGCCTGGGCGGCTGTATGCAGACGCTGGTGCTGGCGGTGCAGAACGCGGTGCCGCCGCGGGACATGGGGGTGGCGACCGCCTCGTCCACGTTCTTCCGTCAGATGGGCGCCACCGCCGGTACCGCGATCTTCCTGTCGGTGCTGTTCAGCACGGTCGGTGACAAGATCTCCGCGGCGTTCAAGGACGCGGTGCCCACCGAGCGGTTCCAGGCCGCGCTGCATGACCCCGCGGTGCTGCACGACCCCGCCAACAAGCCCGTGCTGGACATGCTCAAGAACCCCGGCAACGGGGACTCCTCCGGCGTGCTCAGCGATTCGTCGTTCATTCAGCACCTCGACCCGCGGCTGGCCGAGCCGTTCAAGCGCGGCTTCGCGGACTCGATGCACACGGTCTTCCTCATGGGGGCGATCGTCGTCGCCCTGGCCTTCGTGCTGATCTGGTTCATCAAGGAGGTCCCGCTGCGGCAGATCTCCGGGCTCCAGGCCCGTGCGGAGGCCGACGCCGAAGCCGATGCCGCGGCGGAGGCCGCCGGTGGGGCGGCGGACGCCGTCGACGGGGCGGCGAACGGTGCCGAGGACGCGGTGGTCACCTCGCAGCCGTCCGAGCCGTCCGAGCCGTCCGAGCCGTCCGGGCCGTCCGGGCCGTCCGGGCCGTCCGGGCCGTCCGGGCCGTCCGGGCCGTCCGGGCCCGTCGGTGCCCCGGGCGCCGACGCCGTACCGGCCGGGGCCGCGGCCTCCGCACCTCCCGCGGACCGCGGCATCGGCACCACCGGGCCGGAGATCCGGGGAACCGTACGGGACGGTGACGGCCGGCCGGTGGACCGGGCCGCGGTCACCCTGATCAGCGTCGACGGCCGGCAGCTCGGCCGTACCTCGACCGCCGCCGACGGCGGCTACGCCCTGCCCACCACGGGCGCCGGCAGCTATGTGCTGATCGGCTCCGCGGGGGCCCGGCAGCCGCAGGCCGTGACCGTCGTGGTGGGCGGCGAGCCGGTGTCGTACGACCTGACCCTCGGCGGCGCGGCCGGTCTTGAGGGCGAGGTCCGCGACGAGAAGGGCGACGACCCGGTGCCCGGCGCGCTCGTCGTGGCCACCGATGTCACCGGCGAGGTCGTGGCATCCGGCGTGGCCGGCCAGGACGGGAGCTTCGCGTTCGGTGAACTGGCCCCCGGCAGCTACACCCTGGCCGTCAGCGCCGCCCGCCACCGCCCGTCCGCGCTCCCGGTGGAGGTCACCACCGGCGACCGCAACTGGTACGAGGTCCGGCTGACGCCCGGCGCCCAGATCCGCGGCACCGTACGCACGGTGCACGGCAGCCCGGTGGACGACGCCCGGGTGACCCTGCTGGATCCGGCGGGCCAGGTGGTGGGCACCGCCACCAGCGGGCAGGACGGGGAGTATGTCTTCACCGACCTCGACAGCGGTGAGTACACCCTGATCGCCAGCGGCTACCCGCCGGTGGCCACCCCGCTGCATGTGGCGGCCGCCGGAGACGGTGAGTTCGACATCGAGCTGGGGCACGACCCGGTGCGGTGACGGACGGCGGGATAGGGCAGGACGAGGGCCCGGCGCAGGCGGAGCGCCGGGCCCCTGGCCATGACCGGCCGGGCGCCGCTCCACCGCCCCGCGCCACGCTCACCAGCGCGAGCGCCGCCCACCGGGTTTGGCGCAACAGCCGCGGCTCAGTACAGTTCCGCCGAAGCTTGAATAGAACACACGATCCCAGGAAAGCGGCAGCGGCGATGACGGTGACCGAAACAGGCCGGGCCGATGGCACGGGTATCGACTCGGAGCGGATGGCGGTCTGCCTGAGCGTGCTGGAGGAGCTCGACGCGCTGCCCGTCGACCACCCGGACGCGATCACCATACGGCGCGCCACCGCCGGCATCTACCGCAAGGTGAAGCAGCGCCGCCGGCAGGAGCGCCGGGCGGCCAAGTCCGCCAACGACCGGGCGGTGACCGCGGCCACGGCCACCGGTGCGCCCGACCGGATCGACGACGAGACCGAGGGCCTGGCCCTCGCCAGTTCGGTGAGCACGGAGCTGGCCGGCATCCTGGAGCGGCCCCGGTCCTGCTACACCTGCAAGACCCGCTACGTCGAGGTCGATGCCTTCTACCACCAGCTCTGCCCGCCGTGCGCGAAGGAGAACCGGGCCCGCCGCGATGCTCGCACCGACCTCGCCGGCCGCCGCGCCCTGCTCACCGGCGGCCGGGCCAAGATCGGCATGTATATCGCGCTCCGGCTGCTGCGCGACGGCGCCCACACCACCATCACCACCCGCTTCCCGAGCGACGCCATCCGCCGCTTCAAGGCGATGCCGGACAGCGCGGACTGGCTGCACCGGTTGAAGATCGTCGGGATCGACCTGCGGGACCCGGCCCAGGTCATCGCGCTCGCCGACACGGTGAGCGCCGAAGGCCCGCTGGACATTCTGATCAACAACGCCGCGCAGACCGTCCGCCGGTCACCCGAGGCGTACCGTCAGCTGATCGCCGCCGAGTCCGCCCCGCTGCCCGCCGGGGAGCTGCCCGCCTCCGTCGTCCTCGGGCACTTCGGCAGCGGCGCCCCCGCGGCCCTGCCCGCCGCCGCGGGCACCTCCGGCGCGCTGACCGCGGCCGACCTCACCGCTCTCGCCCTGACCACCGGCTCCGCCACACCCGCCCGTATCGAGGCGGGCACCGCGATCGACGCCGGTGGGCTGGTACCGGATCTGCACGCCACCAACAGCTGGATCCAGAAGGTGGACGAGGTCGACCCGGTCGAGCTGCTGGAAGTTCAGCTGTGCAATATGACCGCCCCGTTCCTGCTGGTGAGCAAGCTGCGCCCGGCCATGGCGGCGGCATCGGCGCGCCGCAAGTACGTGGTGAACGTCTCCGCCATGGAGGGCCAGTTCAGCCGCGGCTACAAGGGCGCCGGACACCCGCACACCAATATGGCCAAGGCGGCGCTGAACATGCTCACCCGCACCAGCGCGCGGGAGATGCTGGAGACCGACGGCATCCTCATGACGGCCGTGGACACCGGCTGGATCACCGACGAACGTCCGCACCCCGACAAGATGCGGCTGGCCGACGAGGGCTTCCACGCCCCGCTCGACCTGGTCGACGGAGCGGCCCGGGTGTACGACCCGATCGTCCGCGGCGAGCTCGGTGAGGATCTGTTCGGCTGCTTCCTGAAGGACTACGCGCCCACGGCCTGGTGACCGGGCGCGGCGCCGGCCGCCGTTCGGGCATCCATAACCGGTGATTCTGGAGAGCAGAACCAGCAACTCTTGGACTTATGGCGACGCTGCCAAGATCCTTGACACCAGGGGCAGTTCGAGAGGAGAACTCCGATGGTGATCAAGGCGGCGATCGCGGCCGAACGCCGGGAACTGGCAGCCATGCTGGACGGTTTGCCGGCCGGGCAGTGGGACGCACCGACGCTGTGCGCGGGGTGGCGGGTGCGGGAGGTCGTGGCGCATATGTCGATGGGGTTCCGCTATTCGCTCCCCAAGACGCTCGCCGAACTCGTCCGCGCGGGAGGCAATCTCCACCGGATGACCGACCGGTGCGCCCGCAGGGACGCGGCCGCCGCGTCGACGAGCGAACTCGCCGGCTACCTCCGGGAGCATGCGCACCATCCCTGGAAGCCGCCGGTCGTCGGCATCACGGGGGCCCTGGGGCACGACGTGGTGCACGGCCTGGACATCACGGTCGCCCTGGGACTTGACCGGCGGGTCCCCGAAGACCGGGTGCGCCTCCTCCTGGAGAAGATCAGCCTGGGGACGGCCAGGTTCTTCGGCGTCGACCTCCGCGGCATCCAGCTCCGCGCCGACGACCTCGACTGGTGCTTCGGCACCGGCACACCGCTGTACGGCGCCGCCCAGGATCTGCTGCTGGTCGCCTACGGCCGCAAGCTCCCGCCCGGCCGCCTCCACGGGGAGCCGCACCCGCGCTTCGTCGCCGGCTGAGCGGCGCGGCGGTACGACGGCCGCTCCGCCGGTACGGAGCGGCCGTGGTCCATGACCAGCTGAACCCCCGGGGGTTCAGCTGGTCAGCCCGTCAGCCCGTGCCGGTCCAGCAGCGGCCCGATCTCCGGGTCGCGGCCGACCACCGCACGAAACGCTGCGAGCGGGTCGACGCTGCCGCCCCTGCCGAGGAGTTCCCGGCGGAAGATCTCACCGCTCTCCCGGATCGTCCGACCGTTCTCCCGGAACCAGCGCACGGTGTCGGCGTCCAGCACCTCGGCCCAGCGGTAGCCGTAGTACCCCGCCGCGTAACCGTCGCTGAAGATATGGGCGAAGTAGCCGGTGCGGTAGCGCGGCGGGATCGCGGCCATCGCCAGCCCGTAACGCTCCAGTGCGGCCGTCTCGAAAGCCTCCACCGCGTCCTCGCCCGGCACGTCGCCGTCCGTGGACAGGGTGTGCCAGGCCCAGTCCAGCACCGCGGCGGCCTGGTGCTCCACCATCCGGAAACCCGCGCCGAAGTTCTCCGCTTCGCGCAGCCGGGCGGGGAGTTCGGCCGGCATCGGCTCACCGGTCACGTGGTGCCGGGCGTAATGCGCCAGCACCTCGGGCCAGTCCGCCCACATTTCGTTCACCTGCGAGGGGAACTCGACGAAATCGCGGGGGACTTGGGTGCCGGACAGCAGCGGATAGCGGACATCGGAGAACAGGCCGTGCAGGGCATGCCCGAACTCGTGGAACAGCGTGTTGACCTCGCTCCAGCTCAGCAGCACCGGCTCGCCCGCCGGGGGCTTGGCGACGTTCAGGTTGTTGACCACCACCGGCCGGTGTCCCAGCAGCTGTGACTGCGCCACCAGCGAGTCCATCCAGGCGCCGCCCCGCTTGGACTCGCGGGCGTGGAAGTCGCCGATGTACAGGCCGAGCGGGCTGCCGTCGGCGTCGTGCACCTCGTAGACATGGGCGTCCGGGTGGTACGAGACCAGATCGGGGCGCCGGGTGAAGGTGATGCCGTGGACCAGCTCGGCGGCGTGGAAGACGCCGTCGTGCAGCACGGTGTCCAGCTCCAGGTAGGGCCGCAGCGCCGCCGCGTCGAGGTCGAACCGCTCCTTGCGCACCCGTTCCGAGTAGTACTGCCAGTCCGCCGCGCCGATCTCCGCCACCCCCGCCGCCTCGGCCAGCGCCGCGCCCTCCCGCTCGGCGTTGGCGACGGCCGGGGCGACCAGCCGGCCGAACAGCTCCTCGACGGCCTCCGTGGTGCCGGCGGTCCGGTCCGCGACCTCCCAGGCGGCGTGATGGGGGTAGCCGAGCAGTGCGGCGCGCTCGGCGCGCAGCCTGGCCAGGGCGACGGCGATCGGCCCGTTGCTGTCGATACCGCGCCCGAGGGAGGCGGCGAGCAGCCGCTCGCGCAGCGCGGGATCCTCCAGGGCGGCGAGTTCGGTCTGGCAGGAGAAGTTCTTCAGGGTGAGCGCGAACTTGCCGGGGTGCCCGAGCGCCTGCGCCTGCTCGGCGGCGGCCGCGATCCGGTCCGCGGGCAGACCGGCGAGCTCCTCGGCCCGGTCCAGCACCAGCGCGGCGGCCGCGGTGGCCACCCGCAGGTTCTGCACGAACTCGGTGCTCAGCGCGGCGATTTCGGCATTCAGCTCGCGCAGCCGCCGCTGCTGCTCGGGGGCGAGCCGGGCCCCGGCCCGTACCCGGTGGGTGTGGTGGCGTTCCAGCAGCCGCAGTTGCTCCTCGTCCAGCCCGAGTGTCCCGCGCTGCTCGTACAGCGCGTCCAGCCGGCCGAACAGCGCGGGGTCGAGCAGCAGCAGGTCGCCATGGGCGGCCAGCCGGGGCGCGATCTCGACCTCGAGTGCCTGGATCTCCTCGTCGGTGTCCGCCGCCACCTTGTTGAAGAACACCCGGCGTACCCGGTCCAGCACCGCACCGCTGCGCTCCAGCGCCTCCACGGTGTTCTCGAAGGTCGCCGGCTCTGCAGCGGCGCCGATCGCCGCCACCTCGTCCCGCTGCTCGGTCATGCCACGGGTGAACGCGGGCAGGAAGTGATCGTTCCGGATCCGCGCGAAGGGCGGCAGTTCGTACGGCAGATCACTCGGCTCGAAGAAAGGATTCGACGTCGTCACGGACCGACACTACGCCCGGAGACGGCGCCGGGTCCGGCAGTCGTCCCAGGAGGCGGCCCCGCCCCGCCGCGGCCGGACTTTCCGGCCCGTCCCGGTGAGCATCTCGGGGGCATCCGTGATGTGATCGAAGGCGAGGCATGCAAGCACGCTCCTGAGACAGGAGGAATCATGGCCACCAAGTTGCGAGCCCGAGACATCATGTCCGGCGGAGCGCACTGTGTGGGTGCACACGAGTCCTTGCACGACGCGGCGAAGATGATGCGGGATCTGGACGTCGGCTGCCTGCCCATCTGCGGTGACAACAACAGACTCACGGGCCTCATCACCGATCGTGACATCGTCATCGCGTGTTGTGCCGAAGGGATCGATCCGGCGACGGTGCAGGCCGGTTCCATGGGCGGGACGCTGCACTGGATCGACGCGGACGCGGGCGCCAGTGAGGTTCTCCAGACCATGGAGCAGCACCACATCAAGCGGCTGCCGGTGATCGACGTCAAGGGCGGCCACCGTCTGGTGGGAATGATCACCGAGGCCAACCTCGCCAAGAACCTCAGCGACGCGGAGATCGCGGAGTTCGCCAACAAGGTGTACGCGACCGCGTAGCGCTGCGGCCACATCCCCGGCGAGTGTGGCCTGTTCGCCCCCAGGGCCGGCCTGTCTTCCCCGCGTCCGTCATGCGGAAGGCCCGTCCGCGGTGTCGCGGACGGACCCTCCGCTCACTTCCGGCAGCGGATCACCCCACCCCGTCGCCTCCCCTATCCGCGCCGGCCCGTCCCCTCCGGCGGGCCATCTCGCGGTGTGGGTAAGGAGTTTCGGCGGAATTCCCCGGGGCCTGCGTCATGATGTGCCGGGAATTCCGGAAGGTGCTCAGCGGGTGCCGGAGTGCGGCAGGGCCAGTCGTGTGCCGGGGAAAATCAGATGCGGATTCGCCCCGATCACCCGGCGGTTCAGCCGGTAGAATTCCTGCCAGCCACAGCCGTGTGCGTAGGCGATTCCGCTCACGGTGTCCCCGGCGTTGACGACGACCGAGCCGCCGGTACTCCTATGGCGCCCCACTTTGTAGCGCTTCTCATGGGACTGCGGATGCCGGACCCGGTCGCGGGACGACGGAGCGGTGTGCCGCTGCGGTGCGGGACGGGCCGTGGTGCTCCGTGGAGTGCGGTGTGCGGTGGACGGGTTGAGCCCCAGCGAGGCCGAGCAGGCCGGCCACGCGCCCCAGCCCTGACGGGCCAGGACCCGCTGCGCCACCTGGATCTGCTGGGCCCGGGTCGCCCGCGCGGCCCGTGAGGCATAGGCGCCGCCGCCGAACGAGTGCCAGGTGGAGTGGGCGAGTTGAAGCCCTCCGGAGAATCCGTTCCCGGTGTCGATACGCCAGTTACCGCCGCTCTCGCAGCCGGCCAGGCGGTCCCAGGTCCCGCCCCGGGCCGCGGCGGGCTGCTCGGTGACCAGGTTCAGCGCACCGGCCGCCAGCAGGACGGCTGCTGCCGTGATGCCTCGGGCCCCGTAGCCCCGGAATTCACTCCGGGTCGTCGATTCCGATACCTGAGGAAATTGCATGCCTTTACTCCCGTCGCTCGCCGCGCAGTTGCCTGGCAGTCATTCAGGAAACCTGGCGCCGGTGCGGCGTATCGCGTTCGAATGGTGCTCGAACCGCGATTTCCGCGCGGCGCCATGAATTCGACGGGGAAGAGACAACCACGCCCCGAGTTGCTATCGGCAGAGCGCGCGGTAGCGCCGCCGCGGACGGGCCTGCCCCCTTGCCGTCGGCGCGCGGCCGTGCCTGCGCACGGCGCACCTGTTCAGACGGGCGGGGGCGCACCCCTCCGGCCGTGGGCGCATGACCTTCAGAAGGCCGGCGATCACCTGCTCGGCCGGGGGGTGTCCGCCGAGCGCAACCGGCGCACTCGATACACGCGCTGCGGAGGTACGCATGCACCGCGCACGGGTCCTGAGCGGTGTAACGGCCCCTCCGTCGGGGGAGGGCGGGCAGCCCGGCCATCGGAAATGGACAGCCCCACCGCGCTGTGTTCCCTTGGAAAGGAGGGTGAATCCGCCCCGGGAGGCAGCCATGGCCGATGTGGATGTCCTGGTCGTCGGTGCGGGCCCGGTCGGATTGACGGCGTCCTGCGAACTGCGGCGGCGCGGCGTACGCTGCCGCATCGTCGACCGGCTGCCCGCCCCGCAGCCGTTCGCCAAGGCGGTGGGCATCCAGCCCAGGACGCTGGAGATCTGGGACCTGATGGGGGTGGCGCGGCAGGTCCTGGAGGCCGCGGCCCCGCTCCGGGGGCAACTGATCTACGTCAATGGCGCGGAGCAGGCGCGGATCGAGCTGACCCTGCCGCCGGACGTGCCCTATCGCTTCGCCGCACTGCCGCAGTACGCCACCGAACGCATCCTTGCCGAACGGCTCGCGCGCGAGGGAACCCACGTCGAACGCGGCACGGAGCTGGTGAGCTTCGCGCAGGACGCCGACGAGGTGCGGGCCTGCCTTGCGCTGCCGTCCGGCGCTCAGGAGTGGATCCGCACCCGCTTCCTCCTCGGATGCGACGGCGCCCACAGCGCCGTCCGCAAGGGTCTCGGGCTGAGCTTCGAGGGCGGTTCCTTCCCCGAGGAGTACATGCTGGGGGATGTGGAGGTGGACTGGGAGCTGCCCCACGGCTACGCGGTCCGGGCCCTGCACCAGAGCGACGGCCGCACCGACGACCTGCTGGTCTGCATCCCGCTGCCGGGCCGTAACCGCTACCGGATGTCCATGCTCGTTCCGCCCGAACTCGCCCTGCCGCAACCGCCGCACGAGGAAGAGGTGGCGCACGGTCTGGAGGCCGGGCCCGCCCCCGGCCTCCCGCACATCCAGGCGGTCCTCGACCGGCTCGCACCGCAGCCCACCCGGGCCTCCTCGCTCCGCTGGTCCTCGGTCTTCCGCATCAGCCACCGCCTGGTGGACTGCTACGGAGCGGGCCGGGTGTTCGTCGCGGGAGACGCCGCCCATATTCATCCGCCCACCGGCGCCCAGGGCATGAACACCGGTATCCAGGACGCCTACAACCTGGCCTGGAAGGTGGCCCTGGCGGTGCGGTCGGCCGCGAGCGACGGGCTGCTGGGCAGCTATGACACGGAGCGCCGTCCGGTGGGCGAGGAAGTGGTGCGGCGGACGGTCCGGCACGCCGGCAGCGGCGTCCAGGCGGACCCCGACGACCCGTCGACGGTGATCCGGCGCGAGGCCCAACTGCTCGTCGGCTACCGCGGCAGCCCGATCGTCGGGACGGACCGGCAGCCGCCCGGGGGCCCCGCCGCCGGTGACCGGGCACCGGACTGCGACGGCCTCCGCCACGACCTCACCACCTTCCCCTCCCGCCTCTTCGACCTGCTGCGCGGCCCGGACCACACACTGCTGCTCTATGCGGACGACGAGGCCCAACTGGCGCCGTACGACGAGGTGGTGGCGTCGGCGCGGCGCGGGGCGCAGGGGCAGCTGAGCGCCTGGGTGGTCGCGGCCCCGCACCTCCGGACGGATGGCCTGGCACTGCCCGTCGTCCATGACGGCCTCGATGCGTTCCGGCGGATGTACGGGGCGCGGGGCGGCGAAGGGTTCCTCATCCGCCCCGACGGCTACCTGGGGCTGCGCGAAGCCCCGGTGAGCGCCCCGGGGCTGACGGCGCACCTCGCACTGACCTTCCGCAGCTGAGAGACGGACGGGACCTCGCGGCCGGGCCCTGGGTGCCCCCGCCCGCCGCGCTCGCCTACTCGGCCGGCCAGGACTCGACCAGCAGCCGCCCGTCGCCGTCCCGGTCCAGCGCCGCGAAGGCATCCGCCGCCTGTGCGGCCGAGTACCCCGCCGCACGGTGCACCGCCGCGAAGTCCTCCCGGCTGACCACACCGTCCCCGTCGGCGTCGGCGAGGGCGACGGTCGCGGCGATCGACGGGCCCACGATCCGGGCGAGGGCTCCCGACGCACTCGCGCGCGCGAACGCTCCGACGAACTGCTCCCGGTTCAGCCGTCCCGTGGCGTCGATCTGCGCCAGCGCGGCGAGCTGCTCGAAGGTGTGGCGCATCCCGGCACCCAGCGCCCGCGCCTTGGGTGAGTCCGCCGGCTCGCCCACCGCGTCCGTCAGCAGCCGGGCCCGGTCGGTGAAGTCCTGGGCGGTCAGATAGCCGTCGCCGTCGGTGTCGTACATGGTGAAGCGGTTCTCGTACTCCGCACGCACTGCATCGGTGATCATGCGTCGTCCCTTCCGGTCGGGGGTGACTCCTGGGGGAGCCCGGGAAGGCGGCCGTCCGCGGGCGCCGCGAGCGTCCGCCATGAGCACATTAAGTGGCGATGCGACAGCGGAAGGTTATCGGGAGGGGCGTGTTCGCCGCCTCGGCCCGTCGCCCCGTCATGGCGGAAAAGCCGCGGCGCCGTACGGGGAGATCACATATGATCGCCGTCAAATTGAACATCTGTCGCAGTCGCCCGCACAGGCGGATATTTCTCCGCCGTCTTCGACCGGGGCGGCTGCGCGGGGGGAAGGAAGCCAGCAATGAAGTCATCCCGTGTGCGGCGTCGTCTCGCCGGCGGCGCGGCCGCAGCGGTCCTGGCCGGCGCCGGAGTGCTGGCCGCCGCGCCGGCGGCGGTCGCCAAGGCCAACATCCTGGCCATCGACAGCGTCTCGCTGCACGAGCCCGGCCTGCAAGTGAAGGTCACCTACTCCTGTGACGTCGACATCAACCACCAGCTGGTGGCCAGGGCGGTCAAGCTCAACGGGACCGGCCACGACACCACGAACGCCGCCGGCACCGTCAAGATCGACAAGCTGGTCTGTGACTACCGCGACCACACGGCGCTGGTGAACCTGCGCCCGGCCGCCGTCTCGCACTTCGCCAAGGGCGACAAGCTCAAGGTCACCGTCTTCTACTTCGACGACGACGGCTTCAGCTACGCCCACCAGAAGAAGGTCGTGGTGCTGTAGCGGTCCCGCTTCCCCGGTGGGCGGGGCACCGTTCCGCCCACCGGGGGCGCGTTCTCGCGTATCAGATATTTCGGGTCGGTCACGCCTGCAACCGGCGGGCCGGGCAAACAGTCCTACGGGGCATGAAAAGACGACTGAACCTGCGTGTCCCGCGGTCCGGCGCCGGTCGTCGGGCGGGCGCGGCGCTCGCCCTCACGGCTCTGACCGTTCCGCTGACGGTGGCCTTCGGCTCCACGGCTCAGGCCGCCACCGCCTCTTCGTGCACCGCGAGCCGCGGCCCCTACCAGAAGCAGGCCGAGAAATTCCTCGGACTGCGGGTCGACGGCCGGCAGTCGGCCGCCGACTGCCGGGCGATCCGGGCCTTCCAGACCAGCCACGGCATCACCCCGAACATCGGCTACGCCGGACCCGTCACCTGGGGCGTGATGCGGGTCGTGGCACAGCAGAACGCGGCCGCGAACAACCCCAACAAGGCGGGTCACTGCCCCACCAACAAGGGGCGGATAGCCTGCGTCGACCTGACCCGCCAGCTCAGCTGGATCCAGGACGGCGGGAAGCTGGTGTTCGGGCCGGTCCCGGTCCGTACGGGCCGCGACGGTTACGAGACCCGCACCGGCGCCAAGAAGATCTACTGGCGCCATCTGCACCATGTGTCGACCCTCTACGACGTGCCCATGCCGTACAGCCAGTTCTTCGACGGCGGGCAGGCGTTCCACTCCATCAGCGGCAGTGTCTGGTCGGCACCCGGCTCGCACGGCTGCGTCAACATGCGCAGCAACGACGCCAAGAAGTACTGGTCACTGCTCAAGAACGGTGACGACGTCCACGTCTACGGCCGCAAGCCCGGCACCTGACGGCGTCCCGCTACAGCTGCTTCCGGGCGGCGGGGGAGGACGGCAGCGCACAGGCCGCCGTCCCGCCCGGCATCCGGTGCCGGTTGCGTGCGATCAGCCGGTACACCCCATGGGCGACCCAGCGGATGGGTGGGAGGGTGAGCAACGCGCCCACGACCGGCCACCCGCGGGGCGCGCTCAGCAGCAGCTTGGCGACCGCCTGCGCGCCACCGTGCACCGCACCGGCCGGCGTCACCCACAGCACTTCGTGCTCGGCGCGACGCCGGCTGATGCCGAGCTTCGTCAGATCGGTGAACTGCCAGGGCGTGGCCGCACAGCGCGGACGCAGCCGCCGTTCCGCGAACCGCACCGAGGACGTACAGAAGGCGCAGTCGCCGTCATAGACAAGAACGGGTTGCTGCCGCATGGTCCCGTCACCTCTCGCACCGGTGGCCTCAATGATATCCGCCACGCTACCGGGAGGAATTCCGGGTGCTGTCGGCTATGTACGCGCGGGGGTCAGTCGGCCAGCAGGTTGTGCAGGGCCATCGGTGTCACATAGCCCGGCCAGCGGCCGTCGGCGAACAGCTGGACCCCGGCGTCCTGATAGCTCTGGTCGACGAGTTGGGAGCAGATCATGTGCCCGGTGCTCGCCACATAGCGGCGCAGCCCCGGGAGCGGCAGATGGAAGCGGTGCGCGGCGATCGCCAGATAGTCGAGGAAGCTGTAGGGCACCCCGACGTAGGCGGTGGCCGCCGCGCAGATCGCGGTGCGCTGCTTTTCGGTGAGCCCTTCCGGGCAGACGTAGCACACCGCGGTGCCGTCGTAGACGGAGAGCGGTTTGATGTCGGCCCCGCCCGGCTCGGCTTCCAGCAGCCGGCCGTCGGGCAGGACGAGAAAGGCGTGTTGATAGTCGGCGAAACCGTCTCCGTTGATCCATTGTCCGAAGCGGATCAACCGGCCGGTGATGCCGGATATTCGGGTGAGTCCGATGTCGCCGGGCAGGGGATGCGTATGCCTCATGAGCAGCTCCCGGGGGCACAAGGGGTTCTCTGTGTCATACCCGGTGTCCGGCCGTACGCACCGCGTCCGGGGAAATGCCGGCCCGCATTTCCCGGCCATCCGGCTTTCCCCGTGGGGCAGATGAGGAATACGGATACCGGAGGGGGAAGAGAATTCTGCGGCCCGGCGGGGTACGGATTTCCGGACCGTGTATGCGGCCACCCCGGCCGAGGAATCCGAGCGGGAGGAGCGGGACGGGATGGGCACCGGAGAGAGCGAGCACACCGCCGGGGCACGCCAGAACGCCGCCGGGGCGGGCAGTGGCGACGGCCGGAAGCCGCTGACGGGCAGTGTGGCGCTGGTGACCGGCGCCTCCAGCGGCATCGGTGCCGCCACCGCCCTGGCGCTCGCCCGGCAGGGCTGCGCCCTCGCGCTGGTGGCCCGCCGCACCGGACGGCTGGAGGAGCTGGCGGAGGCGATCGGCGCACAGGGCGGCGCGTCCCTCGCGGTGACCGCCGACCTCGCCGCCGCCCCCGAGGCACTTCGAACGGTCGGTCAGACCGTGCGGCCCACCGCCCAGGAACGCTGACCGCCCGGCCCGCGTCCGTGAGCACGCCAGAGGAGAGTTCCCGTGCGACTCCTGCTCCTGTCCGACACCCATCTGCCCAAGCGCGCCAAGGCGCTGCCGCCCCAGCTGCTCGACGAGGTGCCCGGCGCCGATGTCGTCGTGCACGCCGGTGACTGGGTCGACACCGCCACCCTGGACCTGCTGGCGGACCGCGCCCGGCGGCTGATCGGGGTGTACGGCAACAACGAC
This sequence comes from Streptomyces sp. bgisy130, assembly GCF_057708345.1. NCBI lineage: Bacteria > Bacillati > Actinomycetota > Actinomycetes > Kitasatosporales > Streptomycetaceae > Streptomyces > Streptomyces sp. bgisy130. Next base: position 17,820 of record NZ_JBYISA010000049.1, read on the forward strand.
GGCCCGGAACTACGGGCGCGGCTGCCCGAGGTGGCGTACGCGGAACTGGCGGGGGTACGGCTCGGCGTGGTGCACGAGACCGGCCCCGCGCAGGGCCGGGAGCGCCGGTGTGCCGAACGGTTCCCCGAGCTCGATGTGCTGGTGTTCGGACACAGTCACATCCCCTGGGACTCCACGGCCGGCGACCGGCTGCGCCTGCTCAACCCGGGTTCGCCGACCGACCGCCGCCGGCAGCCGTACTGCACCTACATGACGGCGGAGATCACGGCCGGCCGGCTCACCGCTGTGGAACTGCACCGCCTGCCCCGCCGGAAGTGAGCCCGCGGCGGCCCGCCCGGCCCGGTGCTCAACGGCCGAGCAGGCCCCGCACATAGGCCGCCTGCCCGGCGTGCTGGAGATCGTCGGCGACGACGCTGACGAGCCGGACGCCCAGGGTGACGGGCGGCGTCCAGGCGCGGTCGACGACGCGCTTCATGTCCTTGTCGTCGACCCCGGCGAGGTACTGCACGGTGTTGTCGTGGACCGCGCCGTGATAGCCCATCAGCAGCTCGTCGGTCAGGTCCCGTACGGCCATCACGTCCTTGGGGGAGTGACCGTAGCCGGTGTCGTCGGGGGAGAAGGGGAGGCCGAAGCGGTCGTACCAGCCGTCCGACGTCCAGATCTGCTCGGTGCCGGCCACCCCGGCGAGGTGGTCGTCCTGGATCCGGGTGAGATGCCAGACCAGCCAGCCGATCGAGTTGCCGCCGTCCTCGGGGCGGGTACCGAGCTCATCGGGGTCGAGCCCGGTGACCGCGTCCTCGACGCTCTCCCGGATACGCCCGAAGGCATCGACGAGCAGGTCCGTGCTGGCGTTCATGGGGGGCTCCTTTGCGGCGACGGAGGGCGTCAGCCCGGCAGCCCGCCCATGGTCGCAAGCCGAGTGCGGGAAACGGCGAGGGGCAGGCCGGGGAAGCGGTGATTTCCCGGAGCACGCTGTCCCCGCAAGGCGTGACGACAGCAGCGCCCGGGGGCCGATTGGGCCACCGGGCGCAGCGTCGTCACCCCGACCGGGTCACCGCTCGGCCGGGCCGGCCATCGCCGCCAGCACGGAACGCACGTCCTCGCCCGGCTGGAGGCGCAGGGACGGGGCCAGCCGGTCGGCGTGGTAGTGCCACCGGTGGTCGAGGTCCGGATGGACCTCGTCCGCCTCGTGGATCTCGCTGTCACTGCCGAGCAGTTCGGTCAGTGTGGCGGCGAGATCCCGCCAGGTGACATGGCCGCTGACGGCGTTGGCGACGCCGTGCACGGGAGCGTCCAGGCAGCAGACCACGGACCGGGCCAGGGCCGCGGCGTGCACCCAGGCCGCGCCGTACCAGGCATGGCCACCGGTACCCGGACGGGGCAGCACGAGCGGCCGGCCCTCCCGTGCGGCTTGGTAGAGCAGACCCGTCGCGCCCCAGCGCAACTGGTCCCGCAGCCTCTGGTGCGGGCCCCAGACGAGGGGGGAGCGGACGGCGCTCGCCCCGCCCCGGCCCTGCGAACCGGCGGCCCGCAGCAGCAGCGCTTCACAGTCGAGCTTCGCCTGTCCGTACGGGCTCAGCGGCTGCCCCGGGGCGGACTCCTCCGCCACCCACTCGCCGGCGGGGTGCCCATAGGCGTCCACACTGCTGACGAAGACGAACGGGCCGCGCGACCAGGCGCCGACCATCGCCGCCATCGCCGTCACATCGACCTCGGGGCGGGTGAACGTACAGGCCGCGTGGATGACCGCATCAGCACTCTCGACGGCCTTGCGCAGCCCGGCCACATCGGTGAGGTCGCCCTCGATGACCTCCACCCCGTCACCGGCGACCAGGTGCGCCGATTCGGGGCGGGCCAGGGCCAGCACCGGGCGGCCCTGTGCGGCCAGTTCGCGCAGCACGAAGGCGCCGACCCCGCCGGTGCCGCCGGTGACCAGGACGGTGCCCTCGCGCGAGCGCCGCGGACGGGCCGCGGTGACCGTGGGCGCGGCGGCCCGTTCCTCCGCGCGGGCGTCCAGCAGCGCGGTGACCGCGCGCGGGGTGCGGGCCTGCATGATGTCCAGGCCGGTCAGCGGCAGTTTCAGTGCCAGGCGCAGCCGCTCGGCGAGCTGCACGGCGACCAGCGAGTGACCGCCGAGGAGGAAGAAGTCGTCATCCGGCCGGGGCTGACGGCCCAGCAGCTCGGTGAAGCCTTCGGTCACGGCCTCGGCGTGGGCGCCCCCCGGTGCGGGTGCGGCGGGTATGCCGGGCAGCCGGGCCGGGTCGGGTGCACAGTCTGCCGTCCGCGGCAGCGCGTCCAGCAGGGTCACCGCGGCGGGCACCAGTTCCGGCGCCAGCTCCGCCCGCAGACGGGAGCGGAGTTCGGCCGGTGTGGGGCCGCCGATCCCGCGCAGTACGGCGTAAGCCAGCAGGGGGCCGCCGGCCGGTGTGAGCACCGCGGCCTCGGCCACCCCGGGGTGCGAGCGCAGCAGCGTCTCGGCCGGGTGGGTGTCGGTCCCGTCCCGCGGCGCCGGTACCGCACCCGGCAGCCGGGAGAGCCGCAGGTCCGGGTCGTCGGCGACGGCGGTGAGCAGTGCGCCGTAGTGCGTACCGAGAGCAGCCGCCGCTTCCTCGTCCAGCGCGGTCCGGCCGTACTGGACGAGGCCGGCGGGGGCCTCGGTGTCCACCAGCGCGAAGGAGAGGTCGAACTTGGCCTCACCGGCGCCGACCTCGACATACTCGCTCACCGTGCCCGGCAGCCGCAGGGTGGTGGGCTCGCCCAGGACGTCCGCGCTGACCCGGATCAGGGCCGTCCCGTCCGTGTCGCGGGCGGCCGCCCCGAGCCGCTCCAGGATGAGATCGAAGGGCACCTCGCGGCTCTGCTGGGCGTCGAGCAGCGCCTCCCGTACGCGCTCGACGAGCACGGTGAAGGACGGGTCGCCGCCCGTGTTCACGCGGACCGGGAGGGTGTTGACGCACAGGCCGACCAGTCCGCGCATCTCCGGGCCCTGCCGGTGGCTGCCGGCGACCCCGATCACCAGGTCGTCCTGCCCGGTGAAGCGGTGCAGGGCGGCGAAGCCCGCGGCCAGGGCCACGGTGAACAGGGTGGCCCGGTGCTGTCGGCCCAGCTCGCGCAGGGCCGCCGGCACCCGTGGGTCGAGCGGGGCGGTGTGCGTTCCGGCGGACCGGGTGCCACCGTCGGCGGGCGGGTGCGCGGGGCGGGGCAGCCGCAGCGGGGAGAGGCCGTCGAGGCGGGCCTCCCAGTGGCGCAGACCCTGCTCCAGGCGGTCGGCGGCGGCCTGCTCCCGCCGGGCGAAGTCCGCGTACTGCGGGGGAGCCGGCCGCTCGGCGGCGGTGCCCCCGGCGGCGGCCGCGTAGAGCTCGGCCAGTTCCCCGGCGACGGTTTCCAACGAGGCGCCGTCCAGGGCGATGTGATGGAACGTCAGAAGAACGGTGTGGTCCTGCGGACCGTGCCGCAGGACCAGGGCGCGCGGCACGGGACCGGCGGCGAGGTCGAACGGGCGGTGCGCCTCCTCGGCCAGCAGCGCGCCGGCGCCGTCGGCGGCCGTCTCCACGACGCGCAGCGTCAACGCCTCGGGCGCGGGCAGCACCTCCTGGTAGGGCTCGCCGTCCTGGTGCCCGTACCGGGTGCGCAGAATCTCGTGGCGGCGCACCAGGGTTGTCAGCGCGGCTGCCAGCGCGTCCAGGTCGAGCGGACCGCACAGCCGGGTGGCGAACGGCACGCTGTACGAGGCGCCGCCCTGGCCCAGCCGGTCCATCAGCCACATCCGGCGCTGGGCGTGGGAGAGCGGCGCGGGTCCGTGGTGGACGGCCTCGGGGGCGGGAGCGGGGCGGGCGGCGCGGGAGCGCGCCCGGCGCAGCAGTTCCTCCTGGAGCGCCGCCCCGGTGGGGATGTCAGTGCTCATCGGTGTCCTCCGGGGCGCCGGGGCGCAGATCGCTGTGCGCGGCGAGCAGCGCCCGCTCGACCAGCGCGGCGTGTCCCGCCACCGTGGGGGCGGCGAAGAAGTCGGCGAGGGTCAGCTCGACACCGAGCTCCTCGCGCAGGTCGTCGGTGACGGCGAGGGCCAGCAGCGAGTGGCCGCCCAGCGCGAGGAAGTCGGCATCCGCACCGGTGACTTCACGGCCCAGCGACCGGCTCCAGATCTCGGCGACCGCCTGTTCCAGCGGGCCGAGCGGACCGGCCGGGGCGCCGGGCGCGTCCGTCGTGACGAGGTCCGTCAGGGCGCGGCGGTCGACCTTGCCGGAGGGCGTGAGCGGCAGCGCGTCGACCAGCCGTACCTCGTCGGGCACCAGATGGGCGGGCAGCACGGCGGCGAGCCGGTCGCGCAGCGTCTCGGGGCGGGGCACCGGTCCGGACGCGGCCACGACGAACGCGGCCAGCCGGGCGTCGTCGGGGGCGGGGCGGTGCACGGTCACGGCCGCGTCGGCCACCTCGGGCCGCTCCCGCAGGGCGTGTTCGATCTCGGCGGGTTCGATCCGGAAGCCGCGGATCTTCACCTGGTCGTCGGTGCGCCCGTGGTAGTCGAGAAGCCCGTCCGGGCGCCGGGAGACGAGGTCGCCGGTGCGGTAGAGGCGCCCCAACTCGGGGTGCCGGCCGAAGCGTTCGGCGGTCAGCTCCGGCTGCCCGGTGTAGCCGTGCGCCAGCCGGCTGCCGCCGATCCACAGTTCGCCCTGCGCACCGTCCTGGACCGGCCGCCCGGCGGCGTCGAGGAGGTGCACGGCCGCCCCGGCGATCGGCCGGCCGATGGGCACCTGGCCGTCGCAGTCGGCGTCGGTGACCCGGTGGGTGGTGGTGAAGGTCGCCGCCTCTGTCGGCCCGTAGCCGTTGACCAGCTCCAGCCAGGGGAAGGCCCGCAGGACCGCGCGGGCATGGTGCGCGGACAGGGCCTCGCCGCCGACGATCACCGTGCGCAGCGGCGCGAAGATCCGGGAGCGGCGGCCGGCCAGCTGGTGGAAGAGCGCGGTGGTGAAGAAGGCGACGGTCACGCCGTGGCGCTCCACGTGCCGGGCCAGGTCCTCAAACGACGGCCGCTCGGCGGTGCACACCACGACCGCGGCGCCGTTGGCCAGGGCGCCCCACACCTCGAACGTCGAGGCGTCGAAGGTCATCGGCGAGTGGAAGAGCACCCGGTCGCGGGGGGTGAGGGTGAGATACGCGGGTTCGGAGACCAGCTCGGCGATCGCACGATGCGGCACGGCCACGCCCTTGGGGCGGCCGGTGGAGCCCGAGGTGAACATGATGAACGCGGTGGCGTCCGGGGCCGGTTCGGCCGCCGGGGCGGGGTCGCCGTCCATCAGCGGCTCAGCGGGCAGCGCGAGGGTGGCGCCGCTGAGCGCGGCGGATTCCAGGAGCTTGCTGTCGCCGACGGTCAGCGTGGCACCCGCTTCGGCGGCCAGCGCCTCGGAACGGGCGCGCGGATGGGCCGGATCGAGCGGCACACACACGGCGCCCGCCCACCACAGCGCGAGCTGGGCGACGACCGTCCGGGCGCAGCGGGGCATCAGCAGGGCGACGGAGTCACCCGGGCCGACGCCGTGCGCCCGCAGCTGCGCGGCGAGCGCCCGGCCCGCCGTGACCAGCTGCGCATAGGTGAGCGTGCTGTCGCCGTCCGCCACGGCCAGGGCGTCCGGGGTCCGGGCGGCGTGCCAGGCCACGAGGGCCGGCAGACCGGCCGAGGGCGCGGGCCGGCCGGCCGCGGTGCGCTCAGCGGCCGGGAGTGGTGCGGGGGACGGGGTGCCTTCGGTGGGCACGGGGCCTTCCTTCCGGGTGTCGGGGGAGGACGGGAACGCGGGGGTGCGGGCGGTCATGTCAGGCACCTGCCGGCTGCCGGGCGGCACGCTCATCGACGAGCCGGGCCACGGCGCGCAGATCGGGCTGGCGGAGCAGCTCGGGGGCGCGCAGCCGGATCCCGCTGTCCTTCTCGATGACGGTCAGCAGCCGGGCGGCGAGCACGGAGGTGCCGCCGGCCGCGGTGAAGTTGTCCGCCAGGGAGATCCCGGGCCGGCCGAGCAGATCACGGGCGGCGCTCAGCACGAGCCGCTCACCGGGGGTGGCACCGGAGGACCCGGCACCGTCCGGGGCGCTCCCGTCCGGGGTGGCGCCGGGGCGGAACGTGCTGGACTCGGCCGCCCGCCGGGTCAGTTCGGCGCGGTCCACCTTGCCGTTGGCATCCAGCGGGAAGGAGTCCACGATCCGGACGTCCGAGGGAACGGCCTGCTCGGGCAGCCAGGTCCGCAGGGCCGGCAGCAGGTCGTCCGCCGTGAGCCCGGCGCCGGCCGCCGCCCGTACGTACGCCACCAGGCGGGCCCGGCCGTCGGCGGTGCGCGGCGCGGTGACGACGGCGCTCAGGACCGCCGGGTCCTGCTCGAACGCGGCCTCCACCTCGGCCGGTTCGATCCGCACCCCGCTGATCTTGACCTGGTCGTCGAGACGGCCGAGGAACTCCAGCCGCCCGTCGGCCGGCATCCGCACCCGGTCCCCGGTGCGGTACACCCGCTCCACCCCCGGCAGATCGAGGCCCTCGGGCACGGCGGTGAAGCGGCGCGCGGTCAGCTCGGGGTCCAGATAGCCGAGCGCCAGCCCGCTGCCGCCGATGAGGAGTTCGCCCTCCGTACCGCGCTCGACGGGCCGGCCCTCCGGGTCAGCGACGATCACGGTCACGCCCGGTACGGGGCGACCGATCGGCGGCGCGGAGTCCGTGCCCGCCGCGCTGTCCGTGCCGTGCATGGCGTAGGTGGTGGCGACCACGGTCGCCTCGGCCGGGCCGTAGGCGTTGTGGACGGTGGCGGTCACCTCCGCGCCGGGGTGGCGGCGCATCCGGTCACCGCCGACGATCAGATGACGCAGCCTCAGGTCCTGCGGCCAGGGCCGGTCCAGCAGCGGCTCGACCATCGGGGTCGCCGCTATCGCCACCGACAACCCGGCGCTGCGCCACCAGTCGGCGAGCACCACGGAGTCCCAGCGGACCTCGTCCGGCGCGGGCACCAGCGCCGCTCCGGACGTCAGCCCGGCCCACAGCTCCAGCAGATGGGGGTCGAACGCGACGCCGATCAGCAGCGAATGCCGGTCACCGGGGCCGAGCCCGGTCGTGGCGCGGTACCAGTCCAGCAGCCCGCCGAGCGCGGGCTCACCGACGGCCACCGCCTTGGGGCGGCCGGTGGAGCCCGAGGTCAGCACGGCGTAGAACGCCCCGGCGGGCGCGGAGTGCGCGGTGGCACCGGGCGCGGCGAAGGCCGCCACGACCGTGGCGGTGGCATTGGCCCCCTCGCCGGGCAGTGCCAGCTCCAGCCGGTCGCCCGCCCGGTGCCGGGGCGGCAGCAGCGCGGGATCGCCGATCAGACAGCCGACGTTCAGATCCTCGGTGACGGCCTCGGTGCGGCGCTCCCCGGGACGGGGCCCCAGCGGCAGATAGACGGCGCCGATCCTGGCGAGCGCGACGGCGGTCACCACGAGGGCGGCCGAGCGGTCCAGGCAGACGCCGACCAGGTCCCCGGGCCTCACCCGGGCACGCAGCGCGGCGGCGGCCTCGTCGGCGGCCTCGCCGATCTGCCGGTACGTCCAGCTGTGCGTCCCGTCGATCACCGCGGGCGCGTCGGGGGAGCGGCGCACCCACTCCTCGAAGCGGGCGAGGACCTCGGTCGCGCCGTCGGTGGCGGGACCTGCGCCGTGCGCGATGCTGAGCGCGCCGGCGGTCGTCGGGGCCGCCGTCCGGGCGGTCATCGGCTGGGTCATCGGGACTCCGTCACGGTGGTCGAGGCGGCGGGAACGGGCAGGGTGCGGCCGGCGGCAGCGGTGCCGACGGCGGCGAGTGCGGCGGCCTGGTCGGTCAGCACCGGGTTCTGGAACAGCAGCCGCAGCGGCGGGCGCTGCCCCAGCCGCGGCTCCAGCCAGGAGGCCAGCTGCGCGGCGAGCAGCGAGTGGCCACCGGACCGGAAGAAGTCCGAGGACACCTCGAAGCGGTCGTGACCCAGGGCCTCGCGCCAGCCCTCGACGAGCAGCGCCGTCATCGGATCGGCCGGCTCCACCGGCGGCCCGTCACCGAACTCCCCGTCGGGGGCGGCCGGTTCCAGCGCGGCGGCGCTGCGGGTCAGCGCGGTCCGGTCCGGCTTGCCGCCGGCCAGCCGCGGCATGACGTCGAGCCGGGCCCAGCGCCCCGGGACCAGGGCGCTCGGCAGCCGTCGGCTCAGCTCCGTGTGCAATGCCTGCTCGTCCCACGGCCCGTCCTCGTCCGCGCTCTCCAGGAAGCCGACCAGCCGCGGCCCGCCCGGGGCCTCGCGGTCCAGGACGACGGCGCAGGACCGCCCGCCGAGCGCGGCCGAGGCGGCCGCCTCCACCTCTTCCAGTTCGATGCGGTAACCCCGCAGTTTGATCTGGTGGTCCAGGCGTCCCAGGAAGTACAGCAGCCCGTCGAGGCCCCGGTAGCCGCGGTCACCGGTGAGGTAGACCCGCTCACCGCCGAGCGCCTCGACGCGGCGGAACCGGGCATCGGTGGCCTCGGGGTTGCCCACATAGCCCTCGGCCAACCCGGCCCCGGCGATGGCCAGTTCACCGACCGCGCCGTCCGGCAGCGGCCGGAGGTGGGCGTCCAGGACATGGACCCGCTCGCCCGGCAGCTCGGTACCGAGCGGGATCTCCGCCCCCTCGGTGAGACCGTCCCGGGTGATCTCCTGGACGGTGGAGCTGATCGCGGCCTCGGTGACGCCGTAGACATTGAGCACGGTGCTGTCGGTGTCGGCCAGGAACGCGCGCAGCGCATCCGCCGGCAGACGTTCCCCGCCGAGCACCAGCAGCCGCGGCGCCCAGTGACCGTCCCGCAGCGCGGGGCGCATCTCCTGACGGGTGGCCAGGAAGTAACTGGTGGGCAGATTGGCCACGGTCACCCGGGCGGCGACCAGCAGTTCGGCCAGCTCGGTGCCGGTCGGGACCTCGCGCTCGGGGGCGACCAGGCACGCCCCGGCGTACAGCGACGGCAGCACCTCTTCGAGCGCCACGTCGAACGACGGCTGGGCGAACAGCAGCACCCGGTCACCCGCACCCAGCCCGAACCGCTCGGCCGCGCCGGTCAGATGGTTCTCCAGCGCCGCGCGGCCCACGGCGACGGGTTTGGGGATGCCCGTCGAGCCGGAGGTGTGGATGAGGTACGCGGCACCGGGCACGGTCTCCGCGGCCCGCGCGGGCGGCAGGACCGGGGTGTCGACGGTGGCCGACGGCAGCCCGTCGGGAACGGTGGCGGGAGTGTCCGCCGAGGTCAGCACCAGCGCCGGGCTCAGCCGCTCCAGCAGCAGCGTCAGCCGGGCCGGTGGATCGGACGGCGAGAGCGGGCAGTACACCGCCCCCGTCCGCAGACAGGCCAGCAGCGTCACGACCGAGTCGGCACCGCGGGGCAGCACCGCGGCCACCGGCTGACCGGCGGTCACCCCCGCCGCCAGCATCCGCTGTGCGAGCGAGGCGACCCGGTCCGCCAGGTCGCCGTAGGTGAGCCGGCGGGCGCCGACGAGCAGCGCGGGCAGCGAGCGGTCGTGGGCGGTGGCGGGGTCGAGCGGGTCGTGCCCCGGTGCCTGCGGAGCGGCGGCCGGCAGGGCCGGCACCGCCGGCGGCGGCGCCAGGTCCGCGAGGGCGGTGCCGGGCGCGTCGAGATATGCCCGCAGCAGGTCGAGGAACCGCCCCGCCAGCAGCTTCGCCACGTCCTCGCCGAACAGGTCGGCGTCGTAGTCCCAGACCAGCGTCATGCCCGCTGCGCCGTGCCGGGGACCGACACCACGGCGGTCGTCCGGCAGCAGCACCACGTCCAGGTCGAACCGGGTGGTGCCGGTGTTGAAGCCCTCGAACAGGGTGATGTCCAGGCCGGGCACCTCGATGTCGGGCAGCTCGGCGTCGTGCGCGCTGAACATGACGTCGAACAGCGGGTTGTCCGCCCCCGAGGTGTGCAGCCCGAGTGCGCGGGTCAGCTCCTGGATCGGCACTTCCTGGTGCGGCAGCGCACGGATGAGGGTGTCGGTCACCTCGTCCATGGACTCCTCGGCCGGCGCGGCCGGGTCCAGCCGGAGCGGGAGCGGGATGGTGTTGACGAACATGCCCACGGCGTCCTCGAAACCGCGCGGACGGTTGCCGACCGCGGTGCCGATCACCATCTGCGCGCGGCCGCTGTGCCGGCGCAGCAGCTCGGCGAAGAGCCCGAGGAGCGTGGCGAACGGGGTCAGCCCACGGTCCCGGGCGTGGGCCCGCAGCCGCTCCGCCAGATCCGCACCGATCGACTGGCGTAACTGGCCGCCGTGGTGCCGCCGCCGGGCCCCGGGCCGGGCCAGACCGGGCAGCGGCAGGTCGTAGGACTTCTCCCGCAGCGCCTCGGCCCAGAACTCCAGACCGTCCCGGCGCTCCGCGGTCGCCTCGTCCCCGGACCGGGACCGGACATGGTCGGCGTACGAGGAAGCGGGCGGCAGCTCCACCGGCTCGCCCAGGACGCGGCCCCGGTAGACGGTGAACACGTCCCGCAGCAGGATCGCGAACGAGTGGCCGTCGTGGATCAGATGGTGTTCGACGTGGATGAGCCGGTGCCGCTCGTCCGCCAGCCGTACCAGCGTCCAGCGCAGCAGCGGTGCCTCGTAGGTGTCGAGCGGGGTCTCCGCCTCGGTGCGCAGCAGGTCCTGGAACGCGGCCTCCGGGTCCGCCGCCCCGCTCAGGTCCACCGTGCGCAGCCGCGGCGCACAGGCCGCGGCGACCCGCTGTCCCGGCATCGCCCCGGCGACGGCGACGAGTTCCAGCCGCAGACCGGCGTGCCGGTCGAGGGTGGCGGCGAGTCCGTCGCGCAGCGCGTCGGTGTCGAGCGTGCCCCACAGGTCGAGGGCGGCGGTGAAGTTGTAGGCGCGGCTGCCCGGTTGCACCTGTTCGTGCAGCCAGACGATCTCCTGCGAGGAGGAGAGCGGAAGCATGGGCGATCCCTGAGGTCGTCGGGTCTGATGTGCTCGGCCGGGACATGGTCGGGCCCGGCCTGTGGGGGGTTGCACGGACCGCGCCGCGGATCGCGCGGCAGGTCCGGCGGGGTCGGTTGGTGAGTGCGGGGGCGTTGCCCCGGGTCAGGTCGTGGGCGCGGGGGCGGGCCCCGGGTCAGCCGGCCGTCGGTACGGGTGTCCGCACCGCGTCGGCCAGGGCGCAGAAGGCGCTCTCGGCGGCGTGATCGGGCAGCACCGCGCGGTCCCACACCATGCGCAGCCGCAGCCCGGAGCCCTGGGAGACGGAGACCGCGAAGGGGCCGCGGACCGCCCGGCCGTCGACATGGATCTCCCGGCCGGTCACCCCGCCCAGGCGGAGCGGCGGCTGGCGCCGGGTGTCGTCGACGGTCAGCATGCCGTCGAGCCGGCCGCGCCAGCCGGAGCCGGCCGCGCGGGCGGCGTGCACCACGGCGTCGAAGGGGGTGGCGGCATGGTCCAGGTCGTCCCACCAGGCGGCCGCCGTGGCCGAGGCGGTGGGCGCGTCGCCCGTGGCGGTCGGGAAGACCACGGTGTTGAGGAAACAGCCGAGCACCGGCGCGGCACCGGCCGGTCGGCCGCCCCACGGGTAGCCGAGCGGCACCACATGGCCCGCCCCGTACAGCACCGCCGCCGCCGCGCGACAGGCGTCGAGCAGCTCGGGGAACGGCACCCCGTCGGCGGGCGCGGGCATCCGCAGCACGGCCGAGCCGCTCGGCGGCGCACCGGGGGCGAGGGGCTCCGGCCGGGCCACGGGGGCCTGTTCGCACACCGTGCGCAGGCGCTCGCCCCAGTACGCCATGGCCTCCGGCGCCCCCGCGCGCTCCTCCGCGTCGAGCTGCCGCAGCACGGCGTCCCGGTAGGCGGCCAGCTCGGCCGCGACATCGGCGGGAGCGGGGCCCTCGGCGCCCGGGTCCTCGTCGTAGCCGGCGCCGAGTTCCCCGACGAGCCGGGCCAGCGACTGGCCGTCGCACACGCTGTGGTCCAGTACGACGGCGAGCACCTCCTCCGCGCCCTCCGGACCGTCCGGCACCAGGAACAGCCGCATCGGTGCGCCCTCCGGCGCCCACCGGCCCAGGGCCCGGCGCACTACGGTGGCCGCGTCCTCGCCGGGCGCGCAGGTCTCCTGGATCACAGGGACCTGCGGCCGCTCCAGGCGGAGTACGGGGGCGCCGCGCAGCACGGTGGGCCGGGCACGGAGCACGGGGTGCCGGGCGGCGAGACGGTTCGCGGCCGCCGCGAGGCGTACGGGGTCGACCGTGCCGCGCGGAAAGGCGAAGAACATCGGCACGAGATCCGGCCGCCCATGGGGGTCCATGGCACGCACCAGCGCGAAGCGACGCTGGGCGCCCGTGACGGGCAGCAGGACCGGGGTGCCGTCACCGGCGTCCAACCGCCGGAAACGGGCCAGGTACTGGCTCGTGATGCTGAGCACGTGATCCTCTTTGTCGTGACGGTCGCGCATCGCCAGGGGGCGGTGCGGGTGGGAAGGCCGTGCGCGGAGAGAGAGTGGAGAGAGAAGGTCCGGGCCGGATACGGCGGCCGGCGGTCAGCCGACGGACGCGGGCTCGGCCGGGTCCGTGCTGTCGGCGGGGGAGTCCTCGGCCGCCTCGGCGGCCGGCAGGTCCCGCATCCGGCGCAGCGGGGAGAGCAGCAGCGGCAGCGGCACGAGCAGGAATCCGGCCGCGCACCACGCCAGCGCCGTGCGGGCGCCGAACGCGTCGGCCAGCGCACCGCCGGCCAGGGCACCGAGCGGCAGGGTGCCCCACATCAGGAACCGCAGAGTGGCGTTCATCCGGCCGAGCAGCCGGGGCGGACACAGCGCCTGACGGAAGCTCACCTGCGCGACGTTGTAGACGACCGCGCCGAAGAAGACCACACCGGAGCCGACCGCGAACAGTGCCGCGCCCGCGCCGCGCCCGGAGAGCGGCCACAACAGCGCGAAGGGGCCGGTGGCCAGCGCGGACAGCCAGATGATCCGGGCCTGGCCGAGCCGGGCGGCGAGCCGCCCCGCGCACAGCGCCCCGGCGAGCCCGCCCACCGCCGAGGCGGCCAGTACGAGGCCGACCACGCCCGGCGCCAGCCCGAGCACCCGGACCAGGAAGACGGACTGGGTGGCCATCAGCGTCGCGGTGAAGAAGTTCGCCAGGCCCGTCGTCACCGCGATCACCCGCAGCAGACGGTGCCCGAACACGAACCGCAGCCCCTCACCGATGTCCTGGCGCAGGGACGTCCCCGCGCCGCGCTCCGGGCGGCTCTCGGGCTGCTTGATCCCCCACAGGAACAGCGCCGAGAGCACATAGCCGACCGCGTCGGCGACGATGGCGAGGGAGGCCCCGAGCAGCTGGACGAGACCGCCGCCGAGCCCGGGACCGGCCACCTGCGCCGAGGAACGGATGGTCTCCAGCGCCCCGTTGCCCGCAACCAGCTGATCCTTGGGCAGCAGGTGCGGCACAAAGCTCTGATGCGCCACGTCGAAGAAGACCGTCGCCACACCGGTGACGAGGGCGACGAGATACAGCTGCGCCATCGTCAGCACCCCGGCGACGGCGGCCAGCGGGATGCTGGCCATCGCCACGGCCCGTACGACATCGGCCCGGATCATCAGCGGCAGCTTGCGCATCCGGTCGACCCAGGCCCCGGCCGGCAGTCCGACCAGCAGGAACGCGGCGGTCTCCGCGGCCGTGAGCAACCCCACCTGAAAGGCGGGGGCGTTGAGCTCCAATACCGCGACGAGGGGCAGGGCGACCAGGGTGACCTGGGCGCCGAGTTGGCCGGCCGCGGCACCGGCGAGCAGAAGACGGAAGTCGCGCAGGCGCAGCGGGCCGCTGGCCGCGGGTCGGGGTATGACGGGCATGCGAAGGACCATCGCTGAGCGGCCGATCGATGGTCAAAAACAGATGCACACTTTCGGTCGCCTTTCTTCACTATTTACCCACCAAGACAAAAAATTTTCCGTCAGATACGGCCAACTACCGGAGGACCGCCACCTGTCGTGCTCCTTGGCGGGCGACGGATCCCATGGTGGGGACCGTGTGAGAACGGGCGATCACGCGCAGAGCGTCACGTGCCGGACTCCGACCGAAAACAGTCGTTGATGTCCGCTTATTCACCGAAGCGCTGAGTTCATCCGCTATGGCGGCCGCGCCGGCGCCGTAACCGTGTGGTGGCGGGGCCTTTCACCGGTTCAAACACACGGCTGCCCCCGCCGTGGGGCGGGGGCAGCCGGGGTGCAAGATCGGTCAGACCGGCCGGAGTTCCGTCTCGACGGCGCCGCGGAGCAGCTCATGGGCCCGCTGGAGCGAGGTGGTGCCGCTCAGCCAGCGTTCGCTCAGGCCCTCGACGAGCGCGGTGAGCCGCTCGGCCGCCGCATACGGGTCGGTCCTGGCCCCGTCCGGACCGGCCTCCTGGGCGCGGCGCAGCAGCCCGGCGAGATCGTTCACCCACTCCCGGGTCGCGTCGGCCAGCAGCTCCCGCAGGTCCGGGTCGAAGACGGCGGTGGCACGCAACTCGCCCCAGGCCGCGCTGTTCTCCCTGACCTGGGGGCTGTCCTGGAGCTCCAGCAGCAGCATCTCGGTGAGCTGTACCCGGGGATCGTCGGAGGTCTCCAGCGCGGCGTCCGTGTAGCGGACCGCGCGCCGGCTGATGAACTCCAGGGTGCGGCGCAGCAGTCCGGCGCGGTCCTTGAAGTGGTAGTAGATCAGTGCGGTCGAGACGGCGGCCTCCGCGGAAACCTCCTCGACACGCAGCCCGCGGACGCCCCGCCGGGCGATCAGCCGGGCGGCGGCTTCGAGGATCTGGGTGGGCCTGTCCGGCATCGAATGCTCCCGCTGTCCGAAGAAATCAAGGTGGCTCGGATCCGATCATGCCCTACCATCGTCCTGACCAAATTTTCAGTCAGGGAGTTGACCGTGGAAATATCCCGACGTCAGACACTGCAAGCGGCGGTCGCCACCGCCCTCGGGGGAGCCCTGAGCGGCTGCGGCACACCGGACCGCGACGGGGCCGCACCGCACGGGACCGACGCCGTCCCCGCGGCGGCGCGGCCGGGCGGCGGATGGCGGCTGCCCGACGAGGCGCATCCGCACGAGGCGACCTACCTGTCCTGGCCCAGCCGGCGGATCTGGGGGCCGGACGTCGGCGGAGTGCGCGCCGACATCGCCCGACTCGCCCGGACCGTCGCCGAGTTCGAGCCGGTGCTGCTGCTGGCCGGGGACCGGGACGCGAAGGCCGCGCAGCGGGCTTGCGGGTCCGGGGTGGAGGTCATCCCGACGCCGGTGGACGACCTCTGGATGCGGGACACCGGACCGGTCTTCGTGCTCGGCCCCGACGGCGTCGCCGGTGTCGACCTCAACTTCAACGGCTGGGGCGGCAAGCAGGAGCACGGACATGACCGCCGGGTCGCCCGCGCGGTGCTGGCCGACGGGCGGATCCCGCGGATCAAGGCCCCGCTCGTCAGTGAGGGAGGGGCCGTGGAGGGCGACGGCCGGGGCACCCTGATGGTGGCCGAGAGCTCCCTCGTCAACGACAACCGCAACCCCGGCAAGACCCGCGCGGAGCTGGAGCGGAAGCTCAAGGACCTGTTCGGCGCCACGAAGGTGATCTGGGTGAAGGGCGTCAAGGGCAGGGACATCACGGACTATCACATCGACGCGCTGGCACGGTTCTCCGCGCCCGGCGTCGTGGTCCTCAGCACCCCCGCGAAGGGCGCGCCCCGCACCCCCTTCACCGGCGCCTACGAACAGGCCCGCGGCGTCCTGGACCGGGCCGTCGACGCCCGCGGGAAGCGGATCGAGGTCGTCGAACTGCCCGAGCCGGCGGACTTCGGGCGGCGCGGGAAGGATTTCCTGGCCTGCTACGTCAACTACTACGTGGCCAACGGCGCGGTCGTCATGCCCCGCTTCGGTGACCGGAAGGCGGACAGCCGGGCGGCGGCCGTCCTGCGCGAGCAGTATCCGGGACGGAAGGTGGTTCAGGTGCCGGTCGACAACATCGGCGAGGGCGGGGGCGGAATCCACTGCTCCACCCAGCAACTCCCCACGGCGGAAGGGCAGTCACCGGACCCGGCGCAGCACCGCTGACCGCGCCCCGCCGGCCGACGGACCGGACCGTCCGGCCGGCGGCACGTCAGAAGTGCCCCTCGCGGACGACCTCCTCAGAGGTGCCCCTCCCGGACGGCCTCCTCGGTCCGCCAGCCCCACGCGGTGAGCATCCCGGGGGAGAGGCCGGCGCCGTCGTCCGACGACAGCTCGCGTCCGGCCCGCTCGATCCCGGCCGCGTCCACCTGCCCGGTCGCCAGCAGGGCGTCCCGCGCCCGGTCCCAGGTGTCGGCCCAGAAACGGCTGAGCGGGCTGCCGGGCACCAGCGGGGGGACATGGATCTCGGCGGCCACCCGGCCGAGGCCCTCCTCCCGCAACAGGTACGGATAGTCGGGCACCCAGGAGATGTCCGTGCCGATGGACTGCCGGAGCCCGTGCCACATCGCCCGCATGACCGTGGTGTACGGGGTGGCCGGCGCCCCGGCGGTCGTCAGGTCCACGGCGTCGCTGAGCACCAGCACACCACCGGGCGCGACCAGCGAGGCCAGCTTGGTGATCATGCGGCGCCAGGAGCGCAGATGCATCAGCACGAACCGTGCGTGGACCAGCTGGAACCGGCCGGGGTCGAAGTCCGGCGCGGTGATGTCGGCGGTCAGTGCCGACAGCCCCGGAGTCCGGTCGGCGTCCAGGGACCGGGTGTCACGGTCGACCGCGAGGACCGCCGTGACACCCGCCGACTCCAGCAGCCATCGCGCGACGGTGCCGGTACCCGCGCCCACGTCCAGACAGGACCACCCGGGCCCGGCGCCCAGCGCCGCCAGCCGGGCCGTGCTCACCTCGTCATAGGCGAGCGCGCCCAGGTCGATACGGGCGGCCTCGCCGGTCTCTTCCGGACGGAACAGCCCTTCGCCGTAGCGCCCGGCTCCGGTACCCCGCACGTCCCCAGTATGACGGTGCCGCTCAGGGGTTTCCTGCTGTGGTGACCAGCTCCGTCTCCGGCTCGGCCACCGGAGCGACCTTGCGGCGGCCCGGGGCACGCCGCAGGACCAGTTGGAGGACCACCATCACCACACCGGTGGCCAGCGCGCTGTGCCACAGCAGCGCGTCCAGCCGGCCCGCCGAGAGATAGGCCCCCGCGGCCACCGCCGCCAGCGCACACACACCCCGGTCCACGATGCTCTCGACGGACAGCAGGGTGGCCCGGGGCGCCCCCGCCGGGATGGCGTCGTTCACCAGCTTGCGCTGGAGCGGATAGGCGAAGCCGGTGACCGCGGCGAACACGCACAGCAGGGCCACCACGGTCCACGGCCCGCCCAGCGTGCTGCCCGCCAGCGTGCCCGCCATCGCCAGACTGAGCAGCGACACCCAGGCCACCGGTGACAGCCGTCTGCCGAGCCACTGCGGACGGGCCGAGGCCACCGCCTCCGCGACGGTCATCGCGGCCAGCACCCCGCCGTGCGAACTCTCCGGGATGCCGTGGTCCAGCAGCACCGGCTGGAAGAGGTTGACCTGACAGATACGGGAGAGCGTGAAGACCGCGACGCCCTGCACCATGAGCAGCGCGAGCCAGGGGGTGGCCCACACCCAGCGCAGCGCGGAGACGGCATCGCGCAGGAACACCGGTCCGTCGCGCGACGTCCCCTTGCCGGGGCCGCCGTCCCGGGCCGTCGCCTGCCGCGGCAGCACCACGGCACAGACGAGCGAACCCGCTGCGCTCGCGGCGCTCAGCACATACGGCGTGGGGTGCGCGACGGCCATCAGCGGACCGACCAGCGGCCAGCACAGCACCTTCGCCGCCAGCCCCAGCGCCCGCGCCTGGCCCTCGGCCTTCAGATAGTGCTCGCCCGCCCCCTCGGCCGCCAGGCCGTCGTAGAGATAGGCGCTGGCGGCGCCGGAGGTCAGCGAGCGGCCCGCGGCGATGGCCAGGAAGTGCACCAGGAAGCCGGTGTAGCTGGGCGCGAAGACCGGCGCCAGGTTCGCCGCGGTCATCACGACGGCACCGGCCCGCAGACAGTTGCGGGCACCGATACGGTCGGCCACCATCCCGGTCGGGATCTCGAAGAGGCAGAACGCGACGTAGTAGATGCTCTGGATGCCGAAGATCTCCCCGTCGGAGAGCCCCGCCTCCCGCTGGTAGGCGTAGAAGACCGGCATCCACCACAACAGGTTGAACAGCAGCTGGAAGCCGTTGTTCAGCCGGATGATCCGTCGGGCCCGCGGTGGCAGGGGCGCACCCGCGGGCCGGGACCGGCGGGTGCGCAGCGGGCCGGTGAACCGGCGGATCACAGCGAGTAGGGGCGGATCTGGACCAGGCGGAAGTCCCCCTGATCGGTCATCAGCCACTCGATGTCGAGCGGATGGTCCACGTCGGTGTCGCTGAAGTGGGACTGGAGCAGCCGCCCGGTCAGCGCCAGCCGCGCCAGCTTGTCCCGGGTGTCCACGGGCAGATCCTGGCCGGACGAACCGAGCGCGACGGTACGGCCGCCGCCCTCCACCGTGTTGTACAGGTACTGGAGCGGCAGCGTCGTGCCGTCGACGACCGTCTCGGGTGAGCCGGGGGAGCAGTTGAGGTAGACGTTGCGGAAGTCCTCGCGCCGGGTCGGATTGCAGGTGACCAGCACACCGCCGAGGTCAGCGGGCACATACTCCTGGATGATCACGCCCATGTACGTGTCGTCGAGGGAGATGCCCGCCTGGTGGCGCAGCCGGACACTGCGCGGCGACAGCAGGGAGGCCCACACCTGGCGTACCGCGTCCAGGAGTTCGTCCGCGCCGTGGACCGTGGTGATCGACTCGTAGACCCCGGCCGCGGAGAACCCGGGCAGGTCCTCGGCGTTGGAGGAGGACCGCACCACCAGACGCCGGCCGGTGGCCGGGCCGCCGGGCAGCGCCTGGGTGATCTGGCGGCTCACGTCCTCGGGCAGCGGGGTGTTCCGGATGAGCTGCTGCAAATGCAAACAGAGCGCGTCCAGCACGTCGACGGCGTCGAGTTCGAGCGCCATCTTGAGCTTGCCCAGGCCCTGCTGCACGGCCGGCGAGGACGTCAGGAAGCGGTGCTGAAGGGCGAAGGGCAGGGCGACCCCGTGGGGCGCCGCGATGACCCCGCCCACGAAGTCGGCCGCCGCGGCACGCAGTTCCCCGGGCGTCGCGTCCTTGGCGCCGAGGCGGGCCGCGAGGTGGCCGTAGAGGTCGGCGCGCGGCGGCCTGGGCTGTCCGTAGAAGGCGGTGAGGTCGGCGGTACGGCTGTCGAGGACGTGATGGAGCTCGCCGAGGTTGGCGGCCTTGGTCCCGTACCGGTCCCGGTCGGCGCGGCGCAGCCGGTGCAGCCACAGCGCCGGTACGTCCTCCAGCAGCGGGGGCTCCATCCGGATCCGCTGCTGGTGCCAGGCCGGGGCCTCCAGCGTCGGGGCGTGGGCCAGCGGGACGAGGGTGATCTCGTCGTCCTGGACCCGGTAGCGGACCCAGGCACCGTCGAGGACGTCCGCGTCGACCATCCGCTCCAGGTCACGGACGATCGCGTTGGGGATGCCCCAGCCGGAGGCCAGGACATTGGTGTGCGAGAGCGGGGTGCCCGGCGAGGTGTTGAGGAAGCCGGCCACCCGCGGCACATCGTCCGGCAGACACGGCATGGCCACGATGTCGGACCAGTCGAGCCCGTCGGCCGCGGCCGCGTACTCCTCAAGGGTCCGGAAGTAGCGGAGCCGGCCGACGGCCTCCCCCGGGTTGAGCGGGGTGCGGGTGCGGTTGCCGAACAGCTGATGGCCGAGGATCCGCGGCACCCGTACGTCGCTGATCGCGGCGAGTTCGTGCTCCTGCCCGTGGTTCGCCGGCTTCAGCAGCAGCGGCAGCCGGCCGTCGACCCGGTGCCGGACGAAGGTGTAGAACTCCTCCAGCAGCCGGCCGTTCATGGTGTCGGCCTCGGTGGTCTCCAGCACGAGGAAGGGCCGCTCCCGGCCCTCGGTGTCCTCATCGGTGTGCAGCGAGAGCACACCCAGCAGGAAGCGGCGCTCGGGGTCCATGTAGACCGAGGCGTTGAAGGCGTCCAGGCAGGAGTCCAGCTCCGTCAGTTCCATGCCCAGGACGCGGGTGGCGATGTAGTTGACGTGGAAGGGGTGGACGGCGGTGTCGAGCAGATGCCAGGTGTCCTCGATCCGGTCCACCACGACCTTGAGGTACGGGTGACCGGCCAGCACACCCGAGAGCGTGCGGAACAGCGGCAGGGAGAGGTTCTCACCGATGACGGTGCGGTCGGTGACCGGGCCGGGGGCGCCGGCGGGCAGAACGGCGGTGGTGGTCATGCGTGCACCTCCGTGGTGGGGCCGGCCGTGGGGAGCACCTGGGGCAGGGCGTCCACCAGGTTCCGGAAGTCATGGATCACGGTCTCCGGGTCGGTGGCGGACAACAGGCACAGCGCCGCCATGGTGTTGGCGCCCGCGGCCGGGTCGTACACCGGCACCGGCGCCCCGTCCGGGAGCGAGTTCTCGGCGACCACGGACAGATGACTGCCGGCGCTCAGCGGCACCGCGTCCCGCACCGTCGGGAAGTCCCAGACCCGCTGGTCCGGCCAGGCCGCACCGGCGCCGTCGACGGCCAGCACGACCAGGGAACCGGCCGCGCCGTGCGCCTCCTGCGGGGTGCGCACCTCGGCGGGCCAGGAGACCGGCCGCCCCAGCAGATGGTCGGTGAGCATGCCGATCAGGTCCAGGCCGAAGACCTCCTCGATCTGCGGGACGGTCATCGCCCCGCCGAACCGGGCGGCGGTCTCGATCACCCACATCTGCCCGTCCGCGCCGAGCTTGATCTCGGTGTGCGTACCGCAGTTCTGCAACCCCAGCGCATCGACGGCCTCGCGCGCCAGGGCCACGATGCGCCGCTGGGCGTCGTGCGGCAGCGCGGCCGGGGTGATCCCGGCACGTTCGGTGAACGGCTCCACCGTCGGCATCCGCCCGCTGAGGCAGACCGGACGGAAGTCGCCGTTCACGACGACGCCTTCGACACTGACGTAGTCGCCCCAGCCCTCCTGGTCGAACCACCCGGTGGCGGTGCCCGGCACGATCTCCTCGACGAGGAAGTCGGCCCCGGCGTCGGCCACATGCAGCTCGGCGTAACCCAGTTGGGCGGATTCGGCCATCACTTCCCGGGCCCGTTCCCAGGCCGCCGGTACGTCCTCGGCGGAGCGCAGAGTCCGGTGGGCGGTGGAGCCGGCGCTCCAGGCGGCCTTCAACAGCAGGGGGAAGCGGAGCGCGGCGGCCGCGTCGTGCAGATCCTGTGCGGTGGCGACCGGCCGGAACCGGGGCTGGGAGATGCCCTGTTCCTGCCAGGTGCGCCGCATCATCCGCTTGTCGCGGGCCAGGGCACAGCAGCTGCCCGCGCCGGCCAGGCCCAGCTTCTCGCAGGCCTCCGCGACCGCGACGACGGCGTACTCGGAGAACGTGACGACCGCGTCCGCGCCCACCGCCTGGGCCCGGGAGACGATCAGGGACACCAGGTCGCGCCGTTCGGACTCGGCGGGGCACAGCACCGAAGCACACAGCCGGTCCGCGGACGCGGCCACGGTGGGAGGGAGCGCGCTGAGCGCCAGCAGGTGCACTGCCGACCGTGCGGCGACCCGTGACAGGGCGTACCCCAAGGGCGGACCACCCTTGGCATACACGAACAGCACCTTGCTCACTGGAATCCGACTCCTTTTCATACGTGGGAACCATCGGAACGGCTGGCAGCGCCCGGCCCCCCGGATCCGAACGCCGTTCCCTCTAGCGAAGCAGCCGTGCGGCCCACCGTTCCCCTCTTCGGGCCGCAACCGCTCAGGCAAATGCCAGAGTTGTGGATACCGTCATGCCGTCGTGAAGGTTCCGTGATGCCGTATGGCATCTCCGCAGCGCAGCAGATGTGAACGCGCGGATATCGCCAGATCGGCCGAGAACCGGGCATGCCTGCCCACGCCGGGGGATACGCATGGCGATGGCGCGCCGTCCGAAACCCGTTGATCTCACCACCACTAAGGGGCCCGTCGTGGACGAGACCAGTCTGAAGTCGCTGCTCGAACACCTTCCGGTGTCCTGGTGGGAGGCCGACCGTGAGCTACGCGTGATCGACAGCGGCGGAGGCGCCTTCGACGACACGGTGACCGCCCAGCGGTTCCTCGACACCGTCCGCAAGGAACTCGCCGGGCCGGCCGAGACACCCGAAATCAGCCATTGGCAGGCCCAGTTCGACGGCCGGGTCTTCGATGTGAACTGGCCGCTCGGCGTCCCCCGGCAGGGCCGCTCCCGTGGACTGGCGGTGGAAGTCGGCCCCCAAACGGCCGGCCCCCGCCGCTACGACGCCTTCGCGGACCTCGCCCCCGCCGCGGCCTTCATCCGGGACGGGAACGGGCGCTACCTCTGGGCGAACCACGCCTACGCCCACCTGTACGGCACCACACCGGAGCACATCATCGGCAAGGACGTCACCGACGTCGACGGCCCGGCCGACGCCGACCGGGTCCTGAGCCTGGACCGGGAGGTGCTCGAACGCGGCAAACCGGTCCGGCACACCCTCACCTACCACCGCTTCGACGGCACCGGCGGCCAGGCGGTCGGCCATCGCTTCCCTGTCCGGGAAGGCAGCCGGCGGTGTGTGGCGGGCATCTACATCGACATCAGCGACTACACCCGCGCCCTGCGCCAGCGCCGGGAGGCCGAGGAGAGCCTGCATGCGCTGCGCGATCACAGCGGACTGCCGTGCGCCCTGATCTCCGCGGGCGGACGCATCCAGCAGGCCAGCGCCGCGGCCGCCGAACTGCTGCGGACCCGGCTCTCCGACCTGGTCGGCCGCCGTGCGCACACCGTGCTCGGCCCGACGCCGGAATTACCGGGGCTGCACCGCAGCTGGCTCGATCTCATAGCCCGGCGCAGCCGGCGCATCCAGACGACCGTGGTGCTCACGGACGCCCGCGGTCAGCAGCGCCGCGCCCGGCTGCATCTGACCACGGTGGGCCGGAGCGCGGACCGCGCCACCAGTGTCTGGGCGATCGTCACCCACCAGGGGCTCGCACACGATCCCCATCCACCACTGACGGCAAGTCAGGTACGCATCCTGTCCCTGCTGGCCGCCGGCCACAGCAACGCGGAGATCGCCACGTCCCTGCACCTCTCCCGGCAGACCGTGGACTACCACCTCAGCCGGCTGCGCGACCTCCTGGACGCCCCGACCCGACCCGCCCTCGTGGCCCGTGCCTATGTCCTGGGCATCCTCGCCCCCCAGTCCTGGCCGCCCCGCTCGGCGACGGCCTGCCATCCGCACAGCGTCACCTGACGCCCCGCCGTCACCTCGGGAGTATGGGCCACCCGGCTGATTGTGGCCGCCAGGGGTTTCCTCCCCGCGGGTTGAACGCCGGTGCGGGCCGGCCGCGGCAGCACGATACGTCTGGCATCGGACGGATGAAGAGGCGAGGAGCGTCGTGAGAAGAATTGTGCAGGCGGGAACGGTCGTCGGGGCGTGCGGGCTGGTGCTGTTCGGCGGCGGGGCGGCCCAGGCGGTGACGCTTCCGGACTCGCTGCTCTCCACGGTGGCGGACGCCGATGTGGGCACCCTGAACGGCACGGTCAACGGGGTGGTCTGCAACAACCGCCTGGGCCAGATCCACTTCAGGTCACCGGTGTTGGCGTCTCCTCACGCCTGTGTGAACGGGCCGGTGCACAGCGGCAACAGCCTGAACAGCGGCAACTTCATCAACCACGGGAACCCGAACAACAGCGGCAACCTCTCCAACACCAACGGAACCACCAACGCTGCCAACTCCGTCACGGGTGCTTCGTCGGGCAGCGGCAACAACGTCCAGCGCGTCCTCGGACTGGGCCTCTTCCACCACTGATCCGCGCCGGGCCGAGAGACCACCGGCACCGCGTCGCACCGGCACCCGGCCGTCCGGCACCGCCGCCCGGAGAGCGTGCTCGCCCGAAGCCGCTCCGGCACCGGAACGCCCGGGACCGGAGCGGCTCACCGCGCACCCACCGTCTCACTCGCGGTGGTGGTGGATATGCTGCTCGTTGTTGCCGGACTTGGTCGCCGTGCCGGTCGTGCCGCCCGTGTCGTCGTTGGTGTTCGCGTTGGTGTTGGTCGGGCTGCCGCTGTTGCTGACGGTGCCGGAGACATGGACGTTCTGCGATCTCCTGAAATTGCCGCTGAGCACCGGGCCGTTGATACAGAATCTGGCCCGGTGCGCGCAGCGGAATCTGGCGTCGAAGCGGGCGACGGTGTCGCTGTTCGAGACCCCGTCGCCGCCGGCCGGCGCGGCCCACGCCAGGCTGGGCGAGACCGTACCCGCGGCCAGGAGCAGACCGCAGGCTCCTGCCATCACGACATTGACGCGTGCCGATTTCTTCACTCTGTGCTCCTGCACTCATGGTGGGAACCCCGGGGATCTTGCTATCCCGGATGCCCCGCACCACCAAGCCTGAGCAACGGCCGGTCCCGATTGTTCACCCTGTCCGATTATGGGATTCACCGTGACGGCCCTGAAAACCGCGCCGCCCTTCCCGCGGGCGCGGGAAGGGCGCGAGCCAGGCAGGACCTCGCGGACCCGCCCTACCGTCCGGCGATCGCCTCTGCGAGGGCGAGAATCCGGCGGGCGTCCTCGACATGCAGGTTCTCGATCATCCGGCCGTCGACGGTGACCACACCGCGCCTCTCGCGGGTCGCCTCGTCGAAGGCGTCAATGACCTTCCGCGCGTGGGCGATCTGGTCGGCGGACGGGGCGAAGGCCCGGTTGCACGGTTCGACCTGCGAGGGATGGATGAGCGTCTTTCCGTCGAACCCGAACTGCCGGCCCTGCACGCACTCGGCCTCGAACCCCTCGGCGTTCTTCACGTCGTTGTAGACGCCGTCCAGGATCGCCTTGCCGGTGTCACGCGCGGCCAGCAGCGCCAGGGACAGTCCGGTCAGCAGCGGGGCCCGGCCGGGAACATGCTCGGCGTGCAACTCCTTCGCCAGGTCGTTGGTGCCCATCACCAGCACGGTGAGGCGTTCGCTGGCGGCGGCGACGGCACGGGCGTTCAGCATCGCGCGCGGGGTCTCGACCATGGCCCAGATGGCCGTCCGGTCCGGAGCGCCGGCGGCTTCGAGCGCCCGCTCGACCTCCCGCACGGTGTCGGCGGAGTCCACCTTGGGCACCACCACCGCGTCCGGACCGGCCTCGGCGGCGGCCCGGAGGTCGTCGGCGTGCCAGGCGGTGCCGGGCCCGTTGACCCGGATCGTCACCTCCCGGTAGCCGTATTCCCCCGAGGCCGCGGCGGCCGCGACCCGCTTGCGGGCGTCCGCCTTCGCATCGGGGGCGACGGCGTCCTCCAGGTCGAGGATCAGCGCGTCGGCGGGCAGGGACTTGGCCTTTTCCAGGGCGCGTTCATTGGCACCGGGCATGTAGAGCACGGAGCGGCGCGGTCGCAGGATCGCGTCGGACACGGGTCTTACTCCTTTTCGGCCGCGGCGTAGGCGTCGCGCAGCTCGGGGTCGCGGGCGGCGAGGGCATCGGCGAGTTCGGCGACCACCTGGCACTGCTTGTACGTGGCGTCGTCCTGCATCTTGCCGTCGATCATCACCGCGCCGGTGCCGTCGCCCATCGCCTCGATGACCCGGCGGGCCCAGGCGACATCGGCGGGTGCGGGGGAGAAGACCTTCTTGGCGATGGCGATCTGCACCGGGTGCAGGCTCCAGGCGCCGACGCAGCCCAGCAGGAAGGCGTTGCGGAACTGGTCCTCGCAGGCGGTGACGTCCTTGATGTCACCGAACGGCCCGTAGTACGGCAGGATGCCGTGCGCCGCACAGGCGTCGACCATCCGCGCCAGGGTGTAGTGCCACAGGTCCTGCTGGAAGGTGGCCCGCGGCGCGTCGGCGTCCGTGTCGTGCGGATCCTCCCGCACCAGGTAGCCGGGGTGTCCGCCGCCGACCCGGGTGGTCTTCATCCGGCGGCTGGCGGCGAGGTCGGCGGGGCCGAGCGAGATGCCCTGCATCCGGGGGCTGGCTCCGGCGATCTCCTCCACGTTGGCGACGCCGGTGGCGGTCTCCAGGATGGCGTGCACCAGGATCGGCCGCTGGATCCGTGCCTTCGCCTCCAGCTGGGCGAGCAGCCGGTCGACGTAGTGGATGTCCTCGGCGCCCTCGACCTTGGGCACCATGATGACGTCCAGCTTGTCGCCGATCTCGGTGACCAGCGTCAGCAGATCGTCCAGCGCCCACGGCGAGTCCAGGCTGTTGACCCGGGTCCACAGCTGGGTGTCGCCGAAGTCCGTGGCCTTGGCGATCTTCACCAGACCCGACCGGGCGGCTTCCTTGCGGTCGGCGGCGACCGCGTCCTCCAGATTGCCGAGCAGTACGTCCACGGTGGGCGCGATGGCCGGCACCTTGGCGGCCATCTTCTCGTTGCCCGGGTCGAAGAAGTGGATCATCCGGGACGGCCGGAACGGTACCTCGCGTACCGGTGTGGGCGCCCCGACTGCCAGCGGGCGGAAGAAGTCCTTCGGAGAACGCATGCAGTCTCCCTGGTCGGCTCGGAGGGCGGGCCGCCGCCGGTGCCCGGCGGCGCCCTTGCGGCCCTCACTCTAGGCCCGACCAGCGGCAACATTACTGACCAGTATGTGTGCCGTTGGTCACCGTCGGCGAGGGGGTGGCAGCGGGCACACAGGGCGTCAGCGGCGTTTCCGGACCCCCGGATTCCCGCCCTCCGCGGCCCGTTCAGGCCCCCAGACAGTCGAGGAACTTCACCCGGTCGCCCGCACCCTTGATGAAGTCCTGCGGGGAGTGATTGCGCAGCCGGCACATGTCATAGCGGGCCTTGGGTCCGGCCCCGTCTCCGTCCTGCTCGTAGGAGTGCTGCCCGGACAGCTGGCAGGAGTCGTACCGCACGAGCGGGCCCTGGGAGCCGATGCGGTAGCGATGGGGGCTGCTCTCCTCGGCGAAGGACTTGAAGGCCTGCGCGGTGTCGTCGCAGTCGTTGAAGTGCACCGTGCCGCTGTCCCAGGCGCAGTCGATCACGACGGTGTCCGGGTCGCGCACCTCGAAGCGGATGTCCTCGGCGTGGAAGCGCTGCACGGAGTCGTGGTGCGGACCGCGCGGGAAGCGGAAGAAGGTGCTGGTGTGCCCGTAGTCGCCGGAGTCCTCGGGGCGGCGGCCGGTGACGATGTAGGAACCGCCGC
The DNA here is from genome assembly GCF_057708345.1 of Streptomyces sp. bgisy130. Taxonomy (NCBI): domain Bacteria; kingdom Bacillati; phylum Actinomycetota; class Actinomycetes; order Kitasatosporales; family Streptomycetaceae; genus Streptomyces; species Streptomyces sp. bgisy130. Next base: position 44,994 of record NZ_JBYISA010000049.1, read on the forward strand.
GGCAGGTGATGGAACCGCCGTAGGGGAACTCCAGGAAGTTGCCCCAGGCGTACTCGACCTTCATGTCGTTGAACCAGTAGTTGAGGAACTGGTCCTGCTGGCGGTGGCTCACC
>NZ_JBYISA010000050.1:0-44974 GCF_057708345.1 Streptomyces sp. bgisy130
TCGGGAACGAAAGTTCCCGGGGGGCTTTTTCGCGTTTTCGGCGGCATGGAAATCGGTCGCCTGATGGGTGGGGGTTGCTTGTCGGCCTGGCCTGACCACGCCAAGCAAGGCCAGACTGATCGGTTGCCGGCAAAGAGGCGTGGCTGACGCCCTGTCCCTTGGCATTCCTTAGCAGCGTTCTTCCCAGGCCCGCAGCAGGGCCTTGAGGTTTGCTCGCCCCCAGTAGGGCGTTGTCGCCAACCGTGTGACGGCGTGCCCCGGGAAGCCACGTATCCGGTGGAGGTGCCTGCGGGCTCCTGTCCCTCGGGCATAGGTCGAGGCTGAGGAAGGAGCCGGTTCTACAGACGGCCGGAGGACTTCAGGGTGAGGTAGGCGTCGGCCAGGTCGGGGGCCAGAAGGGACGGGGTGGAGTCGATGACGGTGATGCCGTGGTGGCGGAGGCGGTCTGCGGTGCGGCGGCGGGCGGCGCGGGTTTGTTCCGCGGCGGCGGCTGCGTAGACGGCCTGGGGGGTGTGGCGGCCGGCGGCCATTTCCTCGATGCGGGGGTCGGCCACGGCCGCGACGATGAGTTCGTTGCGTTGGGTGAGGCTGGGAAGGACGGGCAGGAGGGCTTCCTCCACGGGGGCCGCGTCCAGGCCGGTGAAGAGCACGATCAGGGACCGGCGCGGGGTGCGGCGGTGGATGGTGGCGGCCAGGCCGCGGGCATCCGCCTCGACCAGTTCGGATTCGAGGGGAGCCAGGGCGTCGGTCAGGGCCGGGAGGAGGTCGCGGGCCGTGCGGCCCTGGACCGAAGCGCGTATGCGGCGGTCGTAGGCGAGCAGATCCACGCGGTCACCGGCGCGGGCGGCAAGGGCGCCGAGCAGTAGGGCGGCGTCCATGGAGGCATCGAGGCGGGGGATGGCGCCGACGCGGCCCGCCGAGGTACGGCCGGTCTCCAGGACGAGCAGGATGCGGCGGTCGCGCTCAGGGCGCCAGGTGCGGACGGCGAGGTTCTGCCGCCGGGCGGTGGCGCGCCAGTCGATGGAGCGGGTGTCGTCGCCGGGGGTGTAGTCGCGGAGGCTGTCGAATTCGGTGCCCTCGCCGCGGGTCAGGATGCTGGTGCGGCCGTCGAGTTCGCGGAGCCGGGCGAGCTTGGCGGGGAGGTGTTTGCGGCTGGTGAAGGGCGGGAGGACGCGCAGCGTCCAGGGGACGCGGTGGCTTCCCTGCCGGGCTGCCAGGCCGATTGGGCCGTAGGAGCGGACGGTGACGCGGACCGCGTGGTGGTCACCGCGGCGGGTGGGGTGGAGCGTGGTGGTGAGGCGGCGGCGTTCGGCGGCGGGGATGCGCACGGTGTGGCGGGAGGCGGGGATGTCCGTACCGGGGCGGAAGGAGCTCGGGGGCCAGGCGTCACGGATCTGGGCGCGCAGGGTGCGGCGGCTCGGATTGGTGAGCGTGAGGTGTGTGTGGGCTTCGCCTGTTAGTCGAACAGTTGTTTCACCGGTTCGGGTGAAATGGAGCTTTCGCACTGGCGCGGCGAGCGCGAGATCGCACAAGATTGCTACTAGCAAGGCGAGTTGGACGGTGAGGATGCCGAGCCAGCTGGGCAGCACGAAGCCGACGAAGAGGGCTCCGCATGCGGAGATGAGGGCGGTGCGTCCGGTGAGGGCCACGGTGTCGTCTCAGCGGGGGACGGGGAGATGAGCGAGCACGGCGTTGATTACGGAGTCTGCGGTGACTCCCTCCATCTCCGCTTCGGGGCGGAGCTGGACGCGGTGTCGGAGCGTGGGAAGAGCAAGCGCCTTGACGTCGTCGGGGGTGACATAGTCCCGGCCGGTGAGCCAGGCCCAGGCTCGTGAGGTGGAGAGCAGGGCGGTGGCGCCGCGGGGGGAGACGCCGAGAGAGAGCGAGGGGGATTCGCGGGTGGCACGGCAGATATCGACGATATAGCCGGTGACTTCGGGGGAGACGGTGGTCTTGGCGACCGCGTCTCGCGCAGCGTCGAGGTCAGCGGTGGAGGCGACCGGGCGCAGTCCCGCGGCACCGAGGTCGCGGGGGCTGAAGCCGGCCGCGTGCCGGGTGAGGATGTCGATCTCGTCATGGCGGGCGGGGAGCGGCACGGTCAGCTTCAGCAGGAAGCGGTCGAGCTGGGCCTCGGGGAGCGGGTAAGTGCCCTCGTATTCCACGGGGTTCTGGGTGGCGGCCACCAGGAACGGCTCGGGGAGGGGACGGGCTGTGCCGTCGACGGTCACCTGGCGCTCTTCCATCGCTTCGAGCAGGGACGCCTGGGTTTTCGGAGGCGTGCGGTTGATCTCGTCGGCGAGCAGCAGGTTGGTGAAGACGGGGCCCGGCTGGAAGGAGAACTCGGCGCTGCGGGCGTCGTAGACCAGCGAGCCGGTGACATCGCTCGGCATCAGGTCAGGGGTGAACTGGACGCGCTTGGTGTCGAGTTCGAGAGCGGCCGACAGGGCGCGAACGAGCAGGGTCTTGGCGACTCCGGGGGCACCTTCGAGGAGCACGTGACCGCGGCAGAGGAGGGCGACGACCAAGCCGGTGACGGCGGGGTCCTGGCCTACAACGGCCTTGGCTATCTCGGTGCGCAGCTCCTCCAGGGAGGCTCGGGCGCTGTCAGCGGTCGGGGTGCTCACGAGGGGCGTGCCTCTCTTGGGAAACGATCGAGGATTCGAGTGCGTCGAGTTGGTCGGCCAGGTGGACCAAGGCCTTGTCGTCCGTGGGGGCCGCTCCGAAGAGCAGGTGGTGAAGGTCTGCGTCGACGCCGGGGGCGGAGGTCAAGTGGGCGTGAAGGGCCGGGAGAAGGACGTCGGGGGTGTGGGCGTGTGTCGGGGACACGCCGATGAGGGGGGCGAGTCGTGTGCGGGTCGCGGAGCGCAGCACGGCCGAGGCCCGGTCGCGGGCGTTGGCCTGCTCGTAGAGGCGGGCGTGGCCCTCGGTGGTCTCGGCGGCAGGGACGGTGACCGGGAGCCTTTCCGGCACCAGCGGGCCGAGTCGGCGGGCGCGCCACACGGCCGTGAGGACGGCGGCAAAGGTGAGTTGGAGCAGGGCCCAGTACCAGCCGGACGGGATGAGATCGAGGAAGCCGCGCTCGTTGTCCTGAGCAGCGGACGGGTCGCTCATGGAGGGGAGGTACCAGACCAGATGCTTGTGCGTACCGAGGAGTTGAAGGGCCAGCGAGGCGTTGCCGTGCTCGGCGAGGTGGTGGTTGTAGAGAAGGTCGGGGGAGCCGAGGAGCACGGTGTCGCGGCCGGAGCGGGGGGCCGGCAGACGCAGCAGGGTGGGCTGGTCGCGGCTGAGGTAACAGCGATCGGCGCCTTGGACGGACGTGGTGTAACTGCGGCCGCCCAGGGCGGCGTTACCCGCACGTCGGGCCTCCGGGAGGGAACAGGCGGGCCGGCGGGCCGAGAGGCGGGCCGGCGAATCCGTCTGGACGCCAGGCGCGAAGGTTTCGAGGGACGAGGAGTCGGGGGTGAGGAGGACGATGCGACCGGGGGTGTGGGCGGTCGCGGTGTGCAGACCCGTCAGCTGATCTTGCGTCAGCATGTCGGGACGGGTGACGAGGAGTGTGGTGCCGGGGCCGGCCGCCGCCGCGGCTTCCTCGGAGGTGGTCACGACCCGGGTGGATACGCCGTGAGAGGCCAGGAGTTGGGCGAGGGCCCGGCTACCGGTCCGGTCGGCGGAGCGGGGGTCGAGCCGCCCGTGCTGTTCGCCGGACTGAAGGGCCGCGATCACCATGCCGCTGATGACGAGCAGCAGGAGCGCGAGCAGCGGTCCGCGCGACCGGGTCCACAGGCTGCGAACGGTGGGCGGGAGCGCGGAGGCGTCCGGGACTGCCGTGGTCATCCGCGGCTCCTGGTCGGGGTGGTGACCAGGTCGGGCTTGGCGTATTGCAGGTCGCTGTCGAGGCTGGCCAGAAGGGCGTATGCCGGTTCCGTGCCGGGGCGGCCGCCGTATGTGACGTCGTCGAAGGTGCGTGCCGCGGTACGCAGCCGGTCGGCGTACGCGGGGAGTGCCCAACCCGCCTCGGTGGCCGCCTCGTCGGCGGTGCGGCCTGGGCCGGGGGTGAGCAGGGTCCGTTCTTCGAGGGCGAGGACAAGGGCGCGCATGCGGTCCTGGATCGCCTGGTTCCAGTGGCCTTCGGCGGCGTGCCGGTCGGCGGCCGCTCGGTGTGTGGCGGCGGTGCGGGGGGTGTCGGAGAAGAGTGCGCCGCTGGTGGTCGGGGTGCGGCGCACGGCGCCGAGCCGAAGCCGGAGGGCGATCAGGAGCAGCAGGACGAAGGCCGCGATGACGAGAATCCCGATCCAGCCACCCGGTGTGGCGTCGGCGGCCGCGCTGAAGAGGTCGTTGACGCGTTGCCAGAGCCAGTCGAGGGCACGCTGGATCGGGTTGGGGTCGTGCTGGTGGTACCGCGGATCGGACAGCTCGCGTTCGGCCGCCTCCCGGGCGGGAAGGCGCGGAGTCCGCACCGGTATGTCGTCGTCGGGGCGCGCCATGAGTTGTGCGAGCGCGGCCCCGTTCCCCCCTGTGGTCACCGCATCAGCTTCCCGGAGTGGCGTTGTTGGGGTCTTGCCCGGGGCCTTCGGCCGGGGTGGTCTTGGCCGGGGCGTCCTTGGCGGCCGTGGGAGTGGTGCCTGGCTGAGTGGTCTCCGTGCCGGCGCCGCCCGTCTCGGAGCCGTCTGTCGCGGTGTTGTCCGTGGCGGAGCTGTCGGCCGGCGCGCTGTCTGCCCGTGTGTCAGGGGCGGTCGGGGCGGCCGCCGCCGGTGCGTAACCCTCGGCCGGGCCCGTGGCCGCGGGAGTGGGCGGTGCCGGGTGCGCGGTGGGGGCGTCGGCGCCGTAGCCGGGGAGGCCTGCGGCGCGGGCGAGTTCGAGGTCGAGTGCCTCGCGGCGGATGCGCTGGTCCATGTACAGGAGTGCGGTGATGCCGGCGCTGATCGGGAAGGTGATGGTGGAGCTGATGACGGCTCCGACGCCCAGCACGATCAGGAACGACCAACTGGTGGTGCTGCTGGTGCCGCTCGCCCAGTCCATGAGGCTCTCGCCACCGACCAGGAAGGCGACGAGGGTGGCCGGGATCTGGATGATGAACTGGACGATGCCGATCAGGAGGTAGGTGAGGAGCTGGGTACCCAGCACTCGCCACCAGGCGCCCCGTACGAGCTTCGCGGACCGGCGCAGCGCGGTGATGACGCCCTGCTTCTCCAACATCAGCGCGGGGGCGGCGAGGCTGTAGCGGACCCACAGCCAGATGGTCACCACGGTAACGGCCATTCCGCCGAACAGGGTGAGAAGCAGGCCTGCCTTCGCGGAGCCCGAGGCGATGAGGAGGATGCCGGGCGCCACACCGACCGCGAGGATGGTCGTGAGGAGCAGGGGGAGCAGAACGAGCAGGCCGAGCAGGCGCGGAAGCTGGGGGCGTGCGTCGCGCCAGGCATCCCCGGCGGTCACCGAGCGGCCCAGGACGGCACGGCTCACGACCATGGTGAGCAGCCCCGTGACGATGAGGGTGGCGAGCAGACCGATCACCGAGGTGATGCCGGTGGCAGCGAGCGAATTGCCCAGCTGACGCATGGATTCGCGGAGCGGCGGCAGGTTTTCGCGCGACAGGGCGGGCTCGCGGCCGGCGTCCTGGAACCACAGGCCGGTGACCACGGTGACGGCGGTCTGCGCGACCACCGCGACGACCAGCGAGATGCCGAGGACGGTGCGCCAGTGGGCGCGCATGGTGGCGACCGCGCCGTCGAGTATCTCGCCGACGGCGAGCGGGCGCAGCGGGATGACGCCGGGCTTGGCGGCCTGGGGCGCCGGGGCCCAGGCGCCCCAGGGAGGCTGCGTGCCCGGGCCCGGAGCGCCGCCCCAGCGGGGCCCGCCGTAGCCCGGTGCCGTGGCACGGGTGCGGTCGCCGGGCGTGCCCTGCTCAGGCCGTCCGTGCGGGCCGCTCTGAGCGGGGATGCCGGCGGGGGCCGACCACTGGCCGGCGGGCGGCTGTTCCTTGGACCAGTTCGGTGGGGCGGGCTGCCCGGCCGGGCCGGCCGGGTCTGCCTGGGCGGGCTGCTCCTGGGTGCCGCGGGCCGGCTCGTCGGAGGGAGTGGATCCGGGCGAGGCCCAGCCCGGAGAGTTGTTCATCGTCGCTCCTTCTTGCTGCCCGTCCGCCGGGGCGGCGGGGATCCGGGGTCCGCGGTGGCAGTCATCGTGTCATGGCCACCGGTGTTGTGTACCGGGGCCCGGAGTACGAGAGGACCTTCTGTTCGAGGGGCGATCGGCGTCAGACTGAGTGAATGGGCGATCAGTACGAGGTATCCGAGAGGGGCGCCGGGGCGCTCACGATTCCGTCGTTGCGTTGGGAGGAGCCGCCCGAGGGGCCCGTATTGGTTCTGCTTGATCAGACGCGGCTGCCGGCGGAGGAGGTCGAGCTGGTCTGCACGGACGTTCCGGCGCTGGTGCAGGCGATCCGGACGCTGGCCGTGCGCGGGGCGCCGCTGCTGGGCATCGCGGGTGCGTATGGCGTCGCGCTGGCCGCGGCACGCGGCTTCGACGTGGAGGAGGCGGTGGAGGCGCTGGCACAGGCCCGGCCGACCGCGGTCAATCTGGGGTACGGCGTGCGGCGGGCGGCCGGCGCGTACCGCGCGGCGTTCGCCGAGGGCGGGGCTCAGGCCGGCGCGGCCGCGGCGCTGGCCGAGGCGCGGGCCGTGCACGCCGAGGACGCCGAGGCCAGCACCCGGATGGCGCAGCACGGGCTGGCGCTGCTGGGCGAGCTGCTGCCGGGCGGCGGCCACCGGATCCTCACGCACTGCAATACGGGGGCCCTGGTGTCCGGCGGCGAGGGCACCGCCCTGGCCGTGGCGCTGGCGGCACACCGGTCCGGTGAGCTGCGCCGGCTGTGGGTGGACGAGACACGGCCACTGTTGCAGGGCGCGCGACTGACCGCCTACGAGGCGTCGCGGGCGGGTATGGCGTACACCGTGCTCTCGGACGGTGCGGCGGGTTCGCTGTTCGCCGGGGGTGAGGTGGACGCGGTGCTGATCGGTGCGGACCGGATCGCGGCGGATGGGTCGGTGGCCAACAAGGTCGGCAGCTATCCGCTGGCGGTGCTGGCGCGATATCACCACGTTCCGTTCGTGGTGGTGGCACCGACCAGCACGGTGGATCTGGAGACCGAGGAGGGGGCGGATATCGAAGTGGAGCAGCGTCCGGGCCAGGAAGTGACGGAGTTCTCGTTGCCGTTTGTTCAGGGGCCCGGGGCGGAGGCCGGCACCGGCATACCGGTGGCGCCGCTGGGCGCACAGGCCTACAACCCGGCCTTCGACGTCACTCCGCCGGAGCTGGTGACGGCGATCGTCACGGAGGCGGGAGTGGTGTCTCCGGTGACCCGGGACGGGCTGGCAGAGGTGTGTTCCACGTCACGATGGAGTAAGTCACGATCAGGTAATGGGATGATGGCCGAATGAAGGGACGCGTCCTGGTCGTCGACGACGACACCGCACTGGCAGAGATGCTCGGCATCGTGCTGCGCGGCGAAGGTTTTGAGCCGTCGTTCGTGTCGGACGGTGACAAGGCCCTTGCGGCCTTCCGTGAGACCAAGCCCGATCTTGTGCTGCTCGACCTGATGCTGCCCGGACGGGACGGTATCGAGGTCTGCCGGCTGATCCGGGCGGAGTCCGGGGTGCCGATCGTCATGCTGACCGCCAAGAGCGACACCGTGGATGTGGTGGTCGGGCTGGAGTCGGGTGCGGACGACTACATCGTCAAGCCGTTCAAGCCCAAGGAGCTGGTGGCCCGGATCCGGGCGCGGCTGCGGCGTTCGGAGGAGCCCACGCCCGAGCAGCTGGCGATCGGTGACCTGGTCATCGACGTGGCCGGTCACTCGGTGAAGCGGGACGGGCAGTCGATCGCGCTGACCCCGCTGGAGTTCGATCTGCTGGTGGCGCTGGCGCGTAAGCCGTGGCAGGTGTTCACGCGTGAGGTGCTGCTCGAGCAGGTCTGGGGCTATCGGCACGCCGCCGACACCCGGCTGGTCAATGTCCATGTGCAGCGGCTGCGCTCCAAGGTCGAGAAGGACCCGGAGCGGCCGGAGATCGTGGTGACCGTGCGCGGGGTCGGCTACAAGGCCGGGCCCAGCTGAGATGACCCGGGACGGTTCGACCCCGGAGGAAAAGCGGGGGCGCACCGTCGGTCCGGCGGGTGATATATCCTTTTCGGGTCGGTTGTCGGCCTGGTTGCTGCGCGGTGGGCAGTTGCTGCCCGACGGCGCGGTGAGCGGGCCGGTCCACCCCCTGCTGCGGCTCTTCAGCCGCTGGGTGCGGCGGCCGCTGCTGCCCGCCCTGCGGCTGTGGCGCCGCAATATCCAGCTGCGCGTGGTGGCGACCACCCTCCTGATGTCGCTCGCCGTGGTGCTGCTGCTCGGTGTCGTGGTCGTCGGGCAGGTCCGTAACGGCCTGCTCACGGCCAAGGCCCAGGCCGCGCAGAGTCAGGCCGTGGGCGGCTTCAGCGTCGCCCAGAAGATGGCGGACGGCGCCGACGACACCCGGCCCGACGAGGGCACCCGCACCGGCAACCGCGGCACGCAGGATTCCGCGACCTGGCTGACCGGCCTGGTCGAACAGCTCGCCAGTGGTGGCCAGGGCGTCTTCTCCGTCGTGGCGCTCAGCTCCGACTCCGACGAACCGTTCGGCGACTCCAGCCCCGGCACCCGCGGGCCGCGCGCCTCCGGCGATATCGATCCCGAGCGGAGTGTGCCCGCCGACCTGCGGCGGAAGCTGGACACGAAGGCCGGGACCTTCCGCCAGTACACCCAGATCAAGCGCATCGGGTCGGACGACGGCAGGTCGGCGCTCATCATCGGCAAGCGGCTCAACGACGCGAACAGCAATCAGTACCAGCTCTACTACCTCTTCCCGTTCACCCAGGAGGAGGAGTCGCTCAAGCTCGTGACGGGGACCCTCGCGACCGCCGGGGTGTTCGTCGTGATCCTGCTCGGCGCGATTGCCTGGCTGGTGGTGCGGCAGGTCGTCACGCCCGTACGGATGGCCGCGGGGATCTCCGAGCGGCTGGCCGCCGGGCTGCTCCAGGAACGGATGAAGGTCACCGGCGAGGACGACATCGCCCGGCTCGGTGAGTCCTTCAACAAGATGGCGCAGAACCTCCAGGTCAAGATCCAGCAGCTGGAGGAGCTGTCCCGGATGCAGCGCCGCTTCGTCTCCGACGTCTCGCACGAGCTGCGGACGCCGCTGACGACCGTACGGATGGCGGCCGATGTCATCCATGACGCGCGGGACGAGTTCGATCCGGCCACCGCGCGCTCCGCCGAGCTGCTGCGCGGCCAGCTCGACCGCTTCGAATCGCTGCTCGCGGAGCTGCTGGAGATCAGCCGCTTCGACGCCGGCGCGGCCGCGCTGGAGGCCGAACCGGTCGATCTGCGCGATGTGGTGCATCGCGTCATCGAGGGCGCCGAGCCGCTCGCCGAGCGCAAGGGCACCCGCATCCTGGTGCGCGGCGCCGAGCAGCCCGTCATCGCCGAGGCCGACCCCCGCCGCGTGGAGCGGGTGCTGCGCAATCTCGTCGTCAACGCCGTCGAGCACGGCGAGGGCCGCGATGTGATCGTGCGGCTGGCGTCCGCGGGCGGCAAGAGCGGCGGCGCGGTGGCCGTCGCGGTACGTGACTACGGTGTCGGCCTCAAGCCCGGCGAGGCCACCCGGGTCTTCAACCGTTTCTGGCGCGCGGATCCGGCCCGGGCCCGTACGACCGGCGGTACCGGACTCGGCCTGTCGATCGCCGTCGAGGACGCCCGGCTGCACGGCGGCTGGCTCCAGGCATGGGGCGAGCCGGGCGGTGGCTCCCAGTTCCGGCTGACGCTGCCGCGGACGGCCGGCGAGACGCTGCGCGGATCCCCGATCCCGTTGGAGCCGGAGGACTCGCGGCGCCACCGCGGACTGGACGAGACCGGGCAGCCGCGCGCCGGATCGGCCCGCAAGGCGTCCACGATCCCGGTGCAGACACGTGCCACGCAGGCAGGTGACGCGGCCTCCCCCGTACCGGAGCCGAAGGTGGCCCGCCCGGAGGCCGATCCGACGGCGCTGCCCGGCAGTGGTGCCCGGGTGGTGCCGCAGACCGGGGGCGTACGGAGCGAAACGGCGGCGCGTGGCGACAGCGCGCGCACCGACGAGCCGGCCCGCGAGAGCGGGGCCGAGCCGGAAGCCGGACAGGGCGTGGAGCGGGAAGGCGGGCTGCGTGGACACTGAGCGCGGAGGCGAGCGCGGGGAGGGCACCGGATCCCGCCCCCGTGCGCGCAGGGGAGCCGGACCGGCGCGGAAGTTTCTGCTGCTCGGCTGTGCGGCGGTGCTGCTGGCCGGCTGCGCGTCGATGCCGGACGGCGGGGAGGTCACCTCGGTCGACCAGTCGCCGCGCTCCGAAGGGGAGTCGCAGGTCCGGGTCTACGGTGTGCCCCCGCAGGACGGTGCCCAGCCGACCAACATCGTGCGCAGCTTCCTCGACGCGACCACCAGCGACGAGGCAGATTTCCGTACGGCCACCCAGTATCTGGCCAAGTCGGCGAAGCGGACATGGCGGCCCTTCCAGGCCACCAATGTGCTCCAGGAGCGCCCGAAGGCCGAGCCGAAGACGCAGCCCAACCGCGAGGACGCCAACGGCTACACGGTCACGCTCTCCGGCAGCCAGGTGGCGACGGTGGACGACAGCCACGCCTATACCCCGGAGGAGAAGCCGTACCGCCGGACGATTCACCTCATCAAGGAGGGCGGGCAGTGGCGTATCGACCGGCTGCCCAATGGGCTGGTGCTCGGGCTGTCCGACTTCCAGCGCATCTACCGTTCGGTCAACAAGTACTACTTCGCGTCCTACCACTCGGAGTCGCAGGAGCCGAAGGCGAGCCGGAACGTGCTCGTCGCGGACCCGGTCTATCTGCGGCAGCGGATAAAGCCGATCACGGCCAGTGTGGAGGCGCTGCTGTCCGGGCCCACCGACTGGCTGAATCAGGTGACGACTTCGGCGTTCCCGTCCGGCACCCGGCTCGCCGCAAGTGATCTGGCGCTGGACGACTCCAACGCGCTGCGGGTCAAGCTCAGCAAGCAGGCGGTGAGCACGGACACCGCCCAGTGCAAGCGGATGGCGGCTCAACTCTTCTTCACCGTCCAGGACATGACGCGGGCTTCGAAGGTCAGCGAGGTGGAGCTCCAGGACAACAGCGGCAACTCGCTGTGTGAGCTGTCCCAGGAGCAGGCCGTGGGCGACTTCGCGCCGTCCCCCGGCACCGGAGGCGGCGCCAGGGAGTACTTCATCGACGCCGATAACAAGGTCGTCGCCATGTCGGACTCCGCGACCGAACCGACGCCGGTGCGCGGACCGTTCGGAACGGGCCACACCCCGCTGCGTTCGATCGCCGTCTCGCGCGGTGAGGACACCGCGGCCGGGGTGTCGAGCGACGGCCGGTCGCTGTATGTGGCCGCTATGGAGGACGAGGTCAAACGCGGTGAGCCGCTGCTGACCAGCTCCGGCCCGGCCAAGGGCGCCGACGGGGGCCTGACCGCGCCGAGCTGGGACGGGCTGGGCGATCTGTGGATCGCGGACGGCGCCGCGCACGGCTCACGGCTGCTGCGGATGCGCGAGGGCAAGGGCGACCCCGAAGAGGTGGCGGTGCCCGGCCTCGACAGGCGGCGGATCAAGGCGATCAAGGTGGCCGCGGACGGGATCCGGATCGCGCTCCTGGTGGAGGACAAGGGGCGCACGACGCTCCAGCTCGGCCGGGTGGAGCGGGGCGGAAGTTCGGCGCATCCGGAGCTTTCCGTGCAGGAACTGCGGCCGATCGCGCCGCAGTTGGAGGATGTGGTGGCCGCGTCCTGGGCGGGCGGCAGCCGGCTGGTGGTGGTCGGACGGGAGTCCGGCGGGGTACAGCAGATGCAGTTCATGGAGACCGACGGTTCGGCGTCCAACGCGCAGACGCTGCCCGGCGTCAACGGTGTCAAGTCGGTGGCCGCCTCGGAGGACGAGACCAGGCCACTGATCGCCGACGCCACGGAGGGCATCGTGCGGCTGCCGCCGGACGCGAACTGGAAGACCGTGGCGAAGGACGGGACGGCGCCGGTCTATCCCGGGTGACGCCGGAGAGCGCGGGCCCCGGGTACGGCGCGGACGAGGTGAGCGCGGGCCGGGAGTGCGGCGGGCCCGGCCTGCCATGAGGCCCCCGTGCGCCTGATCGACGTGTCCGCGGCCGCGGTTATCCACAGGGGTGGTGGCCGGGCGGGAACGGCGGGACAGTGGAGTCATGCAGGGGGTGTGGCGCGAACTGGCCGGTCTGGTGCTGCCGGTCGACTGTGCGGGGTGTGGTCGGCCGCGTACGGAACTGTGTGCCGAATGCCGTCGGGTACTGGCGCGGGACGGGCGCGGGGCGCGGCGGGTGCGACCGTGGCCGGAACCCGTGGGACTGCCCCGGGTGTGGGCGGGGACGCCGTACGCCGACGAGGCGCGAGCGGTGCTGCTGGCCCATAAGGAGCGGGGCGCCCTGCGGCTGGCCGGGCCGCTGGGGGCGGTGCTGGCCGGGGCCGTGCGGGGGCTGCGGGCCGGCGGTGGACCGCTGCTCCTGGTGCCCGTGCCGTCGGCGCGAAGATCGGTGGCGGGGCGCGGGCACGACCCGGTGCGCAGGATGGCGCTGGCGGCGGCCGGGGAGCTGCGGCGGGCGGGACGGGGTGCCCGGGTGCTGGCGGTGCTGCGGCAGCGTCGCACGGTGGCCGACCAGGCGGGGCTGAGCGCCCGGCAGCGGCTGGCGAATGTCGCCGGTGCACTGGAGGTGCGGGCCGGGGTGGGGAGGCTGCTGGCGGCGCAGCCAGCGGTGCTGGTGGACGACCTGGTGACGACGGGGGCCACGCTCGCCGAGGCGGCGCGGGCGGTCACGGCGGCCGGCGGGCGGGTGGCCGGAGCCGCGGTGGTGGCGGCGCCGGGCGGTGCTTTCGAGTTCAACGGCGCGCGAAGCGAGGCATTACCACGTCGCCTGTAGCCGGGAAGGAAAAGTCACCCAAATGGAGCCGACGGCTCCGAGGGGGTGCCGACATCCGTCCGGGAGAGCTATGTTCGGTTGTGAGGACTTGGCGAGTGTTTTGCCTCGAATGTCGCGATCAATGCGTTCAGGGGCTTTTTCGGCGACCCTGAAAACGGGGGGAGTGGAGAGCTTGTCGTCGGGGGAGGAGGAGGTGAAAGTCGCCAAGTCCGAGGCTTCGGCAACCACCGGAGCCTGGTGCAAGAAGGAATTGCTCCGCTTGAAGAGCGGAGCGATCCGGGAACGGAGTTCTGCGTGGACATCGTCGTCAAGGGCCGCAAGACCGAGGTGCCCGAGCGGTTCCGCAAGCACGTGGCCGAGAAGCTGAAGCTGGACAAAGTCCAGAAGCTCGACGCCAAGGTGATCAGCCTGGACGTCGAGGTGTCCAAGGAGCCCAACCCGCGGCAGGCCGACCGTTCCGACCGAGTGGAGATCACCCTCCGCTCCCGTGGCCCGGTGGTCCGGGCCGAGGCGGCCGCAGCCGACCCGTACGCCGCGCTGGATCTGGCAACCGCCAAGCTCGAGGCGCGCCTGCGGAAGCAGCACGACAAGCGCTACTCGCGTCGCGGCAACGGCCGCATTCCGGCGAGTGAAGTCGCGGTCACCGTGCCCGACGCCGCAAGCCTGAACACCAACGGCGAACTCGCCTCCGAGGCCGAGCAGAAGGTGCCGACCACCAGGATGGGGTCGATCGACGTCCAGGGTGAAGGCCCCCTGATCGTCCGCGAGAAGACCCACTCGGCCGCGCCGATGCATCTCGACCAGGCGCTCAACGAGATGGAGTTGGTCGGACACGACTTCTACCTCTTCGTCGACGCCGACACCAAGCTGCCGAGCGTCGTCTACCGGCGGCACGCATACGACTACGGAGTCATCCACTTGAACCCCGACTTGTTCGGGGAGGAGGAGCCCGGCGGCGCAGGCGGCGCGCTGGGCGGCTGAACCCCACCCGCTCGGTGTCCCCGGCGTACACCGGGGGCACCACCGTGCCCGGAGAGAGCAGGAGTTGAAGCCGTATAGTGTTTGTGCCTGGCCAGGGAGTATGGGGACGCGAAACGGCGACGAGCCGGGGAGACAGTCGTATGGCATTGATCGGGCCGGCCGCAGGGGGCTGTTGTCAACCAGCCTTATTTCCAAGCTCCGGCCTCTCGGCCGAGTAGTTGACGGGGAGGAACAATGGGGGACAGTTTCGGGCCCGTGCGCGACGACGCGGATGATGACCACAGCGGTGCCGGGGGCGATGACGGGGCCGGCCGGGCCGTGAGCGTGCCGCGCAAGGAGCCGATCCGGGTCCTGGTCGTGGACGATCACGCACTCTTCCGGCGGGGCCTGGAGATCGTGCTCGCCCAGGAGGAGGACATCCAGGTCGTCGGCGAGGCGGGGGACGGCGCGGAGGCGGTCGACAAGGCCGCGGATCTGCTGCCCGACATCGTGCTGATGGATGTCCGGATGCCCAAGCGCGGCGGCATCGAGGCGTGCACCTCCATCAAGGAAGTGGCCCCCAGCGCCAAGATCATCATGCTCACGATCAGCGACGAAGAGGCCGATCTCTACGACGCGATCAAGGCCGGCGCCACCGGCTACCTCCTCAAGGAGATCTCCACCGACGAGGTGGCGACCGCGATCCGCGCCGTGGCGGACGGCCAGTCGCAGATCAGCCCGTCGATGGCGTCCAAGCTCCTGACGGAGTTCAAGTCGATGATCCAGCGTACGGATGAGCGCAGGCTGGTGCCCGCGCCCCGGCTCACCGACCGTGAGCTGGAGGTCCTCAAGCTGGTCGCCACGGGCATGAACAACCGCGATATCGCCAAGGAACTCTTCATCTCCGAGAACACGGTGAAGAACCACGTCCGCAACATCCTGGAGAAGCTTCAGCTGCACTCCCGGATGGAGGCGGTGGTCTACGCGATGCGGGAGAAGATCCTCGAGATCCGGTGAGCGGGCCCGCCGGGTGAGTGATCCGGCGCCGGGCTGTCCGGTGTGCCGGGTGGCCGGGGGCGGTGTGCGCCCCCGGAGCTGTCGGCCGGCGGTATCTAGTCGCTCATGTGGGTGAGTTCTGAGCGCAGGGCGGCGGCCAGCTTCCCGTCGTCGCAGCGGTCGACGCGTACGGAGTCACAGCCGACCCAGTCCGCGGCCTCCCGGAGGGCCCGGGCCATCGGGGCGACCGCCTTGGGGCCCTGCATCGAGACCTGGCGGGCCACGAGGGTGGTGCCCTCGCGGGCCGGGTCCACCCGGCCCATCAGCCGGCCGCCCGCCAGCAGGGGCATCGCGAAGTAGCCGTGTATCCGCCGGGGGCGCGGGACGTACGCCTCCAGGCGGTGGGTGAAACCGAAGATCCGTTCCGTGCGCGGCCGGTCCCAGATCAGGGAGTCGAAGGGTGAGAGCAGGGTCGTGCGGTGCCGGCCGCGGGGCGGGGCGGCCAGTGCGGCGGGGTCGGCCCAGGCGGGCTTTCCCCAGCCCTCGACCTCGACCGGGACCAGTCCGGAGTCCGCGACGACGGCATCGACTTGCTCGGCCTTGAGGCGGTGGTAGTCCGCGAGGTCGGCGCGGGTGGCGACGCCCATGGCGGCCCCGGCCTGGGCGACCAGGCGGCGCAGGCACTCGGTGTCGTCCAGATCGTCGTGCAGCAGGGCATCCGGGACGGCGCGCTCGGCGAGGTCGTAGACGCGCTTCCAGGCGCGGCGTTCCGTACAGACCACCTGGCCGGTGTCGAGCAGCCACTCCACCGCGATCTTGGTCTCGGACCAGTCCCACCACTCCCCGCCGTTCCGCCCGCCGCCCAGCTCCGAGGTGGTCAGCGGGCCGTCGGCCGTCAGGCGGTCCAGGACGGCGGCGCAGGAGCGCTCGGAGTCCGCCATGACATGCCAGCGGTGGCCCTTGGCCCGCCGGGCACGGCGGCGGAAGGCGAAGTGCGGCCACTCCTCGATGGGCAGGATGCAGGCGGCGTGCGACCAGTACTCGAAGCTGTGGGGCCGTGCCGCGGACGCGCCGGAAGGAGCCGTGGTCCAGTAGGCGGCCTCGACGGCGGGGCGGCTTACGGCGCCGAGCCGGGCGTACGGCACCAGCTCATGGGAGCGGGCCAGCACCGAGATCGTGTCGAGCTGCACCGCGCCCAGATGCCGCAGCACCCCGCGCACCCCCGCCCGGCGGTCCGGGGCGCCGAGCAGTCCCTGGGCCCGCAGCGCCATACGCCGGGCGTCGTCGCGGGACAGGGCGGTCACGGGCGGGGGCTGCGGTGCTCGCTGCGTCACGGCGGTCATGCGGGAAAGCGTAGGGGCGGGCACTGACAACGGGGCCTGGCCTGCGAGAACTGCTGGTGGTGCGGGTGGATGGGCACGGCCGGAGAGGGCGCGGTGCGGCCCGTGCGGCCGTGCTCAGCCCGGGTACGGCAGATACGGCGTCGTGTCCCGGGCGGCCGGAACCCGGGAGCCGGACGGGCCGGTCTCCCCGGCCAGGTCGGCCAGGTCGGCCAGGTCAACCAGGTCGGACGGCAGCAGGGCGCCGATCCAGACGTCCCGGCGGGTGCCCCGGTGCACCCGTTTGGCGCGCAGGGTGCCCTCCATACGGAAGCCGAGCTTGCGGGCCACGGCCCGGGAGCCCTCGTTGCCGGCCTCCGCATGCCACTCCAGCCGCTCCACGCCCAGATCACGGAAGGCCCAGCGCAGCACCGCGTGGGCCGCCTCGACGGTGTACCCCTGGCGGCGCCGCTCCTGCGCGGTCCAGAAGCCCAGCTCGGCCTGCCGCTCGGGGGTCCGCAGCCGGGCCAGGCTCACCAGGCCCATCGCGCCGACCAGCGCGCCGTCCGCCCGGGTGACGACGGCGAAGTCGTAGGCGGTGTCGTTGCGCCAGCCCTCGGGGACGGCCGTGCCGGTGAACTGCTCGGCGTCCGCCAACCCATAGGGTGAGGGGACGCCCGTCCAGCGCTGGATATCGGGCACCTGGCACGCGGCGTGCACCGCGGGCGCGTCAGAGAGCTCGAAGGGGCGCAGCATGAGGCGCTCGGTGGTGAGGGTGACGGGCTCCATGACGTGAGTCTGCAAGCTCGCCGAAAGCATGGCGACGGGTTTTCGGCGTGATTCCGGCACCCGTCCGGCACCTTCTCGCGGCGTCGTGCGTTCACGTGAGGAGGGGACGGCGGGGTTCGCTGCGGCGTACCTCCCGGCCCGGCAGCGTCCTCCTTTACGATGGCCGTTGCGGCGGGGCCTGCCCCCTTGGAAAAATGCCGCGCCCGCGCACTCGACCGTGCAGGCCCGACCGGCAAGGAGACCAGCCCAAGTGTCCGTCTTGACGAAGATCATGCGTGCAGGCGAAGGAAAGATCCTGCGCAAACTGCACCGCATCGCGGGCCAGGTCAACTCCATCGAGGAGGACTTCGCGGCGCTCTCCGACG
This sequence comes from Streptomyces sp. bgisy130, assembly GCF_057708345.1. Taxonomy (NCBI): domain Bacteria; kingdom Bacillati; phylum Actinomycetota; class Actinomycetes; order Kitasatosporales; family Streptomycetaceae; genus Streptomyces; species Streptomyces sp. bgisy130. The sequence continues at coordinate 17,424 of NZ_JBYISA010000050.1, forward strand.
CGGAGCTGCGTGCCCTTACGGATGAGTACAAGGAGCGCTACGCCGACGGCGAGAGCCTCGACGACCTGATGCCCGAGGCGTTCGCCACGGTCCGTGAGGCCGCCAAGCGCGTGCTCGGCCAGCGGCACTACGACGTCCAGCTGATGGGTGGCGCGGCCCTCCACATGGGGTACGTCGCCGAGATGAAGACCGGTGAGGGCAAGACCCTGGTCGGTACCCTCCCGACGTATCTGAACGCGCTGTCCGGCAAGGGCGTCCACCTGATCACGGTCAACGACTACCTGGCCGAGCGCGACTCCGAGATGATGGGCCGGGTCCACAAGTTCCTGGGCCTGACCGTCGGTTGCATCCTCGCCGACATGACGCCGGCCCAGCGCCGCGAGCAGTACAACTGCGACATCACCTACGGCACGAACAACGAGTTCGGCTTCGACTACCTGCGCGACAACATGGCCTGGTCGCAGGACGAACTCGTCCAGCGGGGCCACAACTTCGCGGTCGTCGACGAGGTCGACTCGATCCTCGTCGACGAGGCCCGTACGCCGCTGATCATCTCCGGCCCCGCCGACTCCGCCACCAAGTGGTACGGCGACTTCGCCAAGTTGGTGAAGCGCCTGAAGCGGGGCGAGGCCGCCAACCCGCAGCGCGGTATCGAGGAGACCGGCGACTACGACGTCGACGAGAAGAAGCGCACCGTCGGCATCCATGAGTCCGGTGTCAGCAAGGTCGAGGACTGGCTCGGTATCGACAACCTGTACGAGTCGGTGAACACCCCGCTCGTCGGGTACCTCAACAACGCGATCAAGGCCAAGGAGCTCTTCAAGAACGACAAGGACTATGTCGTCATCGACGGCGAAGTCATGATCGTCGACGAGCACACCGGCCGTATCCTCGCCGGCCGCCGCTACAACGAGGGCATGCACCAGGCCATCGAGGCGAAGGAAGGGGTGGAGATCAAGGACGAGAACCAGACGCTCGCCACGATCACCCTCCAGAACTTCTTCCGTCTCTACGACAAGCTCTCCGGCATGACCGGTACGGCCATGACCGAGGCCGCCGAGTTCCACCAGATCTACAAGCTCGGTGTCGTCCCGATCCCGACGAACCGCCCGATGGTCCGTATGGACCAGGCGGACCTGATCTACCGCACCGAGACCGCGAAGTTCGACGCGGTCGTCGAGGACATCGTCGAGAAGCACGGCAAGGGCCAGCCGATCCTGGTCGGCACCACCTCGGTCGAGAAGTCCGAGTACCTCTCCCAGCAGCTCAACAAGCGCGGTGTCGCCCATGAGGTGCTCAACGCCAAGCAGCACGACCGTGAGGCGCCGATCATCGCGCAGGCCGGCCGCAAGGGCGCGGTGACGGTCGCCACGAACATGGCCGGCCGTGGTACGGACATCAAGCTCGGCGGCAACCCCGACGACCTGGCCGAGGCGGAGCTGCGCCAGCGCGGCATGGACCCGGTCGAGCACGTCGAGGAGTGGGCGGCCGCGCTGCCCGCCGCCCTGGAGCGCGCCGAGGCCGCGGTCAAGGCGGAGTTCGAGGAGGTCAAGGAGCTCGGCGGGCTCTACGTCCTGGGCACCGAGCGGCATGAGTCGCGGCGGATCGACAACCAGCTGCGCGGTCGTTCCGGCCGTCAGGGTGACCCCGGCGAGTCGCGGTTCTACCTGTCCCTGGGCGACGACCTGATGCGGCTGTTCAAGGCGCAGATGGTCGAGCGGGTCATGGCGATGGCCAACGTCCCCGACGATGTGCCGATCGAGAACAAGATGGTGACCCGGGCGATCGCCTCCGCCCAGTCGCAGGTCGAGCAGCAGAACTTCGAGACGCGGAAGAACGTCCTGAAGTACGACGAGGTGCTCAACCGCCAGCGTGAGGTCATCTACGGCGAGCGCCGCCGTGTCCTGGAGGGCGAGGACTTGCAGGAGCAGGTCACGCACTTCATGGAGGACACCATCGACGCCTACATCCACGCGGAGACCGTCGAGGGCTTCGCCGAGGAGTGGGACCTGGACCGCCTGTGGGGCGCGTTCAAGCAGCTCTACCCGGTCAAGGTGACCATCGAGGAGCTGGAGGAGGAGGCCGGCGACCGTGCCGGTATCACCTCCGAGTTCATCGCCGAGGCCGTCAAGGACGACATCCACGAGCAGTACGCCGCCCGTGAGGAGCAGCTCAGCTCGGATGTGATGCGGGAGCTGGAGCGCCGGGTGGTGCTGTCCGTCCTGGACCGCAAGTGGCGTGAGCACCTCTACGAGATGGACTACCTCCAGGAGGGCATCGGCCTGCGGGCGATGGCCCAGAAGGACCCGCTGGTCGAGTACCAGCGCGAGGGCTTCGACATGTTCACCGCGATGATGGAGGGCATCAAGGAGGAGTCCGTCGGCTACCTGTTCAACCTGGAGGTCCAGGTCGAGCAGCAGGTCGAGGAGGTCCCGGTGCAGGCAGCGGTGGAGACGACCTCGCTGGACAAGGGCGTTGCCGAGGGCGTGCCCGCCGCCGCGGTACGGCCGGAGATCCACGCAAAGGGCCTGGAGGCTCCGCAGCGTCCGGACCGGCTGCACTTCACCGCGCCCAAGGTGGACGGCGACGGCAGTGTCATCGAGGGCGACTTCATCAGCGACGAGGAGGCGGGCCCGGCCCGTTCCGAGGCGGACGGTCTGACCCGCGCCGAGCGGCGCAAGGCGCAGAAGAGCGCCGGGCGCCGCCGCAAGAAGTAGCGGAGCGCTGACGCGGCTTGGGCACGGGGTGCCGGAGCCGCGGCGCGGAGGGCGCCCCGGCCGGAGGACGGCCGGGCGCCCTTCTGTGTGCCGGTCATGAGGCCGCGCATCGGACGGCCGGGGCCGGACCGATGTCGAGGGCGGCGCAGCGCCAGCGGGAGTCGGCGCCCAGCTCCAGCCGGAAGGCCAGCGCCCGCAGCCGTTCGCCCGCCGCGATCCTGGCGAAGGCCTCGATGACACCGCGGCGCGGCCGGCACAGCCCGCAGTCGCGCACCGTGGGGGCCGGACCGCGCCGGCCGGTCGCGGTGGCGGGCCGCAGCGGTGCCTGTGGGGCGAGCTCCGCCAGCCGGTCGTAGGCGGCGGGCAATGCATGCCCCAGCAGGGCGTGGACGGGGCGCTGACCGCTGAGCGCGAGCACCAGCTGCTGGGCGAACCAGTGGTGCGGCCGGCTCTCGTGGGCCCGTTGCCGTGCGCCGGCGGACGGCAGGGGGGCACCAGCCGCGTTGACGGGGGTGCCGGTGCGGATCCGGCGGCTCTCGGCGGCGGCCGCGGCGGGGTGGGCGAGGCGTGCGGTGGTCCGGGTGGGGCCACGGCCGGCGTGGCCGGGGCCCCGGCCGCCCGAGCCGACACGGCCGGCGGGGCCTTGGCCGGCGAGGCCGCTCCGGCCGGACGGTCCGGGGCCGTGTCCGGACGGTCCCGGGCCGCTGCCGGCCGGGCCGAGGGGGCGGCGGTCGGCGGGGGCCCGTCGCGGCCGGGGAACGGCCGGGAGCGTGCCCGGGGCGACGGCGGGACGGGTGCGCGGGCCGCCACCGGCCGTGGTGCCGCCGGATGCCGGGGGTGTGGCGGGCCGGGTGGTGCGCTCCATGACGGCAGGTCGAAGGACGCGCCCCGTGACCGTGGGTCGCATGACGCGCCCCGTGACGGTGCCGGCGGTGGGTGTGGTGGGTGCTGTGGTGAGTGCCGTCGTGAGTGCCGTGGAGTGTTCGCTGCCGGTCATGCTGGTGATCGCCCCCGTGGTGCCGGGCCCGTGAATTACTGGGCGGTAGCTTTTTGTGGTGGGGATCTTCTATCGGCGGGGCCGGGACGGCAGCAAGGCGCGGACGGGCCGGAACCAGGGGTGCGAAGAGTTCACCCGTCCGTGGCGCGGGCCCGGGATCAAGCCGTGGGAGCGGGGCGGTGGAGGGCCCCCGGGCGGGCGGCGCGGGGGGCGCGGGGGCGCCACGATGGGGGACGCACGCCCGTATGCTGGCGGGACAATCTTCGGAGTCGAGTGAATCGAGCGGAAGCGGCTGCCATGCGCGTCTATGTCCCCCTGACCCTTTCCGGTCTCGCAGAGGCGCACAAGAACGGTGAGCTGGGCCCCGGGGCCCTCGGTGCGTACGCCGTCACCCCGGCGCTGCGCGAGTGGTACGTCTCGGACGACATCGAGGAGCTGGAGTACGCGGCGCTCAGCCGCGCCGCCCAGGCATCGCTGCGCCTGCTCGCCGGGCACCCCGAGGCCGCGCGGCGGCGGGTCGTGGTGGCCGTGGACGTGCCGGACGGCGCCGCGGTGGCCGACCCGGACCGCGGGCTGGACCCGTCGGCGCTGGGCGAGGTGCGGGTCGCCGGGCCGGTGCCGCTGTCGAAGGCCGCGGCGGTGCATGTGGACGCCGACGACGCGGAGGCGGACATCACGGCGGCCGCGGCGGCGCTCGGCGCGGCGGACCTGGGCGATGACGACGCCCGGTTCACGGTGGACGGTGCGGAGGACCACGACCTGATGTGGTTCGGGGTGCAGGAGATCCCGCAGCTGCTCGGCTGAACGGCGGGACGCGGGCCGGTCCGGACGCGTTGTCGGTGGGTGCGGGTACTTTTTCTTCATGGGGAAGCGCACCGGCACCGATCTGGGGGACCGCATGGGGAAGCACGCCACGCACATCGTCTGGGACTGGAACGGCACGCTGTTCCACGACATCGACGCCGTCATCGGCGCGACGAACTCCGCCTTCGCGGAGATCGGGCTGGACCCGATCACGCTGGAGACGTACCGGGAGCTGTACTGCGTGCCCGTGCCGCGGTTCTACGAGCGGCTGATGGGGCGGCTGCCGACCGACGCGGAGTGGCTGGTGATGGACGAGGCGTTCCACCGCCACTACAGCACGCACCGGCTGGGCTGTGAGCTCGCCGAGGGGGTGCATGCGCTGCTGGAGGGGTGGCAGTCGGCCGGGCGCAGCCAGTCGATCCTCAGCATGTACGGGCACGACGAGCTGATACCCATCGTCCGCGACTTCGGGATCGAGTCGCGGTTCGTGCGGGTGGACGGCCGGACCGGCCCGTCCGGGGGCACCAAGAGCGCGCACATGGTGCGGCATCTGGCGGCGATGGAAAGCGTCGATCCGGGCCGTACGGTCGTGATCGGTGACGCCGTGGACGATGCGGTGGCGGCACAGGACGCGGGTGCGTACGCGGTGCTCTACACGGGCGGCTCGCACAGCCGCGGGAGCCTGGAGACCGCCGGAGTGCCGGTGGTGGACACGCTCGCCGAGGCCGTCGGGCTGGCGGGAGAGATCGTCCTCTAGGGCGAGAGCGCCCCGGCCCGTCCGGGGCGGAAGGCGCCCCGGGCCGTTGGGCGTCTCCTGGGCACGGTGTCCCCACCCACCGGTGGTCCGGTGGTTCGCCGGGCATCCGGGCGCTGTGACGGCACGCACACCGCACCCCGGCGTTTCGTTGTCCAGAAGGTCTAAGTTCGGGCCGAGGATTTGTTCCCCCACGGCCCATGACGGCACCCATGTGGGGAGCGATAGCCTTGCACCGTGATCAGCGCGATAACCCGCGGGGGCATCGAGGCCCCTGCCGTGCGCCCGGGGCACCACCGTGACCGGGCGGTCGCTGGTCTTTGCGGCCACCCACGGTCGGCATTGTCAAAGATTGCCGATAACGGCACGGCCTTCTCTCCACGCGGCATAGCGTCGACAGCGACAGGACACCCCGCGTCGCGGCGTTGTGCTTCTTCCACCACGTTCTTCCACAACGTCACGCAACGGCGCGCGACAGGAGCCAGAGGACATGCAGACCAAGCTGGACGAAGCCAAAACCGAGCTGCTCGCCAGGGCCGCCCGGGTCGTTGAAAGCAGCCAGGCCGGGGGCAAGCACCCCGGACGCGGCCTTGACCCGGACACCCTTTCGGGATACCTCCAGCGCTACTACCTGCACACCGCCCCAGAGGACCTCACCGACCGTGACCCGGTGGATGTCGTCGGCGCCGCGCTCTCGCACTACCGCCTCGCGGAAATGCGCCCCCAGGGCACCGCGAACGTCCGGGTGCACACCCCGACCGTCGAGGAGAACGGCTGGACGTGCAGCCACTCCGTCGTCGAGGTCGTCACCGACGACATGCCGTTCCTGGTCGACTCGGTCACCAATGAGCTCTCCCGGCAGGGCCGCGGCATCCATGTCGTGATCCACCCGCAGGTGATCGTCCGCCGTGATGTGACCGGCAAGCTCATCGAGGTCTTCGACTCCAACTGCGACGCCCACGGCAAGACCGGCAAGGGCAAGGGCACCAAGCTGCCGCACGACGCGGTGACCGAGTCCTGGATCCATGTCGAGATGGACCGCGAGACCGACCGCGAGGACCTCCAGCAGATCACCGCCGATCTGCTGCGGGTGCTGTCCGACGTCCGTGAGGCCGTCGAGGACTGGGAGAAGATGCGGGCCGCCGCCGGCCGCATCGCCGAGGAGCTGCCCGCCGAGCCGGTCGCCGGTGACCTGGGCGACCGGGAGATCGAGGAGGCCCAGGAGCTGCTGCGGTGGCTGTCCGCGGACCACTTCACCTTCCTCGGCTACCGCGAGTACGAGCTGACCACCGCGCCCGGTGAGGGCGGCATCGACGAGGACGTGCTGAGCGCCGTGCCCGGCACCGGGCTGGGCATACTGCGCGCCGACCCGCCGCACCGCGAGACCGCCGACGGCCACCCCGTCTCGCCGTCCTTCAACCGGCTGCCCGCCGACGCCCGCGCCAAGGCCCGTGAGCACAAGCTGCTCATCCTGACCAAGGCCAACAGCCGCGCCACCGTCCACCGCCCCTCCTACCTCGACTACGTCGGCGTCAAGAAGTTCGACGCCAAGGGCAATGTCGTCGGTGAGCGGCGCTTCCTGGGCCTGTTCTCCTCGGCCGCGTACACCGAGTCCGTGCGCCGGGTGCCGGTCATCCGCCGCAAGGTCGCCGAGGTCCTGGAAGGCGCGGGCTTCAGCCCCGACAGCCATGACGGCCGCGACCTGCTCCAGATCCTGGAGACCTACCCGCGCGACGAGCTGTTCCAGACGCCGGTCGACGAACTGCGGTCCATCGCCACCAGCGTCCTCTACCTGCAAGAGCGCCGCCGGCTGCGGCTCTACCTCCGGCAGGACGAGTACGGCCGCTACTACTCCGCGCTGGTCTACCTCCCGCGCGACCGCTACACCACCGGTGTGCGGCTGCGCCTGATCGACATCCTCAAGGAGGAACTGGGCGGCACCAGCGTCGACTTCACCGCCTGGAACACCGAGTCGATCCTCTCCCGGCTGCACTTCGTCATCCGCGTCGAGCCCGGCGCCAGCCTGCCGGAGCTCACCGACGCCGACGCGGACCGCCTGGAGAGCCGGCTGGTGGAGGCCGCCCGCTCCTGGGCCGACGGCTTCTCCGAGGCGCTGAACGCCGAGGTCGGCGAGGAGCGCGCCGCCGAGCTGCTGCGCCGTTACGGCCATGCCTTCCCCGAGGGCTACAAGGCCGACAACAGCCCGCGCAGCGCCGTCGCCGACGTCCAGCACCTGGAGAAGCTCACCGGCGAGCCCGGCCACGACTTCTCCGTCAGCCTCTACGAGCCGGTCGACGCGGGCCCCGGCGAGCGCCGCTTCAAGATCTACCGCAGGGGCGAGCCGGTCTCGCTGTCCCGGGTGCTGCCCGGCCTGAACCGCCTGGGCGTCGAGGTCGTCGACGAGCGCCCGCACGAGCTGCGCTGCGCCGACTCCACCATCGCCTGGGTCTACGACTTCGGGCTGCGGATGCCCGAGCACATCAAGGGCGACGACGCCCGCGAGCGCTTCCAGGACGCCTTCACCGCGGTGTGGACCGGCGCCGCCGAGAGCGACGGCTTCAACACCCTGGTGCTGCGGGCCGGCCTCAACTGGCGCCAGGCGATGGTGCTGCGGGCCTACGCCAAGTACCTGCGGCAGGCCGGCTCGACCTTCAGCCAGACGTACATGGAGGACACCCTCTCCAACAACGTCCACACCACCCGGCTGCTGGTCTCCCTCTTCGAGGCACGGATGTCCCCCGACCGGCAGCGGGCCGGCACGGAGCTGACCGACGGGCTGCTGGAGGAACTGGACGGCGCGCTGGACCAGGTCGCCTCCCTGGACGAGGACCGGATCCTGCGGTCCTTCCTCACGGTCATCAAGGCGACGCTGCGCACCAACCACTACCAGAAGAACAGCCAGGGCAGCCCGCACGGCTACCTGTCCATGAAGCTGGACCCGCAGGCCATCCCCGACTTGCCCGCGCCCCGCCCGGCGTACGAGATCTGGGTGTACTCCCCGCAGGTCGAGGGCGTCCACCTGCGGTTCGGCAAGGTCGCGCGCGGTGGTCTGCGCTGGTCGGACCGCCGGGAGGACTTCCGTACGGAGATCCTCGGCCTGGTCAAGGCGCAGATGGTCAAGAACACCGTCATCGTGCCGGTCGGCGCGAAGGGCGGCTTCGTCGGCAAGCAGCTGCCGGACCCGTCGCAGGACCGCGACGCCTGGCTCGCCGAGGGCATCGCCTGCTACAAGACGTTCATCTCCGGTCTGCTGGACATCACCGACAACCTGGTCGGCGGCGAGGTCGAGCACCCCAAGGACGTCGTCCGGCACGACGAGGACGACACCTACCTCGTCGTCGCCGCCGACAAGGGCACCGCGACCTTCTCCGACATCGCCAACGAGGTCGCCGAGTCGTACGGCTTCTGGCTGGGCGACGCCTTCGCCTCCGGCGGCAGCGCCGGCTACGACCACAAGGGCATGGGCATCACCGCCCGCGGCGCCTGGGAGTCGGTCAAGCGGCACTTCCGCGAGCTGGGCGTGGACACCCAGTCCGAGGACTTCACCGTCGTCGGCGTCGGCGACATGTCCGGTGACGTCTTCGGCAACGGCATGCTGCTCAGCGAGCACATCCGGCTGGTCGCCGCCTTCGACCACCGGCACATCTTCCTCGACCCGACCCCGGACGCGGCGACCTCGTACGCCGAGCGCCGCCGCCTCTTCGAGCTGAACCGCTCGTCCTGGGCGGACTACAACACCGAGCTGCTCTCGCAGGGCGGCGGCATCCACCCGCGCTCGGCCAAGTCCATCCAGATCACCGCGCAGGTGCGGGCCGCCCTCGGCATCGAGGCCGGGGTGAAGAAGATGACGCCCGCCGATCTGATGCAGGCCATCCTCAAGGCGCCGGTCGACCTGCTGTGGAACGGCGGCATCGGGACGTATGTGAAGTCCTCGGCGGAGTCCAACGCCGATGTGGGCGACAAGTCCAACGACGCCATCCGGGTCAGCGGCGAGGACCTGCGGGTCAAGGTCGTCGGCGAGGGCGGCAACCTGGGCCTGACCCAGCTGGGCCGGATCGAGTTCGCCACCGCCGGCGGGAAGATCAACACCGATGCGATCGACAACAGCGCCGGTGTGGACACCTCCGACCACGAGGTGAACATCAAGATCCTGCTCAACTCCGTGGTCGCGGACGGCGACATGACGGTCAAGCAGCGCAACAAGCTGCTGGCCCAGATGACCGACGAGGTCGGCGCGCTGGTGCTGCGCAACAACTACGCGCAGAACACCGCGCTCGCGCTGGCCCTCGCCCAGTCCTCCAGCATGCTCAACGCCCAGCAGCGCTTCATGCGCCGGCTGGTGCGCGACGGCGATCTCGACCGGGCGCTGGAGTTCCTGCCCACCGACCGGCAGATCCGCGAGCGGCTGAACGCCGGCCGCGGGCTGACCCAGCCCGAGACCGCGGTGCTCCTCGCGTACACCAAGATCACGGTCTCCGAGGCGCTGATCCAGACCGGACTGCCGGACGACGCCTACCTCCAGCGGCTGCTGCACGCCTACTTCCCCTCGGCGCTGCACGACCGGTTCCCCGAGCAGGTCGACGGGCATGCGCTGCGCCGCGAGATCGTCACGACGGTGCTGGTCAACGACACCGTCAACACCGGCGGTACGAGCTTCCTGCACCGCATGCGGGAGGAGACCGGCGCCTCCCTCGAAGAGGTCGTCCGGGCACAGACCGCGGCCCGCGCCATCTTCCGGCTGGGCCAGGTCTGGGACGACGTCGAGGCGCTCGACAATGTCGTCGCGGCCGACGTCCAGACCCGGATCCGGCTGCACTCGCGCCGGCTGGTCGAGCGCGGCACCCGCTGGCTGCTCAACAACCGCCCGCAGCCGCTGGAGCTGTCGGAGACCATCGACTTCTTCGCGGACCGGGTCGCCCAGGTGTGGTCGGAGCTGCCGAAGCTGCTCCAGGGCGGCGACCTGGAATGGTTCCAGGCGATCCTGGAGGAGCTGACCGACGCCGGCGTGCCCGAGCAGCTGGCCGTCCAGGTGTCCGGCTTCTCCTCGGTCTTCCCGGCGCTGGACATCGTCGCGGTCGCCGACCGGCTGGACAAGGAACCGCTGGATGTCGCCGAGGTCTACTACGACCTGGGTGACCGGCTGCGGATCAACCAGCTCCTCGACCGCATCCTGGAGCTGCCGCGCAACGACCGCTGGCAGTCGATGGCCCGCGCCTCGATCCGTGAGGACCTCTTCGCCGCCCATGCGGCGCTGACCTCGGACGTGCTGTCGGTGGGCAACGGCTCCTCGACGCCGGAGCAGCGGTTCAAGGCCTGGGAGCAGGCCAACGCGGCGATCCTCAGCCGCGCCCGCGCGACGCTGGAGGAGATCCACGGGTCGGAAGGCTTCGACCTGGCGAACCTGTCCGTGGCCATGCGGACCATGCGTACGCTGCTGCGCACGCACAACTGACGGAGCCGGGCCGCCGCGTGGCCCGGCTTCCGGTACGGCAAAGGGGTGCACCCGTCGCGGGTGCGCCCCTCCGTCGTGTCCGGCGCGGCGTCAGCGGTGCGCCTCGTACGCCTTGACGACCTCGTCCGTCGGGCCGTCCATGATCAGCTCGCCGCGCTCCAGCCACAGGACGCGCTCGCAGGTGTTGCGGATGGACTTGTTGTTGTGGCTGACGAGGAAGACCGTGCCGGCTTCCTTGCGCAGTTCGCGGATGCGGGCCTCGGAGCGCTTCTGGAAACTGCGGTCACCGGTGGCCAGCGCCTCGTCGATCATCAGCACGTCGTGGTCCTTGGCCGCGGCGATGGAGAACTTCAGCCGGGCCGACATGCCGGAGGAGTAGGTGCGCATCGGCAGCGAGATGAAGTCGCCCTTCTCGTTGATGCCGGAGAAGTCGACGATGCCCTCGTAGCGCTCACGGACCTGCTCGCGGGACATGCCCATCGCCAGCCCGCCGAGAAGGACGTTCTTCTCGCCGGTCAGGTCGTTCATCAGGGCCGCGTTGACGCCCAGCAGCGAGGGCTGGCCGTGCGTGTAGACCTTGCCGCGCTCCGCGGGCAGCAGCCCGGCCACCGCCTTGAGCAGCGTCGACTTGCCTGAGCCGTTGGAGCCGATCAGCCCGATCGACTCACCCCGGTAGGCGGTGAAGGAGACACCCTTGACCGCGTGCACCTCACGCACGCCCGAGGACGGCTTGCGGCGCGCGATGCGGTTGAGGGCGGCGGTGGCGCTGCCCTTGCCCGCCCCGGTGCCGTAGACGCGGTAGACGATGTGCAGATCGTCCGCGATCACCGTCGGGATCCGGGCCTCGGCCGGCCGGCCGCCGTTGTTCTGCTCAGCCACGTCCGTACCGCTCCTCAGACTTCCAGAAGTACACAAAGCCCACGACGCCCATCACCAGCGCCCAGCCCCCGGCGAGCGCCCACACATGCGGCGGCAGCTGCTTCCCGAGGAAGCTGTCGATCAGCGCGAACCGCATCAGGTCGATGTAGACGGCCGCCGGATTGAGGTCCAGGAGGAGCTGGACGACGGCGGGCACATGCTTGCCCGCGGTGACCGCGCTCATGCTGTACATGACGCCGGAGGCATACATCCACGTCCGCATGATGAACGGCATCAGCTGCGCCAGGTCCGGGGTCTTCGAACCCAGCCGCGCCATCACCATCGCCAGCCCCGTGTTGAACACGAACTGGAGCACCAGCGCCGGCACGACCAGCAGCCACGACCACGTCGGCAGCTGTCCGGACGCCAGCAGGATGGCGATGAGTACGCCCATCGACATCAGCAGCTGCTGGAGCTGCATCAGGCAGAACGAGATCGGCAGACAGGCCCGCGGGAAGTGCAGCGCCCGCACCAGGCCGAGGTTGCCGGAGATCGCCCGCGTACCGGCCATCACCGAGCTCTGCGTGAAGGTGAAGATGAAGACGCCGGTGACCAGGAACGGGATGTAGTCGTCCACGTTCCGGTTGGTGCCGATCAGCAGGCCGAAGATCAAGTAGTAGACCAGCGCATTGAGCAGCGGGGTCACCACCTGCCACAACTGGCCCAGCTTCGCCTGGCTGTACTGCGCGGTGAGCTTGGCGCCGGCGAACGACCTGATGAAGTGCCGCCGCTGCCACAGCCGGCGGACGTACTCGGGAAGCGAGGGGCGGGCGCCGCTCACCGTGAGTCCATGGCGCTCGGCCAGGGCGCGCAGCTCCGGGTCGGGGGCCGCGCCGGGGGTGGACGCCCCGGTGGGCGCCGGGGCCGGGGGAGCGAGGGTCTGGGGCATGGAGCCGCTTTCGCTTGCGTGACGGGGGAAGCGGAACGGAGCGCGACGACGGGACGGGTCCGTATCGTCGCGACGTCGACACTAAAGGGAGCTTGCGTCGAAACGCAACCGTAGCGTCGTAACGGTAGGCTCCAGCCATGGCACAAGACGGCAGCGGGAGCGAACCCGCGGCGGCGCGCCGGGCCCCGGCGGGCGCCGCCGTATTGCGCGAGGACAAGACCGAGGCGATCCGTGCCGCGGTCTTCGAGGAGCTGGCGGCGGCGGGCTTCGCCCGGATGTCGATCGAGGGCATCGCGCGGCGGGCGGGCGTCGGCAAGACCGCCGTCTACCGGCGGTGGCGCTCCAAGCTGCACCTCGTCCTGGACGTGGTGTCCGCGGTGGCCGCGGCGGGGATGCCGACGCCGGACACCGGGTCGCTGGCCGGCGACGTACGGATGCTGCTGGAGGTCGCGGCGCGGGCGCTGCGGCACCCGATGGCCTCGCAGATCATCCCGGACCTGCTGGCGGAGGCGGCCCGCAGCCCCGAGCTGGCACAGGCGCTGAAGGCGGCGCTGCACGACAGCCAGGAGGGTGTCGCGGCCGCGGTGGTGGCCCGGGCGGTGGAACGCGGCGAGCTGCCGCCGGACGTGGACGCCCGCCTCGCCCTGGACCTGCTGACCGGGCCGCTGTACTGGCGGCTGCTGGTCGCCCGCGACGAACTGCCCAAGGGGTACCTCGACGCACTGTCGCGCTCGGTGGTGGCGGCGCTCGGGGTGGAGTGAGGCGGGGCGGCCCCTAGGGAGGGGCGAACGGATCCCGTAAGGGGTGCGAGGGCCCCCTGCGAGGCCACAACGGGTGGGGTGGGGCGGGGTATTCCGGGGGGGCGGACAGATATGGCCTCCGCCCCCCACCGCCCCCGCCGGAATCCCGCCGGCGGCGGCAAGGCGCGCAGCAACCGACCGATCAGCCCGCCATCTCCACGTCCGAGGGGCGCGTGTCCACGCCCGCTGCCGCTGCCACCTCCGCTGCCGCAGCGCGCGGGCTCGGGGCGACCGTGCGCGCCTCCAGCGGCAACGGCTCCGGGGTGGCCTCCTGGCCGAGGAAGACCCGGCGTACCACGCGTTCGGCCGCGTGGCCGTCGTCCCAGGGGCAGAAGCGGGCGCGGAAGGCGGCGCGCAGGGCGGTGGACCGTTCGTCGTCCCAGCGGCCGCTGCGGAACGCCTCGATCAGCTCGTCCTCCGTGGTGGTGAGCACGCCGGGGGCGTCGCCGGGCAGGCCGGAGAGCAGGTCGAAGGTGACGCCGCGGGAGCGGACGTAGGTGTCCCAGTCGTCGGCGTAGGTGATGATCGGGCGGTCGAGGTTGGCGTAGTCGAACATGATCGACGAATAGTCGGTGACCAGGGCGTCGGCGGCCAGGCACAGCTCCTCGACGACCGGGTGGCCGGACACGTCGATCAGCGCACCGCGCTCCTGGAGCTGCTGGAGGCCGGGGTCCCGGTCGTAGAAGTAGTGGGTGCGCACCAGCAGGACGAAGTTCTCGCCCAGGGCGCGGGAGATCCGCTCCAGGTCGAGCCGCGGGACATAGCCGACCTGGTAGTCGCGCATCGTCGGCGCGTACAGAACGGCCGTCCTGCCGGGGGCGATGCCGAGACGCTCGCGGATGTCCAGGACGTCCTGGGCGGTGGCCCGGTAGTAGACGTCGTTACGGGGGTAACCGGCGTCCACCGACGCGAAGTCGCAGGGGTAGACGCGTTCCCACTGCTCGGTGGTGTGCCGGTTGGCGGACAGCGAGAAGTCCCAGCGGTCGGCGCGGGCCAGCAGCTTGCGGAAGCTCATGCCCTTGGCGGCGGCCGGGTAGCGCTTCTGGTCGGTGCCCATCGACTTCAGCGGGGTGCCGTGGTGGGTCTGGAGATGGATCTGGCCCTCGCGCTTGACCACGTTGTCGGCGAAGTTGACGTTGTTGACGAGGTACTTGGCGCGGGCCACCACCTCCCAGTAGCGCGGCGAGTTCAGCACGACATGGTCGATGCCGGCCGGGACGGCGTCGGCGAGCTGCTTCTTGACGACCCAGACGCCGTGCACGTCCGGCGCCAGCTCTTTGGCCTTCTCGTAGACCGCCAGCGGGTTGCAGGACGGCAGCCGGTTCCAGTACGCGGAGTAGACCGCGAGGTTCTCGTCCAGCGGCTGCCGCAGCAGCGCCTGGTAACGCAGGTCCATGGCCTTGCGCTTGGCCTGCCGGATCCGCTTGCCGGCGTGCTTGCGCACCGTGCGCCGCACCGTGCCGGCGACCTTCAGACCGGCCAGTGCCGGGTAGGCGTCCCTGGCGAGCAGCGCGTACTTGCCGCCCGCCACACCGGAGGGGCGGACGAAGCCGGCCGGGCGGCGCAGGCGGTAGTCGCGGGCGGCGCGGTGGAAGAACTCGGCCCGGTCGTGGCGCGGCAGCCGGCCGGGCTTGTCCAGGACGGTCAGATAGTGGTCGGTCATCTTGCGGAACATGTGCGGGCGCCAGCGCGCCAGTTCGGGGTGCGCGTCGAGGTGGTCGAAGATCCGGGCGTACTGGTCGAAGACGTCGAAGTGCCGGCGGCTGGTGGTGCGCAGGATGTTGCCGCCCTGCCGGCGCTGGCGGTAGTGCAGACAGACCCGGTCGAGGACCGCGATCCGCGGTGCGGTGATCAGCGTGCAGAACGTCCAGGGGGCGTCCTCGTAGTAGCCCACCGGGAAGGTGAAGCCGTGCTCCTCGACGAAGTCGCGGCGGTAGGCCTTGTTCCAGACGATCTGGAGCAGATCGAGGAGCTGGGGCCGTTCGGCGAGCGGGAAGGACGGTGCGCCGGACTCGTCGAGCAGCGCGGACAGGGTGTTGCGGCGGGTGGCGCCGTCCCAGTACGTCCGGGCGTAGTCGAAGATCAGGATCTCGGGGTGCGCGGTGGCGGCCAGCCGTCCGTCGAGGGCGCCGAGCGCGCCGGGCGCGAGGGTGTCGTCGCTGTCGAGGAAGAGGAGGTAGTCGCCGCGGGCCCGCTCCAGGCCGGCGTTGCGGGCGGGGCCCAGACCGGCGTTCTCCGGGAGGTGCAGGACCTGGACGCGGTCGTCGCGCGCGGCGTACTCGTCCAGGATGGCGCCGCTGCCGTCGGGCGAGCAGTCGTCGACGGCGAGCAGCTCGAAGTCCGGGAAATCCTGCGCCAGTACCGAGTCGATGCACGCGCGCAGAAAGCCCTGCACCCGGAACACGGGCACGATGATGCTGAAGCGGGGTCCGGCGCCGGGGCCTGTCTCGGACATGTGGTGCTACTCCTCGTGGCGAGCTGAGTACAGAACACAAAAGGGCCCAAAGGGGCCTCCTGTGGCGTCAGCTATCTGACCACTGTTCACCCGAAAAGGTTGTTGTGCGCTCATCGAAAATGTCTGTGTGGCTCATCACAGATGCCGACAAGTAGTGAATTTTCGGGCGGCGCTCTCCACTGAGGTACGGATGCCGCCGGTGCCGCGCGGTCGCGGAAAGGGGCGAGCGGAAGCGCAACCTCCGGGAGCCGGACCGCCTCTAGGGGAGTGGCGGGCCGGAGCCACCGGCAGTCCGCCGCCACGACCGGCGAACGTTCACCCCGCGTTGTATGTCTGAGGAGTCCCCTCCGCCCCGCCGGGGCGCCGGGCGGTTCGGGGGACTGCCGAAAGAACGGAGGCACGGTGCCCGTCCCCGACGACCCCGCGGCCGCGGTCCCCACCGGACCCCGCGCCCCGGCGCCGACCGTCTCCGTGATCGTGCCGGTGCACAACACCCGGCGCTACCTCGACCGCAGCCTCGGCTCCGTCTTCGCCCAGACGCTGGACCGGCGCCACATCGAGGTGATCGCGGTCGACGACGGCTCCACCGACGGCAGCGCCGAATGGCTGGCCGAACAGGCCCGCCGCCACCCCCACCTGACGGTGCTGCGCCAGGCGGCCTCCGGCGGCGCCGGCAAGCCGCGCAACGCCGGGCTGGCCCGCGCCACCGGCGACTACGTCTTCTTCCTCGACTCCGACGACCGCCTCGACCCCGAGGCGCTGTTCTGGCTCACCCGGACGGCCCAGAAGTGCCGCTCGGACATCGTCTACGGCCGGATCGCCGGCGCCGACGGCCGCGCCGCCCCCGTCGACCTGCGCACCACCAGCGAACGGGTCTCCGTCTTCGACTCCCCGGTCTACTGGTCCCTGGCCGCCTACAAACTCTTCCGCAGGTCCTTCGTCGAACGCCACCGGCTGCGCTTCGTCGAGGGCCGGCTGCTCGCCGAGGACCTGCCGTTCGGCATCACCGCCCTGCTGCGCGCCGACGTCGTCTCCGTCTTCGCCGACCGCACCTGCTACTACCTGCACGGACGCGAGGACAACAGCAACGCCAGCCGCCAGGACACCGACTGGTGCGAATACCTCGGCTACATCGGCACCGTCCTCGACGGGGTCGCGGCCGCGGTCCCGCCCGGCGCGAACCGCGACAAGCTGATGGTCCGGCACTTCCACGGCGAGATACTCATGCCCTTCGGGGCCCCCTACCTCGCCCGCGACCCGGCGGGCCGCACCGCGATGGCGGCCGCCGCCCGCCCGCTCGTGGCGCGCCACCTCACCGACCGGGTACTGACCGCCCTGCCGCCCGGCCTCCGGCTGCGCGCCCACTGCCTGCGCGCCGGCCTCGACGACGAGCTGACCGCCGTCGTCCGCGCCGACACCGGGACCCGCCCGGACCCGCCGCACCTCGACGACGACGGCCGCGTCTACGCCGGCTACCCGTACTTCCGCGACCCCCGCAGCGCCCTCCCCGACGCCTGCTACGACCTCACCGACCGCGTGGTGCTGCGCCAGCGGCTGCTCCGGCAGCACTGGGTGGGCGGCGTACTGCACCTGCGGGGCACCGCCGCCCTCCCCGGCCTCACCGGCGACACCGTCGAGATCCTGCTGCGCCGCGACGGCACCACCCACCGCATCCCCGCCCGGTACGCGGACGGAGCCTGGCGCGCCGCCGTCGACCCGGCGACCGCGGCCGGCGGCGGGCCGCCGGCCGACGGCGTCTGGGGCCTGAAGGTCGCGGTCACCGCGTACGGCCCGGGCGGCGCCGCGGGGCCCGCCCTGCGCCGCGAGGCGTGGCTGGTCCCGGAGGACGACGGGGAGGACCCGGGTGACCCCGGCTTCGTGCCGCGGATCGTCGGCCGGGGCCCGGCCGGCCCGGCCGTCGCCGCCCTCTTCCGCTCCCGGCCGCACGGCCACTTGAACCTCGACCTGGACCGCGACGGCGCGCGCCGGCCCCTCGGCGGCGATCTGCGCGGCACGGCGGACCGCACCCGCACCGGACGGACCACCGTCACCGCCCGGCTCACCCTCCCCGGCTGCCCCGTGGACGCCGGACTGCGGCTGATCCTCCACGACGGGACCCGCACGGTGGCGCTGCGCACCACGGTCGAGCGGGCCGCCGGCGACCGCCACACCGTGCGCGCCCTGCTGCGCGGCGGCCCGCCGGGCACCTGGCAGGTGGCGCTGCGGGTGACCGCGGGCCCGTTCCGCCACGAGCTGCCGGTCCACACGGCCGGCCGCGGGGACGGCGGGCCCACACCGCTGACCCTCACCGTGCCGGGCGGCTCCCGGGCGGGTCTGCTGCGCCGGGTGCGTCTGCTGCGCCGGGCGCGCCGCTGACACCGCCGTACGCCCCCGCTTCCGCCCCGCGGCACCGACTCCCGGCCCCGCGAGCCCCTTTCGGCAATAGCCGAATGCCGTTGCCCGCCCCGCCCCCGCTGCCACAGGCTGACCGACTATCAGGCACCGGCAACGGTGCACCCGCGAGCGAGGACCTCGCGGGGCCTATGACAGGGGGAACACCTATGTCCGTCATCAAGCGCGCCGGCATAGCGGCCGCGGCCGTCGCGGCGCTCATCGTCCCGGCCGGCACGGTCGTCGCCACCGCCGGACCCGCCGCCGCCAAGGCCGCCACCACCCAGGGCTGCCCCTACGGCGCGGTCTGCATCTACCCGCAGAACGCCGGCTGGAACGGCGGCCACCCGTCGCACTTCTACTACAGCTACGGGGCCCACAACCTCAGCAACATGGTCGGGGTGCACCGCATCTACAACAACCAGTCCGGGGGCGCCACCATGCGGACCTGCACGGGCTACAACGGCACCGGCTGCCAGGGCTACCTGCCGGCCAACAACTACATCGACAAGGACATGACGCCGATCAACTCGATCACCCTCCAGCCGTAGCGGCGCGGCACCGCTGAGGGCGCCGGGGCCGGGTCTCCCGAGGGAGGCCCGGCCCCCGCACACCGTGCGGCGGACGGCAAGCGGGCGCACCCTGGTAGCAGCGGCTCCGGAGGTGATCGTCATGTTGCAGACCGCTGTCGGATGGCATGTCGAGCTGGAATTCGAGGAGGACAACCACCGCACTCGCGCCGCCGCCCTGGTACGGCTCCCCGACGGGACCGAGGTGCGGTCCCACGGCTACGCCAGCCGCCACCCCGTCGACTCCAACCAGCCGAGGGTCGGCGAAGAGGTCGCGGGAGCCAGAGCGCTCAACGAACTGGCGATGAAACTGCTGACCAAGGCACACGACGAGATCGACGAGGCGTCCGGCCGGACGTCCCACCCGCTGACCTGAGCGGCACCCGGCGCGCCCCGCCAACGGCCCGGGGCGCGGAGTAGGGTGCCCGTCCGTGACCGAACCGGACTTCCTGAAGACCACCCGGGCGTTCTACGACGCCGTGGCCGCCGACTACGACGCCCACTTCCGCGACCATCTCGCGGACCGGCCGATGGACCGGGCGGTGCTCGCCGGGTTCGCCGAACTCGTGCGGGCCGCGGACGCCGGCCCGGTCGCCGACCTCGGCTGCGGGCCCGGCCGGGTGACGGCTCGGCTGGCCGGCCTGGGCCTGTCCGTCTTCGGCGTCGATCTGTCGCCGCAGATGGTGGCGCTGGCCCGGCGGATCCATCCGCAGCTCCGCTTCGAGGTGGGGGCGATGACCGGCCTGGAACTGCCGGACGGCGCGCTCGGCGGCATCGTGTCCTGGTACTCGATCATCCACACCCCGCAGGAACAACTGCCGGAGCTGTTCGCCGCGTTCCACCGGCTGCTGGCCCCGGGGGGCCTGCTGCTGCTCGCCTTCCAGACCGGGGACGAGCCGCTGCACGTGGCGCAGCCGTTCGGGCACCCCGTGGCGCTCGACTTCCGGCGCCGCCGCCCGGACCGGATCGCCGGCCTGCTGACCGCGGCCGGTCTGGAGGTACGGACCCAGATGCTGCGGGAGCCGGACGAGGAGCTGGGGGAGTCCACCCCGCAGGCACTCGTCATCGCCCGCAAACCGGCCGGGGGCTGAGGCTCCCCCCACCGGGGGCCCGCACGACGCGGCCGCCGGTACCGCTGAGCACGGTGCCGGCGGCCGTACGCGGGGTACGTGGCCCGCTCAGCCCTGCGGGTGGTGGTGCTGCCAGCCCTCCCAGGCCGAGGTGATCATGTCGCGGACGTCGTGCCGGGCCTTCCAGCCCAGCTCGTCGGCGATCCGGTCGGCGGCCGCCACCACCCGGGCCGGGTCGCCCGCCCGCCGCGGGGTGACCTCGGGAGTGACGTCCTGATGCCCGGTGATCCCGGCGATCAGATCGACCAACTCGCGCACCGACACCCCCTCGCCCCGCCCGATGTTCAGCGTCAGATCGCGCACCGGACCCGGCTCGGCCAGCTTCCGGGCGGCCGCCACATGGGCCTCGGCGAGATCGGCGACATGGATGTAGTCGCGGATGCAGGTGCCGTCCGGAGTGTCGTAGTCATCGCCGAAGATCCGCGGCGCGGCGCCCGCGGTGAGCCGCTCGAAGACCATCGGGACGATGTTGAACACCCCGGTGTCGGCCAGCTCCGGCGTGGCCGCCCCGGCGACGTTGAAGTAGCGCAGGCAGGCGGTGCTGATGCCGTGCGCCCGGCCGGCCGCCCGGGCCATCCACTCGCCGACCAGCTTGGTCTCGCCGTACGGATTGATCGGCGTGCAGGGCGTGTCCTCGGTGACCAGATCGACATCCGGCATGCCGTAGACCGCGGCCGAGGAGGAGAACACCAGCCGGCCGACCCCGCCCGCGGCCATCGCCTCCAGCAGCGTCTGAAGGCCGTGCACATTCTCCCGGTAGTAGAGCAGCGGCATCTCGACGGACTCGCCGACCTGCTTCTTGGCCGCGAGATGGATGACATCGGTGATGCCGTGCTCGGCGAAGGTGGAGTCGAGCAGCGCACGGTTGAGCGTGGAGCCGACGACCAGCGGGACGTCCTCCGGGACCCGGGCGGGCACGCCCGTCGTCAGATCGTCGAGCACGACGACCGTCTCGCCCGCCTGGCGCAGGGCCCGTACGACATGGGAGCCGATGTAGCCGGCACCACCCGTGATCAAGTAAGACATGGCATCAATCCTAGGCTCGGGGACGAAGCGGAGGGGGAACGGCCCGGGGCGGTCAGCCGCGCAGCCGCCGGGCGGCGATCCGCCAGACGCTGCGCAGCCCCGACGCGACCCGCAGTGACAGCGCGCCGCCGGTCGTCGCATACGGCTGCACCAGCAGCAGGACATGGCGGCGGCTGGGCAGCACCCGGCGGCGCAGCCCCGGCCCGATGGCCCGCAGCGCGGCCCGGAAACCGGCCCCGTCCGCGCAGCTGACCCGCGCCATCAGATCCCACGGCTCGGGATCGGCACGGTGCGCGCCGTCCCGTTCGACCAGCGCACCGAGATCCAGCACGATCTCCGCGGTCCAGCAGGTCTCCGAGCCGCCGGTGGACGGGGCCGGGGTGAGCGCGGCGGTGTGCACCGGGCCGCGCCGGTCGTCCCGGCGGCGCCGCAGCTCGATGTCGATGCTCTCCGGGCCGGCCGCGGCCAGCCGCCCGTACAGATCGTGCACCCGCAGCCGCAGCACACCGGGGCTGCTGACGGCGGGCTCCGCGTCTATGGTCACCGGCAGCCGGTGCATCGGCTTGGTGCCGATCGCGTCCAGTTCCACCTCGGGCAGGTCCCCCGACCACACCGCCCGGCCGTCGGCCTCCGCGTACGGCGGCAGCAGCCGGCCGGGCCGGGCCGCCAGCTGCGTCAGCCGCCCCAGGTCCCGCGGGGCCGGCGAGGCCAGCACCACCCGCGCCAGCCAGCGCGCCGGGGCACGCGCCGCACGCAGATCGGGTTCCTCGAAACCGGCCAGATACTTCCGGGTCAGCCGCCACCACTCGGCGCGGTAGTCGGCGCCGCGGGTGTGCAGCTCACGGACGTACATCCGCAGATCGTGGTCGAGGAACTTGGTGCGCGCCGCATGCGCCAGCGCCCGGTGCCCGGCCTCCTGGAAGATCTGCACACTGGCCCGGTGCGCCGCGATCCGCGCCTGCCAGTTGGCGACGTCCGTGCGGTCCAGCGAGATGGACTGCCGGGCGGCCGAGCGGCGCACATGCCAGATATAGACCCGCTCGGGAATGGTGGCGATCCGCGGTGCGGCGGCCAGCACCCGCGCGGTGAACACGAAGTCCTCGTAGGTGAAACGGCCTTCGGGAAAGGCAATCGCGTGCTTGTCGAGAAACGCCCGCTCGTAGAGCTTGTTGACGCAGAGGGTGTCCCGCACCAGCTGGGGGCTGCTCTCGGGCGAGTCATGGACGGCCGGCTCGCGGTAGAGGCCGGGCTGCCAGGGGACATCGCGGTGCGCGGGCAGCTCACGGCGGACACAGGCCCCGGCCACCACCGGGGAGTCATGCTCCAGCGCCGCGGCCAGCAGCGCGCCGGCCGCACCCGGCGGCAGCACATCGTCGCTGTCGAGGAACATCACGAACCGCCCGGTAGCGGCGCGCAGTCCGTCATTGCGCGGGGTGCCGCAGCCGCCGCTGTTCTCGTCGCGGTGGATGACCGTCAGCCGCGGCTCGGTACGGGCCAGGGCGTCCAGGGCGGCGCCGGTGCCGTCGGTGGACGCGTCGTTCACCGCGATCACTTCGGTGACCGTTTCGCCGGGCTTCCCCTGCGCGAGTGCGGAGCGCACCGCCTCGCCGACATGGCCGACATCGTTGAAGGCGATGACGACGATGCTGACCTGCGCGGATGGCGTGATGGTGGGCCCCGGCAGTGGCTCAAGGGCTTCTTTCACAGTCACTGAAATCTACATTTCGTGTCGACAGCATCTCTTGGCGCGAGCGGGAATTCCGAACCCATTTCCGATGATTCAGAGGGGGAAATCCGTCGCACGGTTGCACCCGTCGCTCCGCTTTTCCGCCCTCTTGCCGTTTCTGCCGGGCGGGAGCCGGGCTCGGGGTGCGCCGGGGCCCGTGAGGGCACCTGCACATGCTGTAACGACGCGGGTGCCGCAGGATGCCGATCCAGCCACCCTCATCTTGCGGCGGACCGGCCCCGGTCACCGCTCCATCAGGTCCGCGACCCGGCCCGCCGCACCGCCGTCGTCCCGGTGGCAGAAGGCCGCCCGGAAATCCGCGTACGCGTCCGCGCCCGCCGCGGCGATCGCCGTCAAGTCGCCCAGCGCGTCGATCAGTTCACCGGTCGAGCCGAGCAGCGGCCCCGGCACCCGGGCCTCGAAGTCCAGGGTGAAGCCCCGCAGCGTGTCCCGGTAGTGCGGCAGATCGGGCGTCAGGAACAGCATCGGGCGGCCCGTGTTGGCGAAGTCGACGGCCAGCGACGAATAGTCGGTGACCAGCACATCCGCCGCCAGCAGCAGCTCGGTGGCGTCCGGGTGCGCGGACACATCGCGGGCGAACGGCGCATGGTGCGCCGGCAGCCGGTCGGCCACCATCGGATGGCCCCGGACCAGCAGCACATGGTCGTCGGCCAGCTCCCGCCGCGCCAGCTCCAGATCGAGCGGCAGATGCAGCCGGTGATGCCCCGCGTCGTAGGCCAGATCGTCCCGCGGCGTCGGCGCGTACAGCACGACCTTCCGGCCCGTCTCGATCCCCAGCCGCTCCCGCACCGCGGCCGCCGTCAGCTCGCGGTCGGGCGCGAACAGGGCGTCGGTACGCGGCAGTCCGGTCTCCACCAGCCGGCCGGAGTAGCCCAGCGCGGACCGCAGCACCGGAGTGCTGTGCGCGTTGGGCGACAGCAGCACACTCCACTGCCGGCTCACCCGCGGCCGCGGCGCCAGATGCGCCAGGCCCGCGCACAGCGTGCCCGCCAGATCGGCGCCGATCCGCTTGAGCGGGGTGCCGTGCCACGTCTGGATGATCCGCTGACCGCCCCGGCGGGTGAACCACCGCGGCAGATGCGTGTTGGTGACCACCCAGCGGCTGTGCGCCAGCGCCCCGTGCCACTCGGCGCTGCCCACCAGCACCGCACGGGCCGTCGCCGGCACCGCGCTCTGCGCGTCCCGCACCGCCCACAGATGCTCCACCTCCATGCCCCGGCGCACCAGCTCCTCGTGCACCGCCCGCGGCGAATCCCCGTACGCGCGGCCGCCGAAGCTGCTGTAGAGGACGGTGTCGCGCAGCGGACGGGAGCGGTGCAGCGAGTAGTGCTGCTCGCGCAGCATCCGGCGCCGGTAGGGGCCGCGGTCGGTGGCCGGCAGCGCGGGCCCCGCCACCACGAGCGCCTCGTCGTGCCGGTGCCGGTCGAGGCCGAACGGCTTGCCGCGCACCGTACGGGTCGCCGGCAGCCCGTCGAGGACCGACGGCGCACAGCGCACCGGGACGTCCAACGGGGAGCCGGGCGCGCCCCGTTCACGCAGATGCAGCGTCCAGCGGCCCTCGCGCAGCGGCACCGCCCCGGCCAGCGAGGGCAGCCCGCCCAGCGGCAGCGTGCCGTGGAACCGGCCCTCGTCATGAGTGGTGGGGAAGGCCAGCTCGGTGGCGTGCGCCCCGTGCTTGAGGACCAGTTCGGTGGCGTGCGGCGCGGCGGCCGGCAGCCCGCCCGACAGGAGCAGGGTGCCGTCCGCGCGCCACAACAGCCGGTCCAGGTACGGCTGCGGGACGCGGTCGTGCAGCACGAGCTGCCCGGCCGGGGTGGCGGCCACCACCAGCTCACGGCCGTGCGGCAGCGGATACGGCACCGGCGTCAGCCCGGGCTCGCAGGCGATCGGGTCGGTGCCGCCGCCCGGCAGCACCAGCTCCGGCGCCCAGCTGTCGGTGTGCGCGGGCGGCACGGCCCGGGGCGCGCCGTCCCGGGTGGGGCGGGCGGCGGCCAGGGCGTCGAGCCGGATGCGGAAGGTGTACGGCGACAGCGGGCCGCCGGGCGCACCGCCGGACACCTCGCCCGCCGCCCCGGACCCCGCCTCCGCGGCACCCGCCTCCCCGGGCGGCACCGCCTCCACCGGGAACGACACCACCGTGCCCGTCCCCTGGTGGGTCAGCCGCAGCGCGGCGGGCCGCGGGCCGGGCGCGCTGACGGTCAGATCCAGGTCACCGGCCGCCGCGGCACCGTGCCCGGCCAGCCGCCGGGTGCGCCGGTGCACCGACAGCCGCAGCCGCCCGCCCGCATACCAGGGCGTGATCCGCAGCCCGTCGTCCGCGCCGTCCCCGGCCACGTCATGGGTGCGCGGCGCGGCCCCCGACCCGGCATCCGGCGCGGACAGCGCCCCGGCCCGCACCACCCCCGCCGACGCCAGCAGCACCCCGACGGTCCAGTCGCCCTCCTCCCAGCGGCCCCCCTTGCGCAGCCGGGCCGGATCGAGCCGCAGCTCGAAGCCCGACCAGTCGTAACAGTGCAGCTCCTGACCGGACTCGGCGGTCGCCTCCGGCATCGGGACCGGACGCAGCGGCAGCAGCACCCGGCGCCGCCCGCACGACAGCACGGCCGTCCGCAGATAGCGGTGCCGGGCCGCGGCATCCAGATTCCGGAGATAGGCGTAGCCGCGCAGCACCAGCACACCGTCCCGCCACACCGCCTCCCGCACCCGCGCCACGACCGGGAAGTCGGCCCGGTCCAGCCGGGTCACGCCCGGCGGCAGCTCCAGCGGCGGGGTCAGCGGCAGCACCGCACGCTTGCGCAGCGGCGGCCCGGCCACCGTGAACCCGGCCGGATTACGGGCCTCATGGGTGAGCAGCGCCAGCAGATCGGCCAGCCGCCCGGCGCGGATCAGATACCAGCGCATCCGCAGCTCCACGGGCAGCGTGGGGAACAGCCGCGGCTCCACACCGGACAGGAAGCCGCGGGCGCAGTCCAGGAATGCGGTCCGGCACTCCGGCGCGGCCCCCGGCAGCGCCTCCACCAGGTCGAGCAGCCCCTCGGTGAGCTGCGCGCGGTCATAGTCGTTCCGGTGGCCGCTCAGCCCCGCCCGCGCCGGATCGGCGAGGAATCGCCGGATACCGGCCACCGCCGCGAACCGGTCCCGTACGCCCCGGGCATCGAGCCGCCGGTGCCGGCCGGGCCCCTCCGGCAGCCGCCGGTAACAGACGTGCTCGTGCAGCACATCGACCGCTTCCGCGAGAAAGAACGCGGGCAGCGTCACCGCCGCGTCATGGCACCACTCACCCTCGGGGAAGGCCAGGGCGTGCCGGTCCCAGAAGGCGCGGCGGAAGACCTTGTTGCGCGCGACATGGTCGGACAGCAGCGTCAGGTCGTCGCCGATCCGGGTGCGCAGCGCGGTCTCCCGGCCCGCCGGATGATGCGCGGACTGACTGCGGCCGGCCGCGCCGAGCCGGTAGACATTGCCGGTCGCGAGATCCGACCCGGACCGGTCCAGCAGACCGACGAGATCCTCGTACGCCCGCGGCAGCAGCACATCCTCCCCGGCGTCGAGGAAGGCGAGGTAGTCGGTGTGCGGATAGGCGTGCCGGGCACCGGTGTTGCGGGCCGCGCCACAGCCGGCGGCCGGGCCGCCCTCCTGGTGGTGGACGATCCGGAACCGCGGGTCACGGGCGGCGAACCGCCGGGCAACAGCGGCCGGGCCGGCCTCCGCGGCCGGGTCCCCGGGCCCCGCCCCCGGTGGGCCGTCCACCAGCACCACATCCAGCTCGGTCAGCGTCTGGGCCGCGACCGACTCCAGGCACTCCTCCACATTCCGCTCGGACCCCTCGCTGCGATGGACCGGGACGACGACGGTGAGCCGTGGCTTCATACGCGGACCAAGCCTTTCCGGACTGGCGATGCACAAGACCGGTCCGTTCAACTCGCCCACGGCGGCACGGTCACCGGATCTGCGCTGAAAGGGTGAGACACATCATCGACACCGCGTGTTCACATGATTACGCTCAGTGCGCGAAGTCGGCGCGCCGTAGCGCCGGGCCGCGTCCGATGCCGTAGACCCGTTGCACAGCTTTACGGCGCCCTGTGCGCCCTGTTCCCCAGGGAAGGTGACCGCGTCCCGATGCCCGGCCGAACCGACAGCTCCGCCGCCACCGACAGCCCCGACGCCGGGCCGCCCGGCAGCGACGTCCGGACCGCTCGGCCCGCGCCCCCCGCGGGCACCGCCCCGTCCGCCTCCACCGCGCGGCTGCCGGCCGAGCGCGGACGCCGCGGACCGGCCCGGCTGCTGCCCGCCCGGTCCCCGTTCCGCAGCCAGCTGCGGCGGATCGGCGGCGGACGGGTCCTGGAGATCGGCTGCGGCACCGGCGACACCCTCGCCGGCTGCGCGCCCGGCAGCGTCGGCGTGGACCACGACCCGCGGTCCGTGGCGCGCTGCCGGGAGCGCGGACTGACCGCCTACACGGCCGACACCTTCCTCGCGAGCCCGCACGCCCGCCCCGGCGCGTTCGACGCGCTGCTGACCGCACACGTCCTGGAGCACCTGGACGACGAACAGGTCGAGGGCCTGCTGCGGGCGTATGTGCCGTACGTACGGCTCGGCGGCGGGGTGCTGCTGATCACCGCGCAGGAGGCCGGGCACCGGGCCGGCCCCGCCCCGGTGCGCTTCACCGACTTCCCGCTGCTGCGCGCCTTCGCCGAATCCGCGGGGCTCGCGGTACGGCGGACGTACTCCCATCCGCTGCCCCGCCCGGCCGGGATGCTGCTGCGCGCCAATGTGTTCGTTCTGGTGGGGCAGGTGCCGCGCTAGGCGGGCCGGGGCGCGTCAGGTGCCGCGCAGGGCGGGCCGGTGGGGGGGGGGGGGGGGGGGGGGGGGGGGGGGGGGGGGGGGGGGGGGGGGGGGGGGGGG
>NZ_JBYISA010000051.1:0-44839 GCF_057708345.1 Streptomyces sp. bgisy130
ACTGCTTCGCTTTACGTCCACACACCAGGCCCCTCCGGCCCGTCCCCTCCCGTTGGGGGTGGGGAAAAGAAGGCTGGAGGGGGCGGGCGTTATCTCTCCGGTTCTCGTGGTTCGTTGTGTTCTCTTGTCTCGCCCGGGTCCAGTGGGGGTGCGGTGACGCCGCAGTGGTAGGTGGTTTTGGCGTGGCAGGGTTCTTCGGCGCCTGGTTGGGGGCGTAGGACGTCGGTGCGTACGGTGAGCCAGGCGATCAGTGCGCCGACCACCAGGACCGCGGCGCACAGTGGCATGGCGCGGAGGAAGGCGGCGGCGAAGGCGTCGGGGGAGCGGTAGGCGTCGGGGCCGAAGCCTGCGAGCAGGGGGAGTGCTGCTACCGCCATCAGGCCCGCGGCCCGTGCCGCTGCGTTGTTGATGCCGCTGGCCAGGCCCGCGCGGTCGACGTCCACGGACGCCAGGACGGTCGCGGTGAGCGGGGCGACCAGGGTCACCATGCCCGCGCCCAGCACCACCAGGGCGGGCAGCACGTCGGTGAAGTAGGAGGCGCCGCGGCCCACCCTCATCATCAGCAGCAGGCCCGCGGCACACAGCAGCGGTCCGACGGTGAGCGGGAGCCGTGGGCCGGTGCGCTGGCCCAGTTCTCCGGAGCGGGCGGAGAGCAGCAGCATCAGCACGGTGGTGGGCAGCAGCGCGGTACCGGCTTGCAGGGCCGAGTACCCCACCACGACCTGGAGCTGGAGCACGGACAGGAAGAAGAAGCCGCTGAAGGCGGCGTAGACGCAGACCGTCACCGCGTTCACGGCGGAGAACTGGCGGATACGGAAGATGGCGGGCGGCAGCATCGGATCGGCCCGGCGGCGTTCGACCCTGATGAAGAGTGCGCCGAGCAGCAGCCCGGCCACCGCGGGAACGATCACGCCGGGACCGGCGCCCCCGTTCGGTGCGGCGATCAGGGCGTAGGTCACCCCGGCCAGCGACAGCGCTCCCAGGACCGCGCCCAGGACGTCGAAGCCGCGGCGTCCGCGCGCGCCGCGCTCCCGGGTCTCGGGTACGTGCCGCAGCGCCACCGGGACGCACACCGCGGCCAGCGGCACATTCAGGAAGAACACCCAGCGCCAGCCGGCGCCGTCCACCAGCCAGCCGCCGATGAACGGGCCCACCGCCGCGGCCACCCCGCCGAGCCCCGACCAGGCGCCGACCCCGCGGGCCCGGTCGTCGGGGTGGAGCACGGCCTGGATCAGCGCCAGCGAACCGGGCGTGAGCAGCGCCCCGCCGACGCCCTGGAGCGCACGGGCCGCGATCAGTACGCCGGCCTGCGGTGCCAGCCCGCAGAGCAGGGAAGCGGTGGCGAACCAGACCACGCCGATCACGAACACCCGGCGGCGGCCGAAGCGGTCACCGAGCGCACCGCCCAGCAGGATCAGCGAGGAGAGGGTGAGCAGGTAGGCGGTGACGGTCCACTGGAGGACCGCCAGATCCGCGTTGAGATCCTCGCCGATCCGGGGCAGGGCGACATTGACGACGGTGCCGTCGAGCAGTGCCATGCCGGACCCCAGCACGGCCGTCAGCAGCACCCACCGGCCCTGTGCCGAGGCCAGCCGGACCGCGCCGGGCGCACTCGGTTCGCTCATAGGGCGAGCATGCCCGTCCCCGCGCCCGCTCGCCCGCCCTGCGGCCGGCCGGGCGCACAAAGGCTCCGCATCCCGGACGGATGCGGAGCCCCGGTGCGCGGCGGCCGGCGGTGCGGCCCGCCGGTTACTTGATCTTGGTGCCGGTGGAGCGCAGGTTGGCGCAGGCCTCGGTGACCCGCTTGGCCATCCCGGCCTCGGCCAGCTTGCCCCAGCTGCGCGGGTCGTAGGTCTTCTTGTTGCCGACCTCGCCGTCGACCTTCAGCACACCGTCGTAGTTGCGGAACATGTGGTCCGCGACCGGGCGGGTGAAGGCGTACTGGGTGTCGGTGTCCAGGTTCATCTTGACCACGCCGTTCTCCAGCGCGATGGCGATCTCCTGCTCGGTGGAGCCGGAGCCGCCGTGGAAGACGAAGTCGAACGGGGCGGCCTTGCCGTACTTGGCGCCCACGCCCTCCTGGAGGTCCTTCAGCAGCTCGGGACGGAGCACGACATTGCCCGGCTTGTAGACGCCGTGGACGTTGCCGAAGGAGGCGGCGAGCAGGTAGCGGCCCTTCTCGCCCAGGCCCAGCGCCTCGGCGGTGCGCAGCGCGTCATCGACCGTGGTGTAGAGCTCGTCGTTGATCTCGTGGGTGACGCCGTCCTCCTCGCCACCGGTCGGGGTGATCTCGACCTCAAGGATGATCTTGGCGGCGGCGGCCTTGGCCAGCAGCTCCTGGCCGATGGCCAGGTTGTCGGCCAGGTTCTCGGCCGAGCCGTCCCACATGTGGGACTGGAACAGCGGGTTCTGGCCCTTGGCGACGCGCTCCGCGGAGATGTCCAGCAGCGGGCGTACGTAGCCGTCCAGCTTGTCCTTCGGGCAGTGGTCGGTGTGCAGCGCGACGGTGATGTCGTACTTGGCGGCGACAACGTGCGCGAACTCGGCGAGCGCCACCGCACCGGTGACCATGTCCTTGTTGTACTGGCCGCCCAGGAACTCCGCACCACCGGTGGAGATCTGGATGATGCCGTCGCTCTCGGCCTCGGCGAACCCACGCAGCGCGGCGTGCAGCGTCTGCGTCGACGTGACGTTGATGGCCGGGTAGGCGAACTTCCCTGCCTTCGCCCGGTCGAGCATCTCGTTGTAGATCTCGGGGGTTGCGATGGGCATCTGTCCGCTCCTTGTGTGTGCGGGTGTGCGTACTGGGCCCTGACCAGGGGGGCGAGGACTTCGCCGTGCACATCTTCCCAGACAAGGCCCTTCGCTCCACATTGCCTGTCCGGCCGTCCCAGTCCTTGGGCAGTCGGTTTCACGTGAAACCGACTGCCCTTCGACAAAGCCGCAGGTCAGCGCGGAGGGCTCAGCACCGGTGCGGCCGTCGCGCCGGTCTCAGCCCAGGTCGAGGTCGCCCAGCTGGTAGCCCGTGATATAAGGCAGCCCGGCCTCGGCGATGGCCGGGGCGGCACCGCGGTCGACGATCGTTGCCACCGCAACGACCTCGGCGCCCGCCTCACGCGCCGCCTCGACGGCGGTCAGCGGCGAGCCACCGGTGGTGGAGGTGTCCTCGACGATCAGGACCCGGCGGCCCTTGATGTCCGGACCCTCGATACGGCGCTGCATCCCGTGTGCCTTCTGCGCCTTGCGGACGACGAAGGAGTCCAGCCGGCCGCCGCGCGCCGCGGAGGCGTGCAGCATCGAGGTCGCGACCGGGTCGGCGCCGAGCGTCAGCCCGCCGACCGCCTCGTAGTCCAGGTCGGCGGTGATGTCCAGCATCAGCTGACCGACCAGCGGCGCGGCCTCGCCGTCCAGGGTGATCCGGCGCAGGTCGATGTAGTAGTCGGCCTCCTTGCCGGAAGAAAGCGTCACCTTGCCGTGCACCACGGCCTTGTCCTTGATCTGGCGCAGCAGCTCGCCGCGCACGTCGTCACTCATGCGCACGAGCTTAGGCGGTGCCCCGGGACAGGTTCCGCCAGCTCCAGGTCATGGAGATCTCCAGCGGGTCGATCGGCGTGACCAGGCGCGGCAGGGTGTTGAGGCCGTTCGGCGGGCCGGTCTGCGGCTCGACACACACCGCGGCCTCCTGCTCGTCGTAGACCACGGCCCATTCGGCGCGGCTGGTGATCTTCAGCTCCAGGCGGCCGGGCCAGGTGAGGGTGGCCGCCACGCCCTGCGGCATCCCGAAGCAGTCGTCCCAGGGGCCCGGCTTCGGCGGGATCCGGCGGCCGGTCGGGAGATGGTCCGCGCCCCGCTCCTCCTGCCACTCGGGCCCGAAGTCGACGAGGACGTCCTTGCCGCCCTCCCCGAGGTTCCGCAGGAACCAGGGGTGCCAGCCGGCCTGCGCGGGGAAGGAGTCGGCGGTCGCCTCGACGCCCATGGTGAGGGTGAGCGAAGCGCCGTCCTCGGCGAGTTCGACGAGCTGGGTGACCTGCCCCGGGTACGGCCAGGGCGCCGCCGGGTCCTGGAGGTCGTAGGTGAAGACGCCCTCCGTGGCGCCCGCCCGCACCGTGCGCCAGCGCAGGTCGCGGCCGGTGCCGTGGATGGCGTGCGGCGCGGCGTTGAGCGGCATCCGGTGGAGCTCGCTGCCGTTGCGGAACTCCCCGTGGGCGAGCCGTCCGCACCACGGCACCATCGGGAAACAGCCGTATCGGGGGCCCTGCCGCAGCAGCTCCGTACCGCCGGTGCGCAGGCTCGCGATCCGGCAGCCGAGGTCCGGCCGGACGGTCAGTTCGGTGTCTCCGGCGGCCAGTCGCACGCCCTCCGGCGCCTGCGTCCGCGCCACGCCCTGCGTGGTGTTGTCGGTGCTCACGGGACCGAGCCTAGCGACGCACCGCGTGCAGCGTGGGACGCCGTACGGGCCGCGGCCATCGTCGGCCGCGGCCCCGGGTCAGCGGCGTCGGCGCAGCACCCGGCCGACGACCACCGCGGACGCCAGCACCACCGCGGCCGCGGGCGCCGCCCAGCGCAGGGTCACCGAGGTGCCGTGCGACTCGGGTGCGGGCACCGGCGCGTACCGGCCGCGCGGCGGGGCGTGGTCGACCTCTTCCGCGCTGCGGCCGATCATCGTGCGGCGGGCGTGCGCGGCCTCGGCGGGAGCGAGCCGGTCCGCCTCGTCCCCGTAGGCGTGCTCGGGGTGCGCAGCGGAGAACGCGTCCGCCGCCTCGCCCGCGTCGAGGTCGAAGTCCTCGCCGGCCTCGGCCGCCGCATCGAGATCCACCGTCTCATCGGCGTCCTCGTCGCTGCCCGGGTCCAGGGACGGCGGCGGCACCTCGGTGTCGAACACCCGGGACCCGGCCGCGTCCCCGGCGTCATCGGCCGGTGCGGTGGCGTCGTCCGCTGCGGTGGCGTCGCCCGGCCCACCGGCATCGGCCGCTCCGGCCTCGTCGGCCACTCCACCGTCCTCGGCCGCTCCGGCCCCGTCGGTCACCGGCCGCCGTCGCAGGTCCGCCGCCAGGTTCTCCGCGAAGCGGTCCAGCAGCCGGCGGCCGACGGAGGCGGCGGACCGGTCGGTGGCCTCGGCGAGCCGGCCGTCGCGGTGGACCGTGCCGGAGCAGCGCAGCGTCGTACCGGGGCCGGGCTCGGTGGCCGGGGCGAGCCGTACGGCCACGGTCAGCGCGACCGCGCCGTCGCCCCGCGTCTCGGTGCCCTTCGCCTCGACGGTCACCGCGGCCGCACCGTCGTCACCGGTTCCGTCCTCCGCGGCGGCGCCGACCGTCAGCGTGCCGCGATAGGTGATGGTGGAGCTTCCGATACGCAGCCGCAGCCGGCCCTCCGGACACCCGGGGGCCGCATCGGCGTCGAGCTGGACTCCTGGGACACAGCGCGCCACCCGCTCCGGATCGGTGAGCGCCTGCCGCACGGTCCCGACGGGAAACGGAACGTACACCTCATGCTCCATGACATGGGAGCCTACCCAGCGGCCGCGAACCCGTGCCCGCCCACGCGGAACTTTCTGCCACCGGGCCGGAACCGGGGCGGAACCGGCAGCGCCGCTGCCGCCGCCCGCACCGCCCGAGGTCCGCAGCGCGCGCCGCCCCGTGCCGGACCCGCTCAGTCCTGATACCGCGGACGCATCAGCGTCGACGCCGGCAGTCCGGCCCGCCGCTCGCGGGCCTCCGCGCGCCAACCGTCCCGCAGTTCCCCGGCGCTGAGCCCGGCCAGCGGGGGAGCGTCGGGCGCCAGGCCGAACACCGGACGGTGCCGCGCGGCCAGCACGAAGCCCCAGTACCGGGTCCCGGACGGCGCCGCGGCGGCCGGGGCCTGGGCGTCCACGGGCGGGACGGCGCCCGCCGAGCGGTCCGGGCCGCCGGAGAAGGCCGCGGGCCGGCCGGAGAGCCGGTACGGAACCGTCGCCAGGCCCACCGACCGGACCGTCGACTCCACCGTCCAGTACAGACGCGCGCGCTCGACCGGCGGCCCGGCGTGCACCACCAGCCGCCCGTCGCGGGCCAGCAACTGCGCCGCCAGGCCGTAGAACTCCTGCGAGTAGAGCTTGGTGCACACGGTGATCCCGGGATCGGGAAGATCGGAGACGATGACGTCGTACGGCTCCGCCCGGTGGCCGGGGCCGCGGACGCCCCGCTGCCGCAGCCAGTCGAAGGCGTCGGCGGTCACCGTCCGGACCCGGGGATCGGCGAGCGAGTGCCGGTTGAGGCGGGTGAGACCGGGGTCGGTGCGCGCCAACCGCAGGACACCGGGGTCGAGTTCGACGACGGTCACCGAGCGGACCGCGCGATAGCGGAGGATCTCGCGCACCGCGAGGCCGTCGCCGCCGCCGAGCACCAGCACCCGGCCGTGCGGGCCACCCGCCATCGCCGGGTGCACCAGCGCTTCGTGGTAGCGGAACTCGTTCTCCGCGCTGACGCGGAGCCGGCCGTCGAGATACAGCGCCAGCGGTCCGCCGGAACCTTTCCTCCCGTGCCCCGCACCGGCTCCGGCACCCGTCCCGCCAGTCATCACCACTTCCTGGACGCCGGTCTGCACCGCGACCCGGGCCGAGGAGCCGTACACCGCCAGCCGGGCGGCCCGTTCGAACGGGGTCGCCAGCACCACGCCCGCGGCGAGCAGCGCCAGGACCAGGGCATTGACGCCGAAGAGCGCCCAACGGGCACGGGCACTGAGATCGCGGCGGAACAGCCACAGCACCAGCACCGCGCCGGCCACCGCGTTGACGGCACCGGTGAGCAGCGCACCGGTCAGCTGGCCGAAGCCCGGCAGCAGCAGAAACGGAAAGGCCAGCCCGCCGACGAGCGCGCCGACATAGTCCGCGGCGAAGAGATCGGCCACCGCGCCGCCCGCGTCCTGCCGGCGCACCCGCTGGATCAGCGTCATCAGCAGCGGTACCTCGGCGCCGATCAGGATGCCGATGGCCAGGGAGAAGCCGACGAGCGCGGAGCGGGACTGCCCGAACCAGGCGAAGCAGGCGTAGAGCGCCATCGCGGAGGTGCCGCCGACCAGCGCGAGGCCGGCCTCCACCGCGCCGAAGCCGGCCGCCGCCCGGCAGCGCAGCCGCTTGGCGAGCAGCGCGCCGACCCCCATCGCGAAGACCATGACGGACAGCACGACCGACGCCTGGGTGACGGAGTCGCCCACCAAGTACGTGGCCAGAGCGACCAGTTCGAGTTCGTAGACCAGACCGCAGGCGGCGCAGACGAAGACGACGGCGAGGACGAGCAGCCGGCCGAGCCCGGCCGGCACGGGCAGTCGCGCCGGTGTCATGACGTCCGGCGGGCCGGGAGCGCCGACGCGAGCGGACTCTGACGGGTCGATCATAAAATGAACGCTACGTGACGATTCTGTGGCATTCCGTCACCCACACGAGTAGACCTCGCGGGCTACACGCCTCCGTTGGGGCGTTACCGAAGCATGGGGCGCAAGGACACACCGCGCCGCGCGCGCCCCACCGTCCGCGCCCTCCCGAACCCCCACGCCCCCGGCGCACCGTCCCCGCGCCCCTCGCACCGCACATGCCCCCACGCCCTCCCGCCGACCGGACCGGTCACCGGCGCCCGGTCCCGCTAGACCGCCGCGACCCTGGCCCGTACGCCCACGCGGGTACGGGTGGCCACCAGGCGGCCCTCCTGCGGATACGCGTGCCAGGTCCGCCAGCGCACCTGCCCCTGCTGACGCTGCGCCAGCATCGCGGTGAAGGCGTGCGGCGAGCCGGGGAACGTACCGGCGAGCCCGTGCGGATGCTCCGCCACCAGCG
The DNA here is from genome assembly GCF_057708345.1 of Streptomyces sp. bgisy130. NCBI lineage: Bacteria > Bacillati > Actinomycetota > Actinomycetes > Kitasatosporales > Streptomycetaceae > Streptomyces > Streptomyces sp. bgisy130. The sequence continues at coordinate 7,808 of NZ_JBYISA010000051.1, forward strand.
CGAGCAGCTCCTGCGCCCGCCCGGCGAACGAGCCGCGCGAGAGGGTCTCCACATGGGCGGCGAACTCGTACTCCCAGTCCCCCAGCCGCTTCGCCACCCCGAGCGGCAGCGGTGTGCTGCTGCCCGGCATACAGGCGACCGTTTCGGAACAGCTGCCGTGCTCCTCCTCGAGAAGCACCTGGTGAGAGGCGCCGAGCAGTCTCAACTGCACCTGAGCGTCCTGGAGTTGGAGATCGAGTACGGCGAGGGCCGGCAGGGGTTCCCTGCCCAGCGCCCAGGCCAGGTCGGAGGCACGGGTATCGGTGTACGCCGTCGTCAAAGAGGTGAGCATGGGTCGGCTCCGCAAGCACGCAGTGGAATGGTGGGCCGGCCCGCCCGAAAAGGATCAGGGATGTACGACTGCCTGCCGGCTCGCGCCCACGTGGGGTCGGAGAACGTGGGGGATTCTCTGGGGAGAGGGAATCATGAAAGCCCCGTCGCCCACAGCGCTTTTACCCATCTTCTCCGGGTTTCCATCCGCTCGGGGGCCTTGCAGTTCAGTTGTTCAACGACCAAGCGCCCGGCGGGTGTTGGCCTTTCGACCAGCCCCACCGGGCGCATATGCGACAAGCAACTAGCCATCCGCACATATGGAGTTGGCGCGGCGCGTCCTCGGCTCAGGAGCCGCCGCCACCGCCACCGCAGCCGCCGCCACCACCGCCGCCACCGCAGGAAGACCCGCCACAGGAGGATCCGCCGCCGCATCCGCCGTGGTGCCCACCGTGGTGGTGGCCACCGCCCGAACCTCCGTCGCCACCGGCCCACCAGCTGCCGCCGCCGGAGCCCCGCCCGCCCCCGCCACGCGCACCACTCCGCGAGGCCACGGCCACCAGGCCGATCACTCCGGCGCAGATCACCAGGAAAACCACAATCCCCATTTGCCTCACACTCCTTTTCATCCCCCGAAGCGTGAGGGCACCTCCGCCGCCCTTGAGGCAGTGGGGGCGCATACGCTCCGTCCGGCGCCCGGTGCGCCGCTCCGGCGCCGTCCGGCACCGTGGACCGCCCTCGTCGGCGGCCGTCTCATTCCGTTGTGCGGGGCTGATGCCCCGGCTCCGGCGTCTCAAAGCACAGTTGAGGAAGACCAGAGGTTCGGCGCAGGATGACGTCCATGGACCGACCGCTGCTCAACCGCCGCCTCGCCGAATTCGGCACCACGATCTTCGCCGAGATGTCGGCGCTCGCCGTACGGACCGGCTCCATCAACCTCGGCCAGGGCTTCCCCGACGCCGACGGTCCGGAAGAGGTCAGGGAAGCGGCGGTGCGCGCGCTGCGCGACGGCCGTGGCAACCAGTACCCGCCCGGCCCCGGCATCCCCGAGCTGCGCACCGCCGTCGCCGCCCATCAGCAGCGCTTCTACGGCAAGCTCGGCCTCTCCTACGACCCCGACACCGAGGTCCTGGTCACCGCGGGCGCCACCGAGGCCCTCGCCGCCGCGCTGCTGGCACTGCTGGAGCCGGGCGACGAGGTCATCGCGCTGGAGCCGTACTACGACTCGTACGCCGCCGGTATCGCGCTGGCGGGCGGCCGCCGCGTCCCGGTGACCCTGCGCGCGGACCCGGAGTCCGGCAGCTACCGCCTCGACCTGGACGAACTGCGCGACGCCATCACCGGCAACACCCGCCTGATCCTCCTCAACACCCCGCACAACCCCACCGGCACCGTCCTGACCCGCGACGAGCTCGCCGAGATCGCCCGCCTCGCCTGCGAGCGCGATCTCCTCGTGGTCACCGACGAGGTCTACGAGCACCTCGTGTTCGAGGGCGAGCACCTCCCGCTGGCGTCGTTCCCCGGGATGCGCGAGCGCACCGTCACCATCGGCTCGGCCGGCAAGACCTTCTCGTTCACCGGCTGGAAGGTCGGCTGGGTCACCGCAACGGCGGAACTGGTGAGCGCGGTCCGCTCCGCCAAGCAGTTCCTCACCTATGTCTCCGCCGGGCCCTTCCAGTACGCCGTCGCCGAGGCCCTCGCCCTCCCCGACAGCTACTTCACGGAGCTGCGCGACGACCTGCGCACCAAGCGCGACATCCTCGCCACCGGCCTCACCGACGCCGGCTTCCAGGTCTTCCGCCCCTCGGGCACGTACTTCATCACCACCGACATCCGCCCCCTCGGCGCTGTGCTGTCCGAAGAGGGCGACGGCTTCGCCTTCTGCCGCGCCCTCCCCGAACGCGCCGGCGTCGTCGCCATCCCCAACGCCGTCTTCTACGACCACAAGGACCAGGGCGCCCCTTACGTCCGCTTCGCCTTCTGCAAGAGCACCGACGTGCTCCAGGAGGCGGCCGACCGCTTGAAGCGCCTGTAACGGCCAGTGGGGACCGTCGCCCCACCCCGGCACAGACACACGCGGGCCCCGGAGCCATCAAGCTCCGGGGCCCGCGCAGCAGGGTGGGTGTGGGACGGACGGGGCTCAGGCCTCGTCGTCACCCGGCTTCTCGTCGGAGTCGCCTTCGATCTCGGCTTCCAGGCCGAGCTGCTCGACGATCCACTTGTCGAATTCGATGGAGGCGCGGACCCAGCTGACCGTGCTCGACACAAAGTGTTCGAGCGAGACACCGGTGCCGATCAGCATCGATGCCTCACCGATCAGACGGACCGTGCCGTCGTCATGGGTGTGGGTGTAGGCCTTGGGCCACAGCGTCCGGCGGTTCCAGTCGTCGATCGCCTCCAGCAGCTTCGACTTCTCATCGATGCCGTGGGCACGGTCGTAGAACGTACGGACGGAGAAGATCTGCTGCTCCTCCTCGCCCCGGAACATGAAGTACGTGCGGAACTGCTCCCACGGGGCGGCGAGGTCACCCTCCTCGTCGACTACGTACTTCAGCTCCATCTGGTCGAGGAGCTGCTTGACCAGGTCCTGGTCTGGCACGACGGGACCATCAGGCCCCGACGGCTCGGGTTCGGGCTGGCCCCCGAAATTCGGAATCGAGGACGGGTCGATGCTCACCGTGGAATTCCCTTCGTATGGTCCCTGCCATCCTCCCCCACATCCGCCCCGTCGTGGCAACCCGGACGGGGAGGATGCGGGCAAGGTGTCGCCCGGGGCAACGATCGGCCGGGGCGGGCGGGCCGATCGCCGCGGCGGCGGTCAGCCCGCGGGCCGCCCGGCTGCCTCCACGGAGAGCTGATCGCCGTCCACGTCCACCCGCACGGTGTCCCCCTCCAGCACCTCGCCCGCCAGGATGGCGCGCGCGAGCTGGTCGCCGATGGCCGTCTGGACCAGGCGGCGCAGCGGCCGGGCACCGTAGGACAGGTCCGGGGCGGGGGCGTCGACGACCGGTTCCTGGCCGAGCCAGGCGAGCCAGTTCAGGGCGCGGTCGGTGACGTCCAGCGTCAGCCGGCGGTCGCCGAGACGGCGCTGGAGATGGCCGAGCTGGATCCGGGCGATCCGCTGGAGCTGGTCCGTGCCGAGCGGGTGGAAGACCACCACGTCGTCGAGCCGGTTGAGGAACTCGGGCCGGAAGGCGGTCCGGACCGTCTCCAGCACCTTCTCCCGCTTCTGCTCCTCCTTGAGCAGCGGATCCATCAGGAAGGTGGAGCCGAGGTTGGAGGTCAGGATGAGGATGGTGTTGCGGAAGTCGACGGTGCGGCCCTGGCCGTCCGTGAGCCGGCCGTCGTCGAGGACCTGGAGCAGGATGTCGAAGACCTCGTGATGGGCCTTCTCCACCTCGTCCAGCAGGATGACCGAGTAGGGGCGGCGGCGGACCGCCTCCGTCAGCTGGCCGCCCTCCTCGTAGCCGACATAGCCGGGCGGCGCGCCGACCAGCCGCGCGACACTGTGCTTCTCGCTGTACTCCGACATGTCGATCCGGACCATCGCCCGCTCGTCGTCGAAGAGAAAGTCCGCGAGCGCCTTGGCCAGCTCGGTCTTGCCGACGCCGGTCGGGCCGAGGAAGAGGAACGAGCCGGTGGGGCGGTCCGGATCGGCGATCCCGGCGCGGGTGCGGCGTACGGCGTCGGAGACGGAGCGGACGGCCTCGGTCTGGCCGATCAGCCGCTTGCCGAGCTCCTCCTCCATACGGAGCAGCTTCTGGGTCTCGCCCTCCAGGAGGCGGCCGGCCGGGATGCCGGTCCAGGCGCCGACCACATCCGCGATGTCGTCCGGCCCGACCTCCTCCTTGACCATGGACTCCTTGGACGCCTCCTGCTCGGCCTCGGCGGCGGCCGCCTCCTCCAGCTCGTGCTCCACGCCCGGGATCTCGCCGTACAGCAGCTTGGAGGCGGTGTCGAAGTCGCCGTCGCGCTGGGCGCGCTCCGCCTGGCCGCGCAGCTCGTCGAGCTTCTCCTTGAGCGCACCGACGCGGTTGAGGCTCTGCTTCTCCTTCTCCCAGCGGGCGGTCAGGCCGCGCAGCTCCTCCTCCTTGTCGGCGAGGTCCTTGCGCAGCTTCTCCAGCCGCTGGACGGAGCCCGCGTCGGTCTCGTTCTTGAGCGCCAGCTCCTCCATCTTCAGCCGGTCGACGGCGCGCTGGAGCTCGTCGATCTCCACGGGCGAGGAGTCGATCTCCATACGGAGGCGGGAGGCGGCCTCGTCGACCAGGTCGATGGCCTTGTCGGGCAGGAAGCGGGAGGTGATGTAGCGGTCGGAGAGCGAGGCCGCGGCGACCAGCGCGGAGTCCGCGATCTGCACCTTGTGGTGGGCCTCGTAGCGCCCCTTGAGCCCGCGCAGGATGGCCACGGTGTCCTCGACGGTCGGCTCGGCGACCAGCACCTGCTGGAAGCGCCGCTCCAGCGCCGGGTCCTTCTCGATCCGCTCGCGGTACTCGTCCAGCGTCGTCGCGCCGACCATCCGCAGCTCACCGCGGGCCAGCATCGGCTTGAGCATGTTGCCCGCGTCCATGGACGAGTCGCCGCCGGCGCCCGCGCCGACGACGGTGTGCAGCTCGTCGATGAAGGTGATGATCTGGCCCTCGCTGGACTTGATCTCCGCCAGGACGGTCTTCAGCCGCTCCTCGAACTCACCGCGGTACTTGGCGCCCGCGACCATCGCCCCCAGGTCGAGCGCGACCAGCCGCTTGTTGCGCAGCGACTCGGGCACATCGCCCTTGACGATCCGCTGCGCCAGCCCCTCGACGACGGCGGTCTTGCCGACGCCCGGCTCACCGATCAGCACCGGGTTGTTCTTCGTACGGCGGGACAGCACCTGCACCACGCGGCGGATCTCGTGGTCCCGGCCGATGACCGGGTCGAGCTTGCCCTCGCGGGCGGCCGCGGTGAAGTCCGTACCGAACTTCTCCAGCGCCTTGTACGTGCCCTCCGGGTCGGCGTTGGTCACCCGCTGCCCGCCGCGGTTCGCCTCGAACGCGGCCAGCAGCTTCTTGGCGGAGGCGCCCTGCTGCTCCAGCAGCTCGCCGGTGCGCCCGCCCTTGGCGGCGATGCCGATGAGGAGGTGCTCGGTGGAGACATACGCGTCACCGAGCTCCTTGGCGCGCTGGGTGGCGTCGGCGATGGCGGAGAGCAGATCGCGGTCCGGCTGCGGCGGCGCGACCGTCGAGCCCTGCACGCTGGGCAGCGCGGCCAGCTGGCGCTCGGCCCCGTTGCGCAGCGCGGCGGCGTCCGCCTCCACGTCGGCCAGCAGGTCCATGATGTTCTCGTTGTCCTGCCCGGCCAGCAGCGCGAGCAGGAGATGCGCGGACGTCATGTCCGCGTGCCCGGAGGTGACCGCCCGCTCATTGGCGGCGCTCAGTGCCTCCCGGCTCTTGTTGGTCAGCTCGGCGTCCACGTCCTCGCGATCCTCCTCGACTCGTCCTGCCCGGCCTCAGTGACCGGTCTGGACCCACTCCGGCACATCCTGCACATACCAACGTGCGATAAGTTGAGTCTATTCCACTCAAGGCTGCGGAAGCGAGCCCCCTCGCCCGTTGCTCGCTCACTCGTGCGAGGGAACGGGGGCCGATCGCGCCGCCACCCACCGCGTCGCCCGGCGACACTGGCCTTCGACCACAAGGAGGTGCAGCATGACGGCTATGGCACACGCGCCTATGCCCACCGACGACGAGACCCTCCTGGATTACTTCCTCGCCTTGGAGACGCCCCTGGGCTTCCGAGCCGAGCTGATCGAGGGGGAGATCGTTGTGACACCACCGACGGACGGTACGCATGAGCACTGCTTCAGCGGGATCGTCTCGCAGATCCTGCGACAGTCCGAAGTGGACATGGACGTCTCCGGCTACAAGGGGCTCGAGATGCCCCGCGGCGGCAGGTGCCCAAAGAATCACGTGATTCCCGATGCCACCATTGCCCCACGCGCGCTGCGTCTGTTCCGCGGCGCCCCTCCCTGGATGCCCAGCGACGGAGTCGCCATGGTCGCCGAGGTGACATCGAGCAATCCGGAGCGCGACCGGAAGGCCAAGCGGCACTGCTACGCCCGTGCCGGCATCCCGCTTTACTTGCTCGTGGACCGCAGCAAGGCCGAGATCACGCTGTTCAGCGACCCTTCCGGAGACGACTACGCAGGGCACAGCACCGCCCCTGTCGGCAAACCCCTCCCCCTCCCCGCCCCCTTCTCCTTCGACCTCGAAACCGCCGACTTCCTCTGAGCCCCCGGCCCCGAACTACTCTGGCCCCCATGGCCCATGACCTCAGTGCCCTCAGCCCGGAATACCTCGCCTTCTGGGGCGAGTATCTGATGCCGACCCTCACCACGCTGCGTACGAACGGGACGCCCCATGTCGTTCCCGTAGGCGTCACTTACGACGCCGGGCAGCGGATCGCGCGGATCATCACCCGCAAGGACAGTGCCAAGGTCAAGAACATCCTCGCCGCCGGGGCCGACGGTGCCACGGTCGCCGTGTGCCAGGTCGACAAGGGGCGCTGGGCGACGCTGGAGGGCCGGGCCCGGGTGCGTACGGACGCCGAGTCGGTGGCCGACGCGGTGCGCCGGTACGCCGAGCGGTACGGCCGGACGCCGACGCCCAACCCCGATCGCGTCATGATCGAGATCGCGGTGACCAAGGCGATGGGCCGGGCCTGAGCGCCGGCCCGACATCCGCTCCCCCTCCGGCGCGCTGGCCGGAAACGGTCCCTCCGTATCCGCTCCGGGCCATCCACCTGGTACTCAAGAGCGACGGGAACCGAACAGCTCCGCGCAATCACGGACGACATCGGACCTGTCCCCTGCAAAAGACAGCAGCTGGAGGCCGTATGGCGTCGGCAGTGTGCACCGTGACGGCCGTTCCGCGCCGTCCGTCCCCCACCGCGCCGCATCCGCACGCCGAGCTCTGCCCGCGCTGCGGCGGCCAGCTCGCCGTCAATCAGGACGGCTGGAAGATCTGCCACGCCTGCGGCTATGCCTCGCCGCCCGGTACAGCCCCTCCTCCACGGGCCGCTCGCGGGGGTATCGTCGCCCCCACAGTCGCCACGCCCCGGAGGGCACGATGAACTCGGTCCGAGTCACGGCGATCGCCTGCCTGATGCCGCTGTCCGAGCTGGACGAGGATCCGTTCCTGGTCGATGACCGCAGCCAGCACGACATGTGCAAGCAGTGGGCGGCGGCCCGTGACTACCACCTGACCTGCCAGCTCAGCCTGCACCAGCTGCGCGCCGACCACGGCGCGCTGTGGCGTGACGTCGAAGAGGGCCTGGTCGATGTGTTCGTGGCGCCCAACCGCCGGGCGCTGGAGAACGCCATCGCCGGCGCGGACGAGTTCACCGCACGGTGCGCCGCGGCCGGCGTCCGCCTGGAGACCGCCGACCTCGACGAGCCGGTCTACACCCTGGCGATGAAGTCGCAGGTGCACCGGCGGCTGTCGATGCCGACGGCCGGATACAACGGCTGCTGAGCGGACCGCGGCCGGGCGCGCGGCCGGATCCGGAAACGCGAGAAGGGCCGGGTCACCCCGGCCCTTCGTCACGTCATGTGCCGGGCGTCGGCGCCCCGGCCGCGGCCGTCACTCCGGCCGCTTGGGACGCCAGACCACCAGGGCGCTGGTCTGCTGCACATCCTGATACGGCACCAGATCGCGCCGATAGGAGGCGTGCACCGCCGCCTCCCGCTGCTGCATCGCGCTGGCCGCGCCCTCCAGGGCGCCCTGGAGCTCGACGACCCGCTGCTGAAGGGCCGTGACCTGGTTCTCCAGCTCGATGATGCGCTTGATACCGGCGAGGTTGATGCCCTCGTCCTGGGACAACTGCTGGACCGTACGGAGCAGTTCGATGTCCCGGGCCGAATAGCGGCGGCCCCGCCCGGCCGTGCGGTCGGGCGAGACCAGCCCCAGCCGGTCGTATTGCCGAAGGGTCTGCGGATGCAGGCCGGAGAGCTGAGCCGCGACGGAGATGACGTACACCGGCGACTCATCGGTCAGTTCATAGGGGTTACGACGCTGCCCGCCCCGGCTGTCCATCTCAAGCTCCCTTCGCGGCCTGGAACAGCTCCGCCCGCGGGTCCGCACCCGCGGTCGCCTCGCGATAGGACTCCAGCGACTCCTTCGCCTTGTCGCTGAGGTCACCGGGGACCAGCACCTCTATGGTGACCAGCAGATCCCCCCGTGTGCCGTCCTTACGGGCCGCACCCTTGCCACGGGCCCGCATGGTGCGTCCGTTGGGCGTGCCGGCCGGCAGCTTCAGCGTCACCGGCGGACCGCCCAGCGTCGGCACCTTGACCTCCCCGCCGAGCGCGGCCTCCGGGAAGGTGACCGGCACCGTGATGGTGAGGTTGTCGCCCTTGCGGCCGAAGACCGGGTGGGCGTCGACATGCACGACCACATACAGATCGCCCGCCGGGCCGCCCTGCTCGCCCGGGGCGCCCTTGCCGCGCAGCCGGATGCGCTGCCCGTCCGAGACCCCCGCGGGGATACGGACCTGCATCGTCCGGGCACTGGTCGCCCGCCCGCTGCCCTTGCAGACCTCGCAGGCGTCCTGGGCGATCAGACCCCGGCCCTTGCAGTCGGCGCACGGGTCGGTGAGCGAGAAGCCGCCGCCCGCGCCCCGGCTGACCTGGCCGGTGCCGACGCAGGTCGGGCAGACCCGCGGGGTGCCGTTCTTGTCGCCGGTGCCGGAACACGCCTTGCACGGCGCCTGGCTGGACATCCGCAGCGGGACCGTGGCCCCGTCGACCGCCTCGGTGAAACTGAGAGTCACCTCGGACTCGATGTCCTGGCCCCGGCGCGCATGGGTACGGGTACCGGCGCCGCCGCGGTTGAACAGGCCGCCGAAGACGTCCCCGAGCCCGCCGCCGAAGCCTCCGCCGCCGCCCTGGCCCTGCGAGCCCCCGAAGAGGTCGCCCAGGTCGAAGTTGAAGTTGCCGCCGCCGCCCGGCCCCGGCCGGTAGCCGCCGTTGCCGAACAGCGTGCGCGCCTCGTCGTACTCCTTGCGGCGCTTGGCGTCGCCCAGGATGTCGTTCGCCTCGGAGATCTCCTTGAAGCGCTCCTCGGCCTTGGCGTCACCCTTGTTGGCGTCCGGGTGGAACTCGCGGGCGAGCTTGCGGTACGCCTTCTTGATCTCCGCTTCGGTGGCGTCCTTCGGGACGCCGAGGACCTTGTAGTAGTCCTTCTCGACGAAGTCCTTGGTGCTCATCCCCGACGTCCCTCCTTCCGCGCGGTTTTCGATTCTGTCCTCACGTCAGCCCTCTTCCGGGCCACCGCTCTCCTCGTCCGAAGCCTTGGCACCCTTGGCCTCGTCATCGGATCCGGACTTGGGGCCCTGCGCGCCCGGCTGCGGCTCGGCGACGGCGACCCGCGCGGGGCGGATCGTTCGTTCACCGATGCGATACCCGGGCTGAAGGATCGCCACGCACGTCGTCTCGGTGACGTCCGGTGCGTACGAGTGCATCAGCGCCTCGTGGATCGTCGGGTCGAAGGGCTCGCCCTCCTTGCCGAACTGCTGCAAACCCAGCTTGGCGACCACGGTCTCCAGCGATTCGGCCACCGACTTGAAGCCGCCGACCAGTTCGCCGTGCTCGCGGGCCCGGCCGATGTCGTCGAGGGTGGGAAGGAGCTCGGACAGGAGGTTCGCCGCGGCGATCTCCTTGACCGTGACCCGGTCCCGCTCCACCCGACGGCGGTAGTTCTGGTACTCCGCCTGGAGCCGCTGGAGGTCCGTCGTGCGCTCGTTGAGCGCCGTACGTACCTGGTCCAGCTGCGCCTGGAGCGCTACGTCCGGTACGTCCCCGGCCGGGGCCGAGCCCGCCTTGTCGGCGGACTCGGCCTGCGCCGCGTCTTCGGAAGCGGCGTCAGAGGGGACGTCGGGCTTCTCGTCGAAGCCCGGGGTCTCCTCCGTCACGCGGCACCATCCTTCTTCGGCTTCTCGTCGTCGACGATCTCGGCGTCCACGACATCGTCCTCGGCCTTGGCCTGCTCGGCGCCCTCGGCACCGGCAGCGCCCTCGGCACCCTGGGCGTCGGCGTACATGGCCTGGCCCAGCTTCTGGGAGACGGCCGCGACCTTCTCGGTGGCGGTGCGGATCTCCGCGGTGTCCTCACCCTTGAGCTTTTCCTTCAGCTCGGTGAGGGCTTCCTCGACCTCGGTCTTGACCTCGCCCGGGACCTTCTCCTCGTTGTCCTTGAGGAACTTCTCGGTCTGGTAGACGAGCTGCTCGGCCTGGTTGCGGGTCTCGGCGGCCTCGCGGCGCTTGGTGTCCTCGTCCGCGTACTGCTCGGCCTCCTGGCGCATCCGGTCGACCTCGTCCTTCGGCAGCGAGGAGCCGCCGGTGACGGTCATCTTCTGCTCCTTGCCCGTGCCCAGGTCCTTCGCGGTCACGTGCATGATGCCGTTGGCGTCGATGTCGAAGGAGACCTCGATCTGCGGGACCCCGCGCGGGGCCGGCGGCAGACCGGTCAGCTCGAACATCCCGAGCTTCTTGTTGTACGCCGCGATCTCGCGCTCGCCCTGGTAGACCTGGATCTGCACGGACGGCTGGTTGTCCTCGGCCGTCGTGAAGATCTCGGAACGCTTGGTCGGGATCGTGGTGTTGCGCTCGATGAGCTTGGTCATGATGCCGCCCTTGGTCTCGATACCGAGGGACAGCGGGGTGACGTCCAGCAGGAGGACGTCCTTGACCTCACCCTTGAGCACACCGGCCTGGAGGGTGGCGCCGATGGCGACGACCTCGTCCGGGTTGACGCCCTTGTTGGCGTCCTTGCCGCCGGTCAGCTCCTTGACGAGCTCGGCGACGGCGGGCATACGGGTGGAGCCGCCGACCAGGACCACGTGGTCGATCTCGGACAGGTTGATACCCGCGTCCTTGATCACGTTGTGGAACGGCGTCTTGCAGCGGTCCAGCAGGTCCGAGGTGAGCTGCTGGAACTGCGAGCGCGTGAGCTTCTCGTCCAGGTGCAGCGGGCCCTCGGCGGAGGCGGTGATGTAGGGAAGGTTGATCGTCGTCTCGGTGGAGGACGACAGCTCGATCTTCGCCTTCTCGGCGGCCTCGCGCAGGCGCTGGAGCGCCATCTTGTCCTTGGCCAGGTCGACGCCGTGGCCGTTCTGGAACTGCTTGACCAGGTAGTCGACGACGCGCTGGTCCCAGTCGTCACCACCGAGGTGGTTGTCACCGTTGGTGGCCTTCACCTCGACGACGCCGTCGCCGATCTCCAGGAGCGAGACGTCGAAGGTGCCGCCACCGAGGTCGAAGACCAGAATGGTCTGGTCGTCCTTCTCCAGGCCGTAGGCCAGGGCGGCCGCGGTGGGCTCGTTGACGATGCGCAGGACGTTGAGGCCCGCGATCTCACCGGCCTCCTTGGTGGCCTGGCGCTCGGAGTCGTTGAAGTAGGCCGGAACGGTGATGACCGCGTCGACGACCTTCTCACCGAGGTACGCCTCGGCGTCGCGCTTGAGCTTCTGCAGGATGAAGGCGCTCATCTGCTGCGGGTTGAAGCCCTTGCCGTCGATGTCGATCTTCCAGTCGGTGCCCATGTGGCGCTTGACCGACCGGATGGTCCTGTCGACGTTGGTGACCGCCTGACGCTTGGCGACCTCGCCGACCAGCACCTCGCCGTTCTTGGCGAAGGCGACAACGGACGGCGTGGTCCTGGCGCCCTCGGCGTTGGTGATGACGGTGGGCTCACCGCCTTCGAGAACACTGACGACGGAGTTCGTCGTGCCCAGGTCGATGCCGACCGCACGTGCCATTTCAATTCCTCCAGCTGACTTGAGTGGAACAGGCTCAAGAGTGCAGGACCAAAGAAAACCTGTCAACAGACCTGAGTCGGACACGCTCAAGTTTTATATCGCTCTTATCGTCACCACGGCTGCACCACAGGACGCCGGGGCCACACAGAGGGTTGCCTTCGCGACGCAGATCACCGGCCGGGCGGCTTCATGGGGCGGAGGAGAATGGGTAACCTCAGCGGCAGACCAAAAAAGTTACTGCTTAGTAGTCCCCCACCGTTTTCCGCTCTCGCAGGTACGAGGAGCCTCCCATGCAACTCGCCGCGATCATCGTGTCGCTGGTGCTCATCGCGGTCGCCGTGGCGCTGTTCGGCCGCGCCCTGCTCCAGATCTACCGCCATATGCGACTCGGCCAGCCGGTGCCCGCGGGCACCCGCACGGACGCGCCCGCCCAGCGGACCGTCACCGTGGCCAAGGAGTTCCTCGGCCACACTCGCATGAACCGCTGGGGCGTCGTCGGCGTGGCGCACTGGTTCGTGGCGGTGGGCTTCCTCACCCTGCTGCTGACGATCGTCAACGCCATCGGCCAGCTCTTCCAGGCCGACTGGCTGATCCCGTTCATCGGCGACTGGCTGCCGTGGGAGATGTACGTCGAGGCGATGGGCACGCTGACGACCGTGGGCATCATCGCCCTGATCGTCATCCGGCAGCTGAACCGCCCCGGCGGCGCGGGCCGCAAGTCCCGCTTCGCGGGCTCCAACACCGGCCAGGCGTACTTCGTCGAGACCGTCATCCTCATCGTCGGCTTCTGCATCGTGACGCTGCACGCCCTGGAGGGCGCCCAGCACGGCGTCGACCACTACGAGCCGGCGTACTTCATCTCGTACCCCCTGGTCGTGGCCTTCAAGGGGATGAGCCTGGGCACCGTCCAGAACCTCACCTACTTCTTCGCCGCCCTCAAGATCGCGACGTCCTTCATCTGGATGATCACGGTCTCGCTGAAGACCGACATGGGTGTGGCCTGGCACCGCTTCCTCGCCTTCCCCAACATCTGGTTCAAGCGCGAGGCGGACGGCGGGGTGGCGCTGGGCGCCCTTCAGCCGATGACCAGCGCGGGCAAGCCGATCGACTTCGAGGACCCGGGCGAGGACGACCAGTTCGGTGTCTCCCAGGTCGAGCACTTCTCCTGGAAGGGTCTGCTCGACTTCTCCACCTGCACCGAGTGCGGCCGCTGCCAGTCGCAGTGCCCCGCCTGGAACACCGGCAAGCCGCTCTCCCCGAAGCTCCTGATCATGTCGCTGCGCGACCACGCGCACGCCAAGGCGCCCTACCTCCTGGCCGGCGGCGGCAAGGACATGGAGGGCAACGAGCAGGCGACCGCCGAGCAGCTCAAGGACGTGCCCGCGGCCGCCCTCGCGGAGGCCGAGCGCCCGCTGATCGGCACCCTCGAAGAGAACGGTGTCATCGACCCGGACGTCCTGTGGTCCTGCACCACCTGCGGCGCCTGTGTCGAGCAGTGCCCGGTCGACATCGAGCACATCGACCACATCGTCGACATGCGCCGCTACCAGGTCATGATCGAGTCCTCGTTCCCGTCCGAGGCGGGCACGATGCTCAAGAACCTGGAGAAGAAGGGCAACCCCTGGGGCCTGGCCAAGAAGCAGCGGCTGGCCTGGACCAAGGAGGTCGACTTCGAGGTTCCGGTCGTCGGCCAGGACATCGAGGACCTCACCGAGGTCGAGTACCTCTACTGGGTCGGCTGCGCCGGTGCCCTGGAGGACCGCGCCAAGAAGACCACCAAGGCCTTCGCCGAGCTGCTGCACATCGCGGGCGTGAAGTTCGCGATCATGGGCGGCGACGAGAAGTGCACCGGTGACTCACCGCGCCGTCTGGGCAACGAGTTCCTCTTCCAGCAGCTCGGCGCGGAGAACGTCGCGACGCTGAACGCGGCCTTCGGCGAGGACGACGAGGACGAGTCGACCAAGAAGCCGAAGGCGTCGAAGAAGATCGTCGCGACCTGCCCGCACTGCTTCAACACCATCGCGAACGAGTACCCGCAGCTGGGCGGCGAGTACGAGGTCATCCACCACACCCAGCTGCTCCAGCACCTGGTGGACGAGGGCAAGCTCACCCCCGTCACCCCGGTCGAGGGTCTGATCACCTACCACGACCCCTGCTACCTGGGCCGCCACAACAAGGTCTACACCCCGCCGCGCGAGATCATCGCCAAGGTGCCGGGCCTGCGGAACGAGGAGATGCACCGCCACAAGGAGCGCGGCTTCTGCTGTGGCGCCGGCGGTGCCCGGATGTGGATGGAAGAGCGCATCGGCAAGCGCATCAACAACGAGCGCGTCGACGAGGCCCTGTCGCTCAACCCCGACATCGTCTCGACGGCCTGCCCCTTCTGCCTCGTGATGCTGACCGACTCGGTCAACGGCAAGAAGAACGACGGCAAGGCGAAGGAATCCATCCAGGTCGTCGACGTGGCCCAGCTGCTGCTGGACTCCGTGAAGACACCGGTGGACCCGGCGGGCGACCCGGAGCCGGAGGACAGCTCGGAGCCCGAGCCGGTGAAGTAGCGGCACGGGCAGCAACATCGGCCGGCGGCCGGTCCCTCTCGGAGGGGGCCGGCCGCCGGCCTTTCCGGACGGCCCGTACGGGGCGCCATTGCCGGGCGGCGGCCCACCGGGAAGCATCGTGGGGCCGCGGTGGACGACACGACAACAGGCTTACGGGTGGGGTGGATACGGCATGGGAAGACGGATCGCCGCGACGGCGGGGCTCGGGCTGGCCCTCCTGCTCAGCTCCTGCGGGCTGCTCTCCCCCTCGGGCGACGCGCGTCCCGCCGCGCCCCACCGCGCCTCCACGCTGCCGCGAGCGCGCCCCGTGCCCGCCGGCCACGGCAGCCGCACCGCCCACGACTTCAACGGCGACGGCCACCCCGATCTCGTCCTCGACAGTCTGCTCGCCCCGGCCGGCGGCCGTGACGACGACCCGGGCATCGGCATCGTCTACGGCTCCGCGCGCGGACTCGACCCGGCCACCCGGGAGTTGCTCACCCCGGCCCGCCACGCCGCCCCCACCAAGGGGACCGTGCCCGCCTCGTTCGACGCCGAGACCGTCTGCGACCTCGACCGGGACGGCTTCAGCGATCTGGTCGTCACCACCGACCCGCCGTACGACGGCGTCGGCCGCCCGCCCGTCCCCGTCCAGCTCCTCTTCGGCTCGCCGCACGGCCTCGGCCCCGCCCGCGCCGTGAAACTCCGTATCCCGGACCGGGCGAGATTCGGCAACGAATGGCCCGACCAGCCGGTCTGCGGCGACTTCGACGGCGACGGCGCACCCGACCTGGCCATCACCGCCACCGGCCCCCGGATCAGCTATCTGCGGGGCCCGTTCACCCGCACCGGCGCCCCCAAGGCGGCCGGCGCACCCGTCGACATCCCGGGGACCGCCCTCGCGCCCACCGCGCCCCTCTCGTCGTCCGACCTCGACGGCAACGGCGCCGACGAGCTCCTCGTACGGGCCGCCGACCCCGGCCGCCGGGCCCGCAGCCGGCTCGCCCTCGGCGGCCCCCGGGGCCCGGTCCGCGCGGGCCCGGCCGCCTACCCGCCCGGCTACGCCACGGTCTTCGGCCGCTT
Organism: Streptomyces sp. bgisy130; assembly: GCF_057708345.1. NCBI lineage: Bacteria > Bacillati > Actinomycetota > Actinomycetes > Kitasatosporales > Streptomycetaceae > Streptomyces > Streptomyces sp. bgisy130. The sequence goes on from NZ_JBYISA010000051.1 coordinate 23,526, forward strand.
CACCGGGACCGCCCGTGCGGTGACCTCCGTCACCGCCGACACCGAGGGTCTGCTCTCCGTCGGCGGCCGCCCCGGCCGGATCCGTACCGGCACCGGCGGGATCCCCACCCTCGCCACCGGTGATGTGGACCACGACGGAAACCCGGATCTCGTCGTGGCCGGCCGCCGCCCCGCCCTGCTGAGCGGCACCGCGAACGGGCTCTCCACGACCGCCCGCCGGCTGCCCGTGCCCCGCCTGCCCGGTTCCGGACGCCCGCACGCAACGGTTCTCGCCCTCACCGACTTCGACGGCGACCGCCACGCCGACCTCGTCCTGCTGACCCGGCGCGACCGCACCCACGACAGGGTGACGGTCCTGCCCGGCGGTCCGTCAGGACTCGCCACGCGTCCCGCACTCTCCTTCACCACGGCGGATTTCAGGGCTCCCTGACGGCCCGCCAGCTGTTTTGTGGCCGGTGGCTAATACACTTGTCCCGGCGCGGGACGCATCCGAGCATGACGCCATGAACACAGACACGGGCCGGGCCACGGCCGACGACCCGGGCGCGCCGGCCCGCCCCGCCCCACCCGAGACGCCGCCCGCCCCGCCGGTCAGGGTCCGGCTCGCGCTCCCCACCGACGCCCCCGCGATCGCCGCCGTGCACCAGGCGTCGCGGCAGGCCACCATGCCCTACCTGCCGCCCCAGCGCCGTACCCACGAAGAGGTCACCCGCTGGATCCGGGAGATCGTGCTGCCGCAGTGTCACACCCTCGTCGCCGTCCGTGGCACGGAGCTCGTCGGCTATGCGGCCCTCCAGGGCGAGCTGCTCGAACAGCTCTACCTCCGGCCCGACGTCCGGCGCGCCGGCATCGGCTCGCTCCTCCTCGCCGAGGCGCGGCGGCACCGCCCCGACGGCCTGTACCTGCATGTCTTTCAACTCAACACCGGGGCAAGGGCGTTCTACGCCCACCACGGTTTCCGGGTCGTGGCCGCCAACGACGGCAGCACCAACATGGAGAACCTGCCGGATCTCACCCTCCGCTGGACCCCGGCCCCCGGCCGCGTACCCCCTCGGGGAACCCCCTAGGGGATGTCACAGGTCAGATGCAAACCGGGCCCCGATCCCCCGGCTCCGCCACCCGATCCACGCGGACCAGGTACTTTCGAGTACGTGGCTGGATTCAGGATGGGTCGCGGACGGGATGCCCGCCCCGCGCAGAACGGACAGCAGGGGCAGCAGGGGCAGCAGGCTCCGTACGGGCAGCAAGGGCCGTACGGGCAGCAGCCCCCCTCGCCGCCTGGGCAATGGCAGCAGCAGGCACCGCAGCAGTTCGGCGGGCCGCAGGGGCAGCCGCAGCCGCACGGGCAGTACGGCGAGCCCGAGTACTTCGGTGACGGCGACTACCCACCCCAGCAGTCCTACGCACCGTATGCGAACGACAACAACCCTGGTCACACCCAGCAGTTCAGCGTCGGCGACGCCCCGGACGCCTACGGGGCGCCGACCGGCCAGTACGGCGGCGGCTCGGACGAGTACGGGGCGGGCGACACCTACCGCGCCGGCCAGACCAGCGCGCCCCCGGCCGGCCCCCGGCTGCACTGGAAGCAGCTGCTGCCCGGCATCGTGCTGCGCCCCGACGCCACCTTCTGGCAGATGCGGGACCACGCGGTATGGGCCCCGGCGCTGATCGTCACCTTCATCTACGGCCTGCTCGCGGTCTTCGGCTTCGACAAGGCCCGCGAGGATGTGCTCAACTCCACTCTCTCCAACAGCATCCTCTGGCTGCTGATCACCGCTGTGATGTTCGTCATCGGCAGCCTGATCCTGGGCATGGTCACCCACACCATGGCCCGCCAGCTGGGCGGTGACGGCGCCTGGCAGCCGACCATCGGCCTGGCCATGCTGATCATGACGATCCCGGACACGCCCCGGCTGCTGTTCGCGATGTTCCTCGGCGGCGACAGCACCCTGGTCCAGGTCCTGGGCTGGCTGACCTGGCTCGCCACCGGCTATCTGCTCGCCTCCATGGTCAGCAAGTCGCACGATCTTCCGTTGCCCAAGGCGCTCGGTGCCGCCGCGATCCAGCTGGTCGCGCTGCTCGCCCTGGTGAAGCTCGGCACGCTGTAGGGCCACACCGGCCACGGCAAGGGGCCCGCCCCGGAGCACTCGGCTCCGGAGCGGGCCCCTTGCCGTACGAGGAGGTTCCCGGCCCTCAGGCGAACCGCTGTCCGGCCGACCCGTCGCACCCCTGCAACCGCAGCGGCTCCTTCGCCCCGGCCAGCGTCAGGCACAGCGAGGTCGCCGCGGCCGGCCGGATGGTGCCGCCGTCGGCCCGTACGAACCGCTGGTTGCCGGCGCCCGAGCAGTTCCACAGCACCAGCCCGGCCCCGGCCGCATACCGCCCGCCCGGCACGTCCAGACACCGGTCCTGGGTCAGCTCCACATGCAGCGACCGCTGCTCCGGGTCGTACCACCAGCCCTGGTTGCGCTGGCCGTGGCAGTCCCAGCCGCCGACCACCGTGCCATTACGGCTGGCGCCCCCGGTCGCATCCACACAGCTCCCCGTCCCGGCGTTCTTCAGCGGCCGGTACGCCTCGTCCCAGGCCCCCGCGTACAGCTCCGGCCGCCCGGTGCTCGCCGGATCGGCACAGGCCGCCTCGCGCAGCCCGGAGGCGTACAGCTGGGTCAGACAGGACGCGAACGCGCCGTGCCCGCGGGCGTTCGGGTGGAAGGACTGCCGCACCGAGTTCGAGTTCGGCGGGAAGGGGTTGGTGAGGTTCACATACAGCCCGCGGGCCCAGGTCTCCTCCATGCAGACCTCATGCCCGTGGAACAGCCGCGAGGCGTCCAGATAGGTCGCGCCGCTGTCCCGCGCGGCCTTCCGCACCCCCTTCTCGAACGCCGGCACGGCGGCATTGCGCCCCCAGCCCGCATCGGAGGTGTAGCCCGTGCAGCCGCCCGGCAGCTTCCCCGGATACCGCGGGTTGTCCTCCACATCCGGCCCGATCGGGCTCGGATACGACATCACCACGAGCCGGTAGTCACCATCGGCGTACCCCGCGTCCCGCATCACGGTCCGCAGATCGCCGACCGTCCGCTCCACCTTCGGCACCAGCCCGTCGACCCGCGCCGCCCAGCCCGGCTGGTACTTCGGCTCGCAGGTCCCCTGGAACAGGAACCAGCGGGTGACGCAGTCCGTCATCACCGGCCCGAATTGGAGATCGTCGTTGGCGCCGGCCACCAGGAGCACCATCTTCAGCCGGGTGTTACGGGCCGCGATGGCGAGACTGTCGCTCTGCACCAGCTCATCGGCGTACTGCTTGCTGCCACCGATCACGATGTTGCCGGTGCCCGCACCCGAGCACGCGGCGTTGTACGTGACGTCCGCGCCGATCCCGGTCCGGTGGATCGCCGCGTCCGGCGACCGGTGGCACCAGTTGTCCGGCCCGTCCGTCCCCGGCTCGTACGTCCCGACGCCCTCCCCCGAGATCTCGCTGTCCCCCAGCGAGATCACCGAGGTCTTGCGCTCCCCGAGGGGCCGCTCGGCCGGATCCCCGTAGAGCCGGTCCGCCTCCCGCGCCCGGATCTTCTCCAGCTCGGCCGACAGCGGCTTGGCGGCCGTGCCACCGGCAGCCGCCGTGCCGCCCGTGGCCCCGGGGGCAGCACTCGCCCCACCCACCGCCACGGTGCACACCATGCTCAAGGCCGCCGCCGACGTCACCACGACGCCCCTCAGCCGCCGCCCACGCCCCGCACGCGGCCCGTATCCCGCACTCCGCCCACGTAACGCCCACCGCCCACGTCTCCTACGCACCATGGGGCCTCCCCTCCGGTCTCCTGTTACCGCGGGTTCTAGTCGGAGGTGAGCAGGGGTGGAACACCCGGAACGCGATTGGCCGAAAGCGACGCACCCGGCGGCCGGCCGCCAACTCCCTTACGGAGAGCGGCGATCGGGCCAACCGGGCCACGTCGGGCACCGAGCACCCGCCCCGCCCCGCCCACCGCACCATCGGCAGCTGAGCCCTGAGTGCTGAGCACTGCCATAGGGTCTGTCCATGCCAACAATGAGCGCCCCGCAGCCCACCGCAGGAGGCCGCGCCGCCGGCATCATCGGCCTGCTGATAGCCCTTGGCATCTTCGGCGTATCCGTGACCCAGGCCGCCGTCGCCGGCGGGCTCCTGGGCACCGGCGGCACGCTGACCGTCAGCGACTGCCACAGCGGCGGTGGCGGCGGCGGGGGCCTGCGCCACTGCTACGGCACCTTCCACCCGGCCGGGGCCGACGGCGGTGCGGACCCGTCGAGCGCCCCGCGGGCCCGGGTGAACACCCTGGAGGCCGAACCCGGCGACACGCTCCCGGTCCGCAAGGGCAGCGCCGGCTACGTCGTCACCGGCATGGGCTCCGCCTGGAGCCACCTCGCCTTCGCCTTCCTGGGCCTGCTGCTCGGCTCGGCAGCGCTCCCCATCACGGCGAGCGGCGTCCTGCCGCGCCGGGGCACGTCGGGCCAAGACCTCTTCACGGCGGTACGCGGCACCCGGCTCGCCTGGTTCGCCAAGCGCCTGGCGCTCACGTCCCTCGCCGGCGCAGCCCTCTCCGCCTACCTGGCCTGGCTGCTCTGACCCCCGGGACGGAAGCGACGCACCAAAAAGCCGGCCGACCGCCAACTCCCTTACGGAGAACGGCGATCGGCCGGCCAAGCCACCTCGACCTCAGGCGTCGAGCACCTGCCCGGCGCGCCGCACCACCGGGGGCTCGACACTCCACGGGAAGTTGATCCACTCATCCGTGCGCTTCCACACGTACTCGCACTTCACCAGCGACTGCGACTTCTCGTAGATCACCGCGCTGCGGACCTCCGCCACCGTCCCCTGGCAGAAGTCGTGCACCAGCTTCAGCGTCTTACCGGTGTCCGCGACGTCATCGGCGATCAGCACCTTCTTCTCCGAGAAGTCGATCGCGTTCGGCACCGGCGCCAGCATGACCGGCATCTCCAGGGTGGTCCCCACCCCGGTGTAGAACTCCACGTTCACCAGGTGGATGTTCTTGCAGTCCAGCGCGTACGCCAGCCCCCCGGCGACGAACACCCCGCCACGGGCGATCGACAGCACGACATCGGGCTCGTACCCGTCATCCGCGATCGTCTGCGCCAGCTCACGGATCGCCCCGCCGAACCGCTCGTACGTCAGGTTCTCCCGCACGTCACTCACGTATCTCTCTCAGACCTTCTGTGTCCACACCCTCTGCCACGCGCCCGCCCTGTAGAGCGCGCCGCCCACACCGCCGCGGCTGTGTCATACCTGCGTGCGGTGGAAGTTCTTGAACGACCGGGACGGCGTCGGACCGCGCTGCCCCTGGTAGCGGGAGCCGTACTTCTCACTGCCGTACGGGTGCTCGGTCGGCGAGGTCAGCCGGAACATGCACAGCTGCCCGATCTTCATGCCCGGCCACAGCTTGATCGGCAGCGTGGCGACATTGCTCAGCTCCAGCGTCACATGCCCGCTGAACCCCGGGTCGATGAAACCGGCGGTCGAGTGCGTCAGCAGCCCCAGCCGTCCCAGCGAGCTCTTTCCTTCGAGCCGGGAGGCGAGGTCGTCGGGCAGCGAGATGACCTCGTACGTCGAGGCGAGCACGAACTCGCCCGGGTGCAGGATGAACGCCTCATCGCCCTCGGGCACGACCTCACGGGTCAGGTCGGGCTGCTCGACGGCGGGGTCGATGTGCGGGTACCGGTGGTTCTCGAACACCCGGAAAAAGCGGTCGAGCCGCACGTCGATGCTGGACGGCTGCACCATCGACTCTTCGTAGGGGTCGATACGCACCCGACCAGCATCGATCTCGGCCCGGATGTCCTTGTCTGAGAGAAGCACGCAGACGAGGATACGCGCCCGCACGACGAGGCCCGGCCCCCCACCAGGGAAGCCGGGCCTCGCCCACTCCTCGTCTACTTCCGGCCACTGCCTCTCACACGAGGCGGACCGCCGCTCTCACTACCGCTTCGCGTGCTCGACGGGCACCGAGTGCCGCAGCCGAGCACAGCGCGGGCAGCGCAACAGCCGTCCGGGACCGAGCCGGTCGGTGGTCTGCATCGGGAACGAAGCGGTGCTGAACACGTGGCCCTCGGCACAACGTACGACGGTGCGCTCCATCAAGTCCCTCTCCCAACTGCGTGGACAACAAAAGCCACATTAGGGGATGAACTGGGCGCCATCACACGCGGCACTCCGACGCCCAACCGTACGCCCCAACTCCCGCACCCCGCACCCGCATCCCACCCCCGACACCACGGGCTCACCCCCCGCCCGGCACCCCCACCGAACACCCCTCTCACGGCATCCGGGCACGCCAAATGCACCGCAGGGCGACGATGGGGTAGAGTGTGCGACGATGTTCCGCTCTCGATCCGAGGCGGGATTACGCGGGTGTAGTTTAATGGTAGAACATGAGCTTCCCAAGCTCAGAGCGCGGGTTCGATTCCCGTCACCCGCTCCATAGCGAAGGCCCAGGTCGGCGACCTGGGCCTAGTTTGTTGCCTAGACCATTTTTGGGTCGACCAGCCCTCCACCAGCCCTACCTGCCTGACGGAGGGGCGGATTTCAGTAAGAAGCCGTATCTCAACCGAACGTGGTCCCTTGATTTCTGCTGGTCAGGCATGGTTTCGCTCGGGTTGAGGGAGGCATCGCGACGTCTTGTGTCCGCTTCATCGTCGAGGGGTGCGCGGTGGCGTCGGTGCTGGGAATGCTGGAGGAGCGGGAGGCGGCTGCCCGGGTGCGGGTGGAGGGCTTGCGGGAGGAAGTCGCGTGGTTGGCTGAGGTGTTGGAGGCCGCGGAGATCGAGTTGGACCGGCGGGTGATCGCGCGGGAGGAACTGGTCGAGGCCCTGGCAGTCTCTGCGGCCGAGTCCACTGCCGTGACCACGACTGAGGCGGAGGAGGAAGCGGTACCGTCGCTCGCACCGGTGCCGGGCTCGACGGTGCCGCCTTGGCGGGAAGGGCTGCCGGTGACGGTTCTGGCGCCGGACTATCAGCGGATTCTGGGCGTGCTGGAACAGCAGCGATCCACCCCCACCGCCCGCCGCAACCGCCCCAGCACCCCCTGGCACAAGGCCACCGACGCCCTCGACACCCTCCACACCGACCTGACGGACGACGCACGAGCCCAGGCACACATCACCGCCCTCGGCGAACTGATCGAAGCCACCGCTCAGAAAGCCCCCGAGGACCTGCGCGCCGAACTCCAAGCCGCCTCCAAGGCATTCGCACGCGCCCAGCGTTCGCAGATCCGGTCAGACGACCGAGCCGCCAGCGCCCTCCGTACAGCGGCACGCGACATCGTCGACACGGCCACTGGTCCCGACGGCAGCGCCCTCGCTGCCCTGATCGCAGCGATGTTCTGGGCGGCAATCGTCGCCGGACGGTGGCATGCGGCGAAGGGCCACGCCCACCAGGCCGACGCCGCCCGCCAGACGCTCCAGCACCTCCAGACCGCTGCCGATCACGCCCTTGCCCCGGTGCTGGCGGGACTCGAAGCACGCCATCCCAAGGAGGAGGCACGCCTCACCCTGGCCAGCGATGTGCGAGCCGCCGTCCCCGAGCACGCTCAGCGGATTCTCGCTGACTCCAGCTGGCCTGCCCTCGCCGCCATCCTTGCCGATGCCGAAGCCGGCGGACACAAACCCCATGAGCTTCTCAAGGAGGCCGTCGCCCAGCGTGAACTGGCCACTGCCCGTCATCCCGCCCGCGTCCTGATCACCCGCATCCAGCACACCGGCCGCAACCCCGTCCCCAACCGCCGGGCCGAAGCCGCCCGCCGACGCACCACCATGACGTCCTCGGCCTCCACGTCGCAGGCCCAAATCCCACAGTCCCCAGCGGTGATCACGACAGCCGCCGAACAGCAGCACCGGCAGCGGCGGTAGCTACCAGACGTAACCGTGGAGGCCAGTTGCTCGCCAACGCCATGGTCAGTTACCGGCTAAGCGGACATTTCGCTCCGTATCTGCTCCAGAGACTGCGAGGCGGCGGCATGCTGGGCGGGCAGCCTGGCTCCCGCGGTGCGCATGATGCGTTGGAGCTGGTGGGGCAGGCGCTGTGTGGCCGCTTCCCGGATCGCGCTGTCCAGCGACTGGGCGGCGCCGCCGCGGTCGTCGGCAAGCAGCTGGACGTGCGCGACGGTGACGAGCTCGATGACGCGCCACTGCTCCCTCGCCGTGAACCCCTACCTTCCCCTCGCGTTTCCGTTCCGTCGCCGAGACGCTCATGAACTGCCCTGCGGCAGGGCGCAAGGCATCGCGCCCAGCTAGCCGACCCCCTGCCACCAGGGCGCACGACCGCCTCCGGTTGCTTGGACGAACGCAGCCGGAGGCGCCAGGGCAGACCAGGAGTTCCCGGCACCTGCCCAAGGGCCTGCCCACGGCCGCCCGCCCGGACCTCACGCGACCGGGGGCGGCTGATCCCTGGCGCCCTTCCCCCAAGGGGGCGCGTCAAGGGCGACATCGCAAGTCCGTCAGCACCACTCGAATCAACGAGAGGAGCACGAAATGAGCACCGCACAGACCCCGGAACGCGTCGAGCTGGCCAAATTCTTCGAGGTGAGCGCCCAGCAGTTCGAGGCCGGTCGCCCGGCGCCACAGATGTTCTGCCCCGCCATCGACGCCGAATGGCACCGTCTGTTGCACACCGCCGAGTACGCCGAGTTCAGCGCCCGGCACGCCGGGCAAATGCTCGGGCACATGAGCAGCCACGGGAACGGCCGGATCTCCTGGATCCCCGCTCACGAGGAGATGTACGGACCGCTGCCGGAGATCTGGTTCACCGGCAGCGACGGCCAGGTCGACGAGAAGCGGCTCACCCACTATCGGGAAACCGGTGAAGTGGTCGCCGAATGGGACTGTTCCCCTGTCCCCGGCGATGGCGGCGACATCGTCCCTAAGCGGCGCAAGGTCACCGCATCGTGACCACCCTGCACGCCGACGGAGCGCTCCGGCCTACGGCTGGGGCGCTCCGCCTCATCGAGGGACGCACCGTCAGACCGAAGACCGCGGATGTCGCCGACTACGCACGCGCGGTGTCGGAGCACTGTCCGTATCTGGCACCGTCGATGGCGCGGGAGCTGACGGGGTGGACGGTGTACGAGGTCGCTGGAGACACGGAGTCGGCCGAGGCCGAGGTATTCCACGCAGGCGTGCAAGCCGCGGAATGGGTACGGCCGTTGACGACCCGGCCGCACGGGGCGCTCGTGTGCGAGAACATCGTTCTCCTCGGCGGCGACGGGGCCGACTATCGTGCGCTGATGGACTGGCCGCACTGGGCGTTGAAGAACCTGTACGGGCCCGTCGGGCTGATGTGCGGAAAATTCTGGGCGGGCGAACAGGGCAGCAACCGATACGGCCGCAGTATCCCGGTGCCTCCGTGTTCGTTCCTCCCCGTGCGGGTGGCTGTACGCCCTCGCGATCCGCGATTTCTGAGCCGGACACCGGAACTTGCCGCCGCCGTGGCGAGTGCGGTGGACGATGGACGCGATGTGTTCAGGGATCTCTCGCAGGACTGGAAGGTGGTACGCGCATGGGCGAAACAGCTCCTGGCATGACGGCACCTCCACACGAGGCAACAGACCTTTTGTCCGAGCGGTTCGGCTCTCCTGTCACCGCGGACCTGCTCAGCGACCGACGCGGTTCCAGGGCCTGGAAGGTGACCACACCGGACATCCGTCTGGCACTGAAGGCCAACGCACCCGGCGGCGACGATGCCCGGGACAAGGCCGCGGAAATGGCACAGGAAAACCGCCATCTCATGCGCCTGACGAAGGCCGGCGCCATCGACTCCGCCTACCGAATCGACGCCGGCCCGTGGGAACGCGGCCAATGGCTCGCCGTGCGATGGATCGAAGGCGTCCCGCTGTGGCGCGCCCTGGCCCTCGCCCGCGGCCCAGAGGGAAACCGCCCCTCCGTGCACCCCTGGCTGCTGGGCATCGCCCGAACCTGGGCCCAGCGTCTGGACGCCCTGCACGCTGCCAGATGGGCACACGCCGACGTGCAGCCCACCAATACCCTCGTCGATTCAGGCGAAGTGCACCTGATCGACTACGCACTGGCGTGCGGCCCCGAAGAAGCCGAACGACTGCCGTACCGGGGCGCGCTCACCCACACCACCGCCCCCGAAGTCGCCGACGCCATTTTGTCCACCAGCGATGACACGCACATCCACGTCCAACCACCGGCCGACATCTGGGGCCTGGGAGCCTCCTTGTTCTGGTGCTGGACCGGGCGTCGCCCCGTGGCGTACGAGGACGAAGCAGACCGCATGGCCAAGCTCCAGGCCATCGCGCATGGCCACATCCTCCCCCTCGAAGACGCCCGGCCGTGGCCCTTCCCCACCTTCGAGAACCTCATCACCGCATGCCTGGCCCCTGACCCCGACCGGCGACCTGCCGCCGCTGAGGTGGCCGCTGTACTCACCGAGGCAGGACAATGATCGAACTGCGAGACCTCACTCCGGGCGACGCTCCGGCCGTCCAACGGATCTACAGCGGCGCGTCGGTGGCCTTCACTCGTCCCGAGGGCATGACCGCTGAGGAGGCGGCGGCCTACGTCGAGACTGCCATTGCACACGCCCGCGCGACTCCCCGTGAACGCTGGTGCTTCGCCATCACGGTCGGCGATGGCGTCGTCGGCCTGGTGAAGTTCCGAAACCGCGGGCGCAGACACGCCACCGTGAGCTACATCCTGCGCGAGGACACTTGGGGCAACGGCTACGCAACCGAGGCCCTCAAACAGAGCGTTGGCTACGCCTTCGCCCATGCGGGGATCACCCGCCTCAGCGCCAATCACCATCCCGACAACCCGGCATCCGGCCGTGTCTTGATCAAGGCCGGATTCGTCCAGACCGGCACCGCGCCCACCGGCCCCGCACTCGGCCGACCCGGGGTCGACGTCCCGGTGTACGAAATCCTCCGGCCACAAGATCCTGACAACCAGACATAGCCGCGTACGGACTCGGGCATGGGGCAACGCACAAGATCATTTTGGAGCAGGCGCGGTAGGTGCTGGACGGCTGGATGATTGTCCCTGCTGACCAGCGCCCCGTCGGGCCGCCCGGGGTCCCTTCGGCGGGCTCGGAGAACGGGGGCGGCGACTGTGGCGGGCCAGGAGCGAGTCGCGATCGCCGTCGTGGTCCGCGAGGACGAGGTGCTGGCGGTCTGCCGACGCGATGACGATTCGTCTGGGGTCACCTGGCAGTTCCCAGCGGGAGGTAGACCTCGTCGCTGAACAGACGGCTGCCCTGCTCGTCACACAGCCGCGCCAACTCGGTGAAGTCGGAGGCGCTGCTGACCTTGCTGGTGGTCTGGGTGAACGTCGTGAATGGCCGGCGGGTTCCCGCCTGGTGAGGTGTCTCGCCCTCAATCTGCGCTTGGGCGTGAGGTGTCGCTCTTGAGCTGCTCGGACTGTGCGCGCAGGCCCTGGACGAGAACCTGCAGTCCGAAGGCGAAGGACTGGTCGGCTCGTCGGCGTCCGGAAGGGGCGTTGTGCAGTGCGTCATGCATGGGGCCGTCGGTGAAGTGGCTTGGGTCCCAGATGTGTTCGGGGGCGGCGAGATCGAGTGCAGCCCCGAGGGCGAATCCGTCGACGGTCGTGACGGCGTCGAGCAGGTGCTCGTCGCGGAATCCCGCCTCGCGCAGGACGGCGGCCAGGGCCTGGTAGACGCGAGTGATCTTGGGGGCGGCGGCCGTGCTGCTCGTCAGCAGGGGCACGAGGCGTGGATGGGCGCCCAAAGCGTTGCGGTAGCCGGTCACGAACGCTTCGAGGGCGTCCTGCCAGGGGATGCCGGGTGCGGCGGTGAAGTCGTCGGCTGCCGGGTGGTCGCCGAGCCACTCGGGCACGAGGTGGTCCCGCATCAGTTCGATGATCTCCGTGCGCCCGGAGACGTGGTTGTAGAGCGAGGAGGGGCGGACCCCGAGGGCCCCGGCGACCTGCCCGATGGTGAAGTCCCCATGGTCGTCGACGACCTGCAGGGCCGCGGTGGCGATCTTGCTGCGGGACAGGATCGGTGAGGTGGGTCGGGGCACGTGAGCTCATCTCTTCGGCGGCTGTGGGGGCTGGCTCGGCGCAGGATCTTGTGCTTATGATACCTAAAACGAACGACGTTCGTTTATTGCAGGCGTGCCGATCTCGGCCGCCGGGATCCCCGCAGGCGGACGGCACCGGCCGACACCGGCCTTCCCTCCGCCGTCGAACGAAGAGGTGGAGCTGTGGATGCAGACCTTGTTGTCGTCGCCGGCACGATGCACACGCTGGAGGCAGGCGGTCCGGTGACCGCGGTCGCGGTCAAGGACGGCCTCGTGGCCGGCCTGGGGGACCGGAAGCAGATCGACGAGTGGTCGGGTCCGCACACCCGGGTGCTGGACCTGGGACCTGCGGCCACGGTGACGCCGGGACTGATCGATGGCCATGTGCACCCCGTGACGGGGACACAGATGACCGAAGGGGTGAGCCTGCTCGATGTGCGCAGCGTCACAGGCTTGCGTGCGGTACTCGCCGAGCACGCCGCTTCACTCCCCGAGGGGGCGTGGGTGCGGGGGTGGGGGCTGAAACCGGAGGTGTTCGGCGACAGCGAGCCGCACTACGAGCTTGTGGAGACGGCGGTCGGCGGGCGGCCGACGGTGCTCCAGTTCCTCGACGGCCACGCGGTCCTCGCCTCACGAGCCGCCCTGGAGCGCGCAGGAGTGGACGGACCGCGGGAGTTCGCCGACAACTCCACGATCGTGTGCGATGCGGCCGGACGGCCGACGGGCGTGCTCCGCGAGGTGGGCGCGATGTCGACGGTCCTGGCCGTCATTCCCGAGCGCCCCGCCCAGGGGGAGGCGGCGCGGGTGCGTGAGTCGCTGCTGAACATGGCCCGTTCGGGGATCACGTCCGCGCACGCGATGGAGTTCTTCGACGGGTCGGACGAGATTTACCGGGCGATCGAGGCGGACGGCTCACTGCCGGTGCGGCTGCGATGCTTCGCCTGGTGCATGCCGGGAGGCGGGCCCGAGCAGTGGCAGAAGCTGGTCGACGTGCAGGGCGAGCGTGGCCGGCGGTGGTCGATGGGCGGTGTAAAGCTCTTTATCGACGGGACGGTCGACCACGGCACGGCCTGGCTGCACACCCCGGATGCGCACGGCACCTCGGTCAAGCCGGCGTGGCCCGATCCCGAGGAGTACCGGGCCGCTGTCGCCTTCTTCCATGCGCGCGGGGTCGCCACCGCAACCCATGCCATCGGTGACCGCGCGGTGGAGTACGCCCTGGAGGCGCTGGAGGCGGCCGGGGCCGGGCCGGGCGGCGTCCGCCACCGCATCGAGCACGTCGAGACCCTGCGCACCGAGGCGATCAAGCAGTTCGCCGCCCTGGGCGTGACCGCCAGCATGCAGCCCACGCACTGCACCGACCACGTCCAGCCCGACGGGTCCGACAACTGGTCGGCTCGCTTGGGCCCCGAGCGGGCCGCGCGAGGATGGCGCCTGGCCGACCTCAACACCGCCGGCGTCCCCCTCGTCCTTGGTTCGGACTGGCCCATCGCCGACCACGACCCGCGCGGCATCCTGGCAGCGGCGCAGCTGCGCCGCCCCCCTGGCGCTCTGCCGACGCGCACGCCGGTGAGCCCCGAACAGGCCATCGACGCGCGCACGGCGCTTGCGGGATACACCACACGGTCCGCGTGGGTGGTTGGTGAGGAGGACGTCGCCGGCTCGCTGGCGGTGGGCAAGCGCGCCGATCTGGCCGCCTTCTCCGTCGACCCCTTGTCCTCGTCGCCTGACGAACTGGCCGAGTGCGCAGTGCTGGCCACCGTGGTGGGCGGCGAGGTGGTCCACGAAGCCTGACTGTCACCATCGCCCTGACCTTCGGGAACAGGGTAGTTCGTGGTGAACAGCCACCAGCCGGTCCGCTCGTTGAGCGGGCCGGCTCGTTGGCACACGTAGATCCGTGGTCGCAGTTCTGGTTGCATTCACCGGCGTACAGCACCGTTCAGAAACCCCACCCGTCCCGGCTGCGCCGCAGGTCAGGACGTTCCCGCACGCCCCGGAACCCCCAGACGAACATTTGGAAAGCATGTTGGTCGAGTCCCAGCCGCTGTTCAGTCACAGCCCGCCGAAGCAGCACCTCAGCCCGCCTACGCACCTGGTAGGCGGGCCGCCTTGGGTGAGCTGATGCGTGAGCGGACGGCGCCGCGCATCGCCTCATGCGGTGGACCGCATGTCAAGGTGCATGTCTACCGACCAGGCATAAGCAGTCCGTTGCCGACAACGCACGGCTATCGGTCACGTGTTCATCTGGGCTTTTCATCCAGCAGCCCGCCGCATTCGCGCATGCACACCTCGCCGCCGGCGCCGACACACCGCGCCTCTCCGCACCCGGACCAAGCCCGAGCGAGTCGTCTCCGCCCCCACCCCATCGCAGGCCAGCCCTGTCCCAGCCCTTTGACGCGGCACACCAGGGTCAACGACGGTCAAACCGGCTGCCTCCGACAAGGCCACCACACCCAAATAATCGCAGTTCAGAGCGCCGCTGACCCCCGAGGCGTCATTGATTCCCAAGCTCAGAGCGCGGGTTCGATTCCCGTCACCCGCTCCATAATGAAGGCCCAGTTCAGGGGGACAACCCCCAAGCTGGGCCTCTGTGTTGCTCGGGCCGATTCAGGCGCCGCGCACCACCTCCGCACCACCTCCCCCGTCTTCGGACCGCTCGGCTCCCTTCGTCCAGCTCCGGGGCTCACGGCCCTCTTCGTCGGAGGGGGCCGTGCGTCGTAGGTGGCCTTCCGTCCCTGCTGTTCCGGGACGCGGCGGGGGCGGTGGCCGGCGCGGGGGCAGACTTGGTGCCGGTCCCGTCGTTGCAGGCGGTGAGGGTGAGCGCCGCGCGGGGTGCCGCCGCCTGGCTCAGGCTGACTGGATGGAGCTCAGCATGTTCAGGCGGGCTGCCCGGCGGGCCGGCCAGATCGCGGCCAGGACGCCGATCGCCAGAGCCAGCACCAGGAAGATCCCCAGGCTCCCCCACGGCAGCGCCATCTCGTACGTCTTCATCGACGACGCCATCAAGCTGCCCCCGGCCCAGGCCAGGAAGATGCCCGTGCCGATCCCGAGTACGGCGCCGAACAGGGAGATCACCACCGACTCCAGCCGGACCATGTGCTTGATTCCGACGCGGTCGAGGCCGATGGCCCGCAGCATCCCGATCTCCCGGGTGCGCTCGAAGACCGACATGGCCAGGGTGTTGACGACACCGAGCACCGCGATGACGACGGCCATGCCGAGCAGCCCGTACATCATGTTGAGTGCCATGGTGATTTGCCCGCCTTGCGACTTGATGAATTGCTCCTGGTTTTGGACGTCCAGCAGGGGGCTGTCGCCGAGCGCGGTACGAATCTTCCGCTCCAGGCCCGCATCCTTGCCGGGCTCGGCCTTGACCAGTACCTTGTCGAGCTTCTTGGTGCCGGAGTGCGGGAAGACGTCGGCGAGTGTGCCCAGCGCATCCTGCACGGCGCGGGTCTGGGCGTAGACGCCGACGACCGTCAGCTTCTTCTTCTCGGTCTTGCCGGTGTCCGTGCCGACGTCGAGGGTGGCGCCTACTTTGAGGCCGGCCTTGTCGGCGAACTCGTCGGAGACCGCGATCTTCCCGGGGCCGATGTCACGCAGCGACCCGGCCTGGAAGTCGAGTTCCGTGGTCTTGCCGAACGCCTTGGGGTCGGTGCCGGTGATGACGACGGGCCCGCTCTTGGTGCCGAATCGCGTCGAGGTGACGGGGACGGCCGCGGCTACCCCCGGCACCCTCGCGACCTTGTCGGCCGCTCCCGGTTCGAGACTGCCGCGGTGGGAGCTGTTGGAGACGCTGTAGTCAGCGGTCAGTCCCTGGGCGACCTGCTTGTCCAGGGACTGTTGGGTGGAGTGCCCGGCGACGGTCAGAGCGGTGATCAGGGTGAACCCGATCATCAGGGCCGATGCGGTGGCGGCGGTGCGGCGCGGGTTGCGCAGCGCGTTCTCCTTGGCCAGCTTGCCGCTGACGCCGAACCAGCGGGTGGTGACCTTGCCGGCCAGGGTGATCAGCGGCCGGGAGAGCAGCGGGGCCAGCACGATCATGCCGCTCACGGTCAGCCCGGAGCCGAGCATGGCGATCTGCACATGGTCCTGGGAGGTGATCCGGAAGGTGGAGACGTGGAGCATCACCAGTACCCCGGCCCCGGTGAGCAGGGCGCCGAGCACGTTGCGGATCACCAGGGCGCGGGCGGGCGGCGCCTGGTCGACGGTGCTGAGCGCCTCGATGGGGGCGATCTTCGCGGCCTTGCGGGACGGCAGCCAGGCGGCCAGTACGGTGACGAGGACGCCGACCGCGAGCGAAGAGGCAACGGTCGAGGTCGTGATGACCAGCGGCCCGTCGGGCAAATCGGCGCCGGTCGCGTTGAGCAGCGGGCGCATGGCGGCGGCGATGCCGAGGCCGAGCGCGAATCCGGCGGCGGAGGCGCCGAGGCCGAGGACGGCGGCCTCGGCGAGGACGGAGCGTACGACCTGGCGGCGCGAGGCGCCCACGGCCCGCATCAGCGCGATCTCGCGGCTGCGCTGGGCGATGAGCATGGTGAAGGTGTTGGCGATGATGAACCCGCCGACGAACAGCGCGATGCCGGCGAAAACCATCAGCAGCTTGGCGAAGAACCCGCTGTCCCCGGCGCCCCCTCCGGACTGCTGGGCTGCCAGGTCGGCACCGCTGACGACCCTGGCGCCCTTCTCGGGAAGCAGCGTTTGTACCCGGGCGGTCAGCGCACGCTCATCGGTACCGGCCTTGGCCGCGACCGTGATCTCGTCGAACTGACCGGCGTGGAGGAACAGCTTCTGCGCTGTCGGGGTGTCGAAGAGGGTGAGGGTGCCGCCGGCGGCGACCCGCGGGTCATCGGTGGAGACGGTACCGACCAGCTTCTTGGTCAGGGCAGGCCCGTCGGTGGCGAAGCGGACGGTGTCGCCGATCCGGTAGCCGGTCTTCTCGGCGGTCCTGGTGTCCAGCACCAGCTCGCCCTCGGCTGCGGGACCGCGGCCTGCTGTCAGCGGGAAGCGGCTGTCCTTGCCGTCCTTGGCGGGCAGGTAATTGGTGGCCAGGTTCAGCCAGTTGTTGTCGGCGTTGACCGGGCTGCCGTCCTTGGCGGCCAGCGTGGCCTCGCCGTTGACGGTGGGGCGTACCGAAGCGACGCCGGGCAGCGCGCGGATCTTCCGCGCCAGCTCGGTGTCAAGGCCGGTGATCGGCTTGCCTTCCGAGCCGCCGGGCCCGGAGGCGCCATTGGCCTGTACGGAGGCGGCCACGCCCTTGAGGTTCTTGGCGGCGGCGTTGTCGAAGGCGCCGGCGACACTGTCGCCGAAGACAAGGGTGCCGGAGACGAAGGCGACACCGAGGAGGACCGCGAGTGCGGTCATGAGCAGTCGGGCTTTGTGCGCAAGGACGTTGCGCAGGGCTGTACGCAGCATGTCGGAGTCAGTCCTGGCGGTACGCGGTCGGGAAGGGGAGGCCGTGCAGGAGGAAAGCCGAACGGGAGGGAGCTGTGCTGGAGGGCAAGCCGTGCGAGCGGGACGCGTCGCTCGTCCGTCCCTCGGTGTCGAAGAGCCGCATACGGTCGAGCACAGCCTCGGGGGTGGGGTCGGGCAGATCGTCGATGAGCATCCCGTCGGCAAGGAAGACCACCCGGTCCGCGTAGGCGGCGGCCGCCGGGTCGTGGGTGACCATCACCACCGTCTGCTCCCACTCACGTACCGACTCCCGCAGAAAGCCCAGGATTTCCCCGCCGGAACGGGAGTCGAGGTTGCCGGTCGGCTCGTCAGCGAAGACGATCTCCGGCCGGCCGGCCAGCGCGCGAGCCACAGCGACGCGCTGCTGCTGGCCGCCGGACAGCTGCGACGGACGGTGCCGCAGCCGCTCGGAAAGGCCGACGGTCCCCACGATCAGCTCCAGCCACTCCTGGTCGGGCTCGCGGCCGGCGATATCCATCGGAAGCGTGATGTTCTCCAGCGCGTTCAGCGTGGGCAGCAGATTGAACGCCTGGAAGACGAAGCCGATCTTCTCCCGCCGGAGCCTGGTGAGTTGCCGGTCGCCCAGGCCGGACAACTCGGTGTCACCGATACGAGCGGACCCGCTGGAGATCGAGTCGAGCCCTGCCATGCAGTGCATCAGTGTCGACTTGCCGGAGCCTGACGGCCCCATGATCGCGGTGAATTGACCACGGCCGAACTCCACAGAGACCGAGTCGAGGGCAACGACGCGGGTCTCGCCCTCGCCATAGATCTTGGTCAGCTCCGCTGCGCGAGCAGCGACGCCCATAGGGGCCCAGAGGCCGGGGTTGAGGGTGGCGGGATGCGACATGGGAACTCCTCGCGGTGGTGCGGTGCGGAACTCCCGACCATCGTGGCCGGGGCCCACCCCCGCATACGTCGCTCCTGGGTCGGGAATACGCCGCCTGCCGAAGGGCAGACCCGCCGGGCCGTGTCGCCCTCACGGACCATGGCTCCTCTGCCCGAAGAGAGAGCCGATGCCCCCGGGCCGGGGGCTCAGCCCATGAGCCCGGCCTGGTGTGCCAGCAGCGCCGCCTGTACCCGGCTGCCGCACCCCGTCTTCCCCAGGATCGAGCGGACATGGGACTTGACCGTCCCCACACCGATGCCGAGGCGCCTGCCGAGCTCCGCATTCGACAGCCCCTCCCCCAGCATGACCAGCACCTCGCGTTCCCGGTCCGTCAGCCCCGCCACCCTGCTGTCCAGGGCGGCAGCCTTGGCGGCGGCCCCGCCGCCGGCCCCGCCGCCGCTCAGCATCCGCCGGACAACGGTCCCGGTGACGCCCGGCGAGAGGACCGCGTCCCCCGCAGCCGCCGCCTGTACCGCACGGATCAGCTCCTGCGGCCTCTCGTCCTTGAGCAGGAAGCCGGTGGCGCCCGCACGCAGGGCCCGCAGGACGTTCTCCTCGTCGCCGAAGGTGGTGAGCATGACCACCTGCGGCGCGGGGTCGAGGGCGACCAGCGGTTCGACGGCCGCGAGCCCGTCGAGTACAGGCATACGGATGTCGAGGAGCACCACATCGGGCCGGTGCTCGGCGGCGAGCCGGACGGCCCCGCCGCCGTCGGCCGCCTCGGCCACCACCTCGATGCCGTCGGCGTGCCGGAGGATCAGCCGGACGCTGTGCCGGATCATCTCCTCGTCGTCGGCGAGCAGCACCCGGATCGCGGAACCCGCCCCGGAGTTGGCGGAGTTGGCCTGGTCAGTCATGCGTCTTTCTCCCACGGGGTGGTTCGGTCGCCTCTTCGGTCACCATGGGGACCGTGAAGCGGTCGATCGCAATCAAGATGTCGGACCGGAAGCAGTAGCGGACGATCTCCAGCCGCCCGCCCTTGGGAATCCCGCGCGGGTGCGGATACAGGCAGTCCGTGGCGGAAGCCGGCCGCGGCGGCTCGCGCCCGGCAGCGGCCGCGCGCGCCCCGTAGTCGTCCGGTGCCACGACGCGCTGCACTCGCTCCCTGGTCATCCCCACCCGGGGCTCCTCAGGGGTCCGGTGCTCGGAACCGCCGTGCGCATAGTGCACCAGCACGACCCCGAAGAGCATCATCCCGCCCACCCCCGCCAGACCGAGCAGCCCGGTGACGGCACCGGCCAGACGCCGCTGGAGGGCCAAGGGCCCACCGCCGGGCCCGTCGACGGTGGCCGGGCCGCTGTCGGACGGGGCCGGGCCCGCCGTCTCCGCGCCGGGCCCGGGGTCGGCGGGGATGTCGGCCGCCACGGCGAAGCCGCCACCGGGCGTCGGGTGTGCCTCCAGGCCACCACCCAGCAGCGCCACCCGCTCCCGCAGCCCGATCAGCCCGCGCCCGGTGCCGAGCCCGGTCACGGCCGCGGGCGGCACCGGCGGCACGCCGTTGCGCACCCGCACCTCCACCCGTTCGTCGGCGTGGCGGACGGCGACGGTCACATGGGCCCCGGCCGCGTACCGGTGGACGTTGGTGAGCGACTCGCGCACCACGCGGTGCACCGCCCGCCGCACCCGGGCCGGCCGAGCGTCGAGATCGGGCCCCTCCCAGGAGAAGGCGACGGGGATGCCGCCGCCGCGTGACTCCTCGACCAGCGCCTCGATGTCCGCGCGGGTACCCGTCGCGTCGGTCAGCGCATCGGTGCCGGTGTCCCGCTCCAGCGGGCCGAGTACCTCCAGCACCTCCCGCAGCTCCTGCATCGCATCCCGGGCGGCACGGCCCACCACGGCGGCCTCGTCCTGCAGTCCCGGCGCCTCCTTGGACAGCGCCATCTCCAGCCCGCCTGCGTGCAGGGAGACCAGGCTCAGGCGATGCCCGACCAGATCGTGCATCTCCGCCGCGATCCGCGACCGCTCGCGCATCCGCGACTCGCTGTCCGCCAGTCGCCGCGCCTCCTCGGCGGCGGCCGCGCGCTCCCGCAACGCCCGCAGCAGCCGATCCTGCTGCCCCGCGACGGTGCCCACCAGCCCGGGAATGACCACCGTGGTGGTGGCGAGCACCGCACTCAGCATGAGACCGAACGACCTGCTGCCCGTCTCCAGCACGGGCGCGGACGCCACGCAGGTGACCACCGTTACGGCAGCCGCACCGAGCAACAGCCCGGCTCGCTGCCGCGACATCTCCAACTGGCGGGCCGCGGTGTAGGCGGCTACCGCGGTCAGCAGCGCCACGGCGGGCATCACCCCCATCAGCACCGCCAGCCCGAGCACGCTGACCACCGGGAACCGGCGCCGCACCAGCACCAGCGCGATGCCGCCGAGCCCCAGGGCCACCGCTCCGCCCGTCAGCCTCGCGTCGATCCCCGACTCAACCGTGTGGACGAGCAGCACCAGCGCCCCGGCCAGGACCGCCTCACCCGCCGCCCGCAACAGCTGCCATCCGCTCTCCCCGGGCCCGGCGAAGGGCCTTCGGATACGGCGGTTCTCGGTGGAAGGTGGAGCGCTGGACGGCATAACGCCGATTATCGGGGGCTCCTTCGCGGACGCCCTGCGCCTTGGGGACGACCCGCCTCTACCCAAAGGCAGAGGCCCCACCGCAAGGCAGGGCAAGTCGGTGGGGCCCGCATCCCCTGCCGGGCGGAAGGAGATGCGGGCGGGGGGCCGACGGGAGCCGGCCGGGGTCAGCCGCGGTAGCTCTCCTGGCGGGCGAAGTCGGGTATCTCGAAGGCTTCGAAGGCTTCGGTGTAGCGCAGGGGGCGGACGGTGTCGACGTTCCATACGTAGAACGGCAGCCGGGTGCGCGGGTTGGCGTGGCGGACCTGGTCGGGGCCGTGGTTCATGCCGGCCGGTGTGACGCTCGCCAGCCCCGCCGGCGGGCCGACG
>NZ_JBYISA010000052.1:0-43315 GCF_057708345.1 Streptomyces sp. bgisy130
GGTTCCCGGGTTGCGAACAGTCGCAATCGCTGGTTGAACCAAGTTTCACTCTTTAACTAAAAAGTGTGCTTGTTCGCTAGAGCCCGATAGGGTTTCGGTGGTCATAGCGTTAGGGAAACGCCCGGTTACATTCCGAACCCGGAAGCTAAGCCTTTCCGCGCCGATGGTACTGCAGGGGGGACCCTGTGGGAGAGTAGGACGCCGCCGAACAATCTTTCAGGACCCTTGGTCCCAGCGTTCACGCTGGGACCAAGGGTCCTTTTTGTTTTTCCGAAGCGCGCCGAACTGGTCGGTGCGCGAGAATGAATGCAGTACCGAAGACAGGAGTCACGTCGATGTCCACCAATTCTTCCGACGATCGTTCGGAGCGCCGGCCGCAGCGGCGCGACGACGGCGACCGCGGTGGTTTCCGGCGTGACGACCGGGGGTCGCGCGGCGACAACCGTGGTGGTGACCGCGGGGGTTACCGACGTGATGACCGTCCGTCGGGTGGCGACCGTGGTGGATACCGCGGTGGCGACCGGCGGGATGACCGCGGCGGTGACCGTGGCGGTGACCGTGGTGGCTTCCGCAGGGATGACCGTGGGCCGCGGCGGGATGACCGTTCCTTCGGTGGTGACCGGGGTGAGCGCGGTGGGTTCCGTCGCGATGACCGGCCGTCCGGTGGCGAGCGCGGTGGGTTCCGTGGGGGCGACCGGCGCGATGACCGCGGTGGCGAGCGTGGCGGGTTCCGTAGGGACGACCGTTCCCATGGCGGTGACCGTGGGGGATTCCGGCGTGATGACCGGCCGTCCGGTGCCGGTGGGGACCGTGGCGGCTTCCGCCGTGACGATCGTCGTGATGACCGGCGCGATGATCGTCGTGATGACCGCGGTGGGTTCCGGCGTGATGACCGGCCGTCGGGTGGCGACCGTGGTGGATACCGCGGTGGTGACCGGCGCGATGATCGCGGTGGGGACCGTGGCGGTTTCCGGCGGGATGACCGTGGTGGCGAGCGTGGTGGGTTCCGTAGGGACGACCGGCCGTCGGGTGGTGACCGTGGTGGGTTCCGTGGGGGCGACCGGCGGGACGATCGCGGTGGTGACCGTGGTGGGTTCCGAAGGGATGACCGTGGGCCGCGTCGGGATGATGAGCGTGGTGGCGGGTTCCGGCGGGAGGAGCGGGGCGGGGACCGTCCTGGCTTCCGGCGGGACGACCGGCCGTCGGGTGGTGACCGTGGTGGGGAGCGTCGTGATGATCGCGGTGGGTTCCGGCGGGATGACCGGCCGTCGGGTGGCGACCGTGGTGGATACCGCGGTGGTGACCGGCGGGACGACCGGGGCGGCGAGCGTAGTGGTTTCCGGCGTGATGACCGTGGTGGATTCCGTGGTGGCGACCGGCGGGACGACCGGGGCGGCGACCGGCGGGACGATCGCGGTGGGGACCGTGGTGGCTTCCGCAGGGATGACCGTGGGCCGCGTCGCGATGACCGTGGGGGATTCCGGCGGGATGACGAGCGTGGGGGGCGTCGGCCGTACGGCGCGGGCCGTGGGCGTGATGACCGCCGGGACGATCGCCGTGATGACCGGCGGGACCGGGACCGGGAGCCGATCAAGCGGCTGCCGATTCCGGAGGACGTCACCGGTGAGGAGATCGACAAGGATGTGCGTCAGGAGCTGCTGAGCCTGCCGAAGACGCTGGCCGACGATGTCGCCAAGAACCTGGTGATGGTGGCGAAGCTGCTGGACGAGGACCCGGAGCAGGCGTACGGCTACTCGCGGGTGGCGCTGCGGCTGGCGTCCAGGGTTGCGGCGGTGCGTGAGGCCGCGGGCTTCGCGGCGTACGCGGTCGGCAAGTACAGCGAGGCGCTGGCGGAGTTCCGGGCGGCGCGGCGGATGACCGGCAGCGTGGAGCTGTGGCCCGTCATGGCGGACTGCGAGCGTGGTCTCGGCCGTCCGGAGAAGGCGATGGCCATGGCCGGCGAGCCCGAGGTGCAGAAGCTCGACAAGGCCGGCCAGGTCGAGATGCGGCTGGTCGCGGCGGGTGCCCGGCGGGACATGGGCCAGGCGGACGCGGCGGTGGTGACCCTCCAGAGCCCGGAGCTCGCGTCGAGTGCGGTGCACCCGTGGACGGCCCGGCTGCGGTACGCGTACGCGGACGCGCTGCTGGCGGTCGGGCGTGAGGACGAGGCGCGCGACTGGTTCGCCAGGGCGCTGGAGGCCGACCAGGGCGGTACGACGGACGCCTCGGACCGGCTCGCGGAGCTGGACGGCGTGGAGTTCACCGACGCGCTGGAAGAAGGCGACGAGGCGGACGCGGCCGAGGACGGCGGCGCCGAGGGCGAGGCCGGTTCCGCGCAGGACTGAGCCGGCCGTCGGCTGAGCCGATGTGACGCATGAGGAAGGGCGGGACCCCGGGGAGGGGTCCCGCCCTTCTGCGTTGGGGGTGGGTCAGGAGGCCGGAGCGTACGGGGCGAGGGGGTTGCGGAGGGTGCCGATGAGCTGGAGGGCGCCCGCCGGGTCCTGGAGGTCGACCATCTCCTGGTTGTTGCGCAGCTGGAGGCGGTTGAGGCAGGAGAGCGCGAACTCGTCGGTGAAGAGGTCGTAGCGCGCGAACTTGTCGGCGAGCTGGGGGGTGGCCGCCTGGTAGTCGGTGACGCAGGCGGCGACCGTGTGCCAGAAGGTGTCCTCGTCGAGGATGCCGTGGTCGTCGAGGGTGCTGCTGAGGAAGCGGAAGAAGCAGTCGAAGACGTCGGTGAAGACGGACAGGAGCTTTTTGTCCTCGGGGACGTCGGCGCGGATGCGTTCGACGGTGGGGGGCAGGACCGCGTGGGGGTCCATGACGGCGATCTCCTCGGCGATGTCCTTGAAGATCACGCGGGCCACGGCGCCGTCCTCCATGACCAGGATGGCGTTCTCGCCGTGCGGCATGAAGACCAGGTCGTAGGCGTAGAAGGCGTGGAGTACGGGCGTGAGGTAGGCGTCCAGGTAGCGGCGGAGCCAGACGGTGGGTTCCAGGCCGGACTCCTCGATGAGTGTGGCGGCGAGGGAGCCGCCGTCGTCGTCGGTGTGGAGGAGGGAGGCCATGGTGGCGAGGCGTTGGCCGGGTTCGACGGTGGGAACGGGGCTTTCGCGCCACAGGGCGGCGAGCATCTTCCGGTACGGGGAGCCCTTGGCGGTGGCGGCCTCGTACTGGCGGTGGTGGTAGCCGATGGCGGCGCGCTCCCGGATGATCGAGAAGCGGGCGGCCCGGAAGGTGTCGTCGGCGTCGATGAGGCGGGCCAGCCAGTCGTTGATGGCCGGGGTGGCCTCCATGTAGGAGGCGGACAGGCCGCGCATGAAGCCCATGTTGAGGACGGAGAGCGCCGTTTTGACGTAGTGCTTGGTGGGGCTGGTGGTGTTGAAGAAGGTGCGGATCGACTGCTGGGCCAGGTAGGTGTCGTCGCCGGGGCCCAGGCACACCAGGCGCTGCTGGGCGACTTCGGCGGCGAAGGTGACGGAGAGCTTGTTCCACCACTGCCAGGGGTGGGTGGGGAAGTAGTAGTAGTCGGCGGGGTCGAGGCCGAGGGTGGTGAGGGTGGCGGCGAAGCGGGCGCGGGTCCCGTCGGGGAGTTCGTCGCGGATCAGGGCGTCGTAGTCGAGGCCGGCGCCGGCGGTGAAGGTGGCGTGGTCGCGGTGGGCGGCGAGCCAGATCAGCCGGAGCGGGGCCGCGGTCTCCGGGGCGTAGGCGTGGTACTCGTGGATGCCGAAGCCGAGCCGGCCGTTGTTGGCGACGAAGCAGGGGTGGCCCTCGGTCATGCCGGTCTCGATGGCCTGGAAGTCGGCCTTCGCGAGCTCCGCGGCGGAGGGCCGGCCGGCGGCGAGTTTGTAGGCGGTCCCGGAGAGGGTGGAGCTGATCTCCTCCAGGTAGACCGGGAGGATCGTCTCGCCGAGGCCCAGGGAGTCGCGAAGTTCCAGGAAGAACGCCACCGCGTCCAGGGGGAGTTCGTCGTGGTCGCGGTGCCGGGTGATGCTGTCGGCGTCGATCTGCCAGTGGTCCAGGGCTCGTCTGCGGGCCGCGAAGCGGTACTCGGTGGTGCCGTCGTCGCTGCGTACGGCGTAGTGGCCGTCCTGCGGGAGGCGCCGGGGGGTGAGCAGCCGTTCATGGGCGAACTCGGCGAGGCCCTTGCGGATCAGCAGCCGGTTGGCGCGGGCCCACAGGTCGGGGGTGAGGTGGGCGACGGCGTCCCGGGCGGAGAGGTGCGGGGTGCCGTCGGAGGGGGCGGTCATCGGTGGTCTCCTCGGGTGGCCAGGAACTGGTCGCGGGTGCAGGTGCTGAGGTAGGCGTCTTTGGAGGGCAGCGAGACGGTGCGCAGGACCTCGAAGCCGACGGCCTTGTTGAGGGCGTGGACGGCGGTGTTGCGCGCGTCGGGCTCGACGACGACGCGGCGGGTGTCCGGGTCGGCGAAGAGCATCTCCATGACGGTGGTGATCACGGCGCGGGTGAAGCCGTGCACGGGGGTGTCGGTGGGCGCCGACAGGAAGTGCATGCCGACGTCGCCGGGTTCGGCGGTGTGGATGCCGACGAGTTCGCGGTGGGCGGGGTCGTAGTGCTCCATGAGGAAGGCCGGGGTGCCGTTGTGCAGGCCGAGGAAGGCGTCGTGGAAGGGGTCAGCGGCTATCCGCGCGAATTCCTTCTCGACGGCGGCGAGGTCGCAGTCCTGCATCAGCCAGAAGGCGGCCTTGGGGTGGGTGACCCAGCGGTGCAGCAGTTCGGCATCGCCGTACGGGTCGACCGGGCGGAGCGAGAACTCCCCGAGCGCGGCGTCGGTGCGGGTGAAGAGGGGGGTGGTCATGCCGGGAGCTCCATGGGGTGGTGCGGACCGGCCGGGGCGGCGAACTCCTGGAAGGCGATGGCCTTTTCGACCGGGTAGTACTCGCGGCCGAGCAGCTCGCGGATGATGCACGCGTTGCGGTAGGCGGCCATGCCGAGGTCGGGGGTGACGAAGCCATGGGTGTGCAGCTCGGCGTTCTGCACGAAGATGCCCCGGCCGGTGGTGTCGATGCTGTAGTTGCGCGCCACGTCGTAGCGGCCGGCGGCGTCCCAGACGATGCGGTCGCGGACGGGGGAGAGGAAGTCCGGTACGCGGTAGCGGTAGCCGGTGGCGAGGATCAGGCCCTGGGTGTCGTGGGCGAACTCCGTGCCCTGCTCCTCCTGGCGCAGGCCCAGGGTGTAGGTGCCGGACGCCTCGTCGTAACGCGCCTGGTGCAGCGCGGTGTTGGTCAGCAGCCGGGTGGGGACCGGGCCGGCCAGGTTCTTCTGGTAGAGCAGATCGAAGATGTCGTTGATCAGCTCGGAGTCGATGCCCTTGTAGAGGTGCTTCTGGGTGGCGTTGAGGCGGTCGCGGGTGGCCGGCGGGAGGGCGTGGAAGTAGTCCACGTACTCCGGGGAGGTCATCTCCAGCGTGAGCTTGGTGTATTCGAGGGGGAAGAAGCGCGGGGAGCGGGTGGCCCAGGTCAGGTGGTAGCCGTGGCTGTCGATGTCCTGGAGGAGGTCGTAGTAGATCTCGGCCGCGCTCTGGCCGCTGCCGATGAGGGTGATGCTGTCCTTGGCCTGGAGGGCGGCCTTGGCGTCGAGGTACCCGGCGTTGTGCAGCAGATCGCCGCCCAGGTCCCGGCAGGCGTCGGGGACGTACGGCGGGGTGCCGGTGCCCAGGACGAGCCGGCGGGCGTGGAAGGTGTGGCGTGCGCCGGTGGGCTGCTCGGCGTGGACGGTGTAGAGCTCTTCGTGCTCGTCGTAGGCGACGGTGGTGACCCGGTGGCCGAAGCGGACGGAGTCGAGTTTGCCGGCCGCCCAGCGGCAGTAGTCGTTGAACTCGGCGCGCAGCGGATAGAAGTTCTCGCGGATGTAGAACGAGTACAGCCGCCCGGATTCCTTGAGGTAGTTCAGGAACGAGAAGGGGGAGCTGGGGTCGGCGAGGGTGACCAGGTCGGCCAGGAACGGCACCTGGAGGTGGCTGCTGTCCAGCATCATGCCGGGGTGCCAGTCGAAGGACGCCTTGTCGTCCAGGAACAGGCCGTCGAGTCCGTCGATCGGCTCGGTCAGGCAGGCCAGGCCCAGGTTGAACGGGCCGAGGCCGATGGCGATGAAGTCGTAAGGGGCGGACACAGGTGTCTCCGATGGGGGGCTTGGTGGGGAGGTCAGCGCGCGCTGAGGGCCGGCCGGGGCTGCTCGGCGAGGAAGCTGCCGGCGTGCTCGGCGATCAGGTCGAGGACGGTGGCGATGTCCTCGAGCGTGGTCTCCGGGTTGAGCAGGGTGAACTTGAGGTAGTGGCGGCCGTCGACGACGGTGCCCGCGACGATCGCCGCGCCGGAGGCGAACAGCGCCTCCCTGGCGTGCAGATTGACCCGGTCGCTGAGTTCGGGGTCCTGGTCGGTGGAGGGCACGTAGCGGAAGACCAGAGTGCTGAGCCGGGGCTCGACGACGACCTCGAAGCGGGGGTCGTCGTGCAGCAGTTTCCAGGCGTCCGCGGCCCGGTCGATGACCTCGTCGAAGAGTTCGCCGACGGCCTGGGCGCCCATGATGCGCAGGGTGAGCCAGAGCTTGAGGGCGTCGAAGCGGCGGGTGGTCTGGATCGACTTGTCGACCTGGTTGGGGATGCGCTGCTCCACCATGCGGCGGGGGTTGAGATAGTCCGCGTGGTAGGTGACATGCCGCAGGGTGGCGCGGTCGCGGACCAGGATGGCGCTCGAACTGACCGGCTGGAAGAAGGACTTGTGGTAGTCGACGGTCACCGAGTCGGCGCGTTCGATGCCGGTCAGCAGGGCGCGGCGGCGGGAGACCAGCAGTCCGCAGCCGTAGGCGGCGTCGACATGCATCCAGGCGCCGTACCCGGCGCACAGGCCGGCGATCTCGGGGAGCGGGTCGATGGAGCCGAAGTCGGTGGTGCCGGCGGTGGCGACGACGGCCATGGGTATCAGGCCGTCGCTCTGACAGCGGGCCAGTTCGGCGGCGAGCGCGTCGGTGCGCATGCGCTTGCTGTCGTCGCTGGGGACGGCGATGACGGCTTCCGCGCCCATGCCGAGCAGGGTGGCCGACTTGCGGATGCTGAAGTGGCTGCATTCGGAGGTGAGGATGCGCAGCCGGGGCAGGACGTCGGTGAGCCGGGCGCCGGACGGGGAGCCCTCGCGGCTCAGCTCCCGGCGGCAGGCCTCGTCGCGGGCGAGCAGCATCGCCTGGAGGTTGGACTGGCTGCCGCCGCTGGTGAAGATGCCGTCGGCCGCCTCGCCCAGGCCGATCCGCTCGGCCGTCCAGTCGATCAGCCGGCGCTCGATGAGCGTGCCGCCCGCGCTCTGGTCCCAGGTGTCCAGGGAGGAGTTGACGGCGGAGAGCACGGCCTCGCCGACGAGGGCGGGGATCACCACGGGGCAGTTGAGGTGCGCGAGGTAGCGCGGGTGGTGGAAGTAGACGGCGTCGCGGAGGTAGACCTCTTCGAGTTCGTCGAGCGCGGCGGCCGCGTCGTGCAGCGGGCTGTCGAGGTCGACGCCGGAGACGGTGGGGGTGAGGCCGTCGACGGTGATTCCGGTGAACGGCTGGGCGGTGCCGGCGATTTTGGCGCTGATCCGCGTGACGCTCTCGGTGACCGCGCTGTGGTAGCGCCGGGCGGTGGCGTTGTTGAGCAGATACGCCCGGTTGTCGGCCGGGTCCTCGGCAGATTGCGCGAGGAGACTCATGAAGATGTCCTCCCTGGTGCGGAGTTGACCACGTCCTGCGCAGGGCTGTGCGTGCGCAGGGGCAGGGAGACCCCACCCGGCGACGTAGTGAGGTAAGCCTAACCTAACTAGGTCGCGAGGGCGGGGCTGAGGGCGTGACGGGGCCCTGGCCCGGAGGTCAGTTCTCGTCGCCGTCCAGGGTGCGCAGGACCAGGCCCGTGGCGGGCTTGGGGCCGAAGGAGGTGGACTTCCGCGGCATCGTCACGCCGTGCTCGGCGAGCTGACGGACGGTCTCTTCGGAGGTGGCGCGCATCAGCACGGCCGTACCGCCGTGCCGGGCGGCCTGCTCGACGGCGGCCTCGGTGTGATGCAGATAGCCGATGTCGGAAGGGTGGTCGGGAATGTGCCAGACCTCGTCCAGCAGGACGGAGTGCAGCACGGTGGCGTCCAACTGCCGCCAGGTCTCGGGCCGGTCCCGGCGGATCGTCCGGTCCAGCAGACCGGGATCGGGACGGTCCAGGAGGTGGAAGGAGTCCAGGCCGCCGGCGAGCACGAAGGCCGTGCCGGGCGTCTCCTCCAGGGCCTCCAGGGCGGCGGACAGCTCGCCGGGGAGGGCGCGGGCACGGAAGGCGCCGGCCAGGTCCGCCAGCGCTTTGGCGGGCGGCAGATGCGGCAGTACCCGGTGGATCGCGCGGACTTGGAGCGGATAGCGGGCGGTGTCCACCAGCAGCACCAGACCGGAGGCCCAGGGCGAGCCGGCGGTGGCGCCGGGCCGCTGCTCGTACAGCCGCTGGTAGGTCGCCCAGCGGTGGTGGCCGTCGGCGATCAGGGCCTGCCGGCGGGTGAGGTCGTCGTCGATGGCGGTGAGGTCGGCCGGGTCGGTGACCGCCCACAGGCGGTGGGCGAAGCCGTCCTCCGTAGTGGTGGCGAGCAGCGGCTCCCGCTCCACCACGCGCTCGATGACCGCGGCGGCGCCGGTCGCGGTGCCCTCACCGCGGTAGGAGAGCAGCAGCGGTTCGAAGTTCGCGGCCGCCGCCCGCATCAGGGCGGCCCGGTCCTCGACCACCTCGGGGATGACGCCCTCGTGCGGCAGCACCGGACCGTCCAGGCGCAGCGCCCCGATCAGCCCGCGCTGGAGCAGCTCGCCGGAGCGCTGCTCGTAGACGTACAGCGCGGGCTCGGCGTCCTGCGTCAGCACGCCCTCGCTGCGCCAGCGGTGCAGGGTGTCGGCGGCCTGGCGGTGGCGGGTGGTGGGGTCGGCGGCGTGCGGGAGGATCAGCCGGACGATGTTGTACGGATCGGCGGTCTCCAGGTGGCGCACGCCGTCCGGCCGGACCACCACGTCGTACGGCGGGGACATCACAGCGGTCAGGCTGCTGACCCGCTCCGGGGCGTAGCGCAGCCCGCGGAACGGGAGGAGGCGGAGGCCGTCGGTACTGGTCATTGAAGAATGCTATGCCGCCGGACGGATGAGGGAAGATCGGGGGACAGCCCGTGCGTGGCTGGAAATATCGGTATGCGCGAAGTGGAGGGCGAGGGTCCTCATGGGGCGGTGGATGCGCCCCCGGGGGCGGCGGATCCCCGGCGCGATGTGTGGAGCGAGGAGCGAGACGGCATGAACGAGCAGGTTCGCAGGCGGCCCGACGGGTCCCGGCAGGCGCTGAGCGAGGCATATGACACCGCGCTGCTGGATCTGGACGGGGTGGTCTACGCCGGCGGACAGGCCATCGAGCACGCCGTGGAATCGCTGACCCGCGCCCGCAAGGACGGAATGCACCTCGCCTATGTGACCAACAACGCCGCCCGGACCCCACAGGCCGTCGCCGACCAGCTGTCCGGTTTTGGCCTGCCGACCGGGCCGGACGACGTGATCACCTCGGCGCAGGCGGTGGCGCGGCTGATCTCCGAGCAGGTGCCGGCGGGCGCGCGGGTGCTGACCATCGGCGGCGAGGGGCTGCGGGTGGCGCTGCGCGAGCGCGGTCTCGTCCCGGTCGGCTCCGCGGACGACGACCCGGCGGCCGTGGTGCAGGGCTACGACCCCACGCTGGACTGGGAGCGGCTGGCGGAGGCCGCGTACGCGGTGCAGCGCGGGGTGCCCTGGTTCGCGTCCAACACGGACCTGACGATCCCCAAGGAGCGCGGGATCGCGCCCGGCAACGGTGCGTTGGTGGAGGTGGTCCGGATCGCCGCGGGCGGCACCCCGCAGGTGGCGGGCAAGCCGCAGCCGCCGATGCACCGGGAGACGGTGCTGCGGACCGGTGCGCGGCGGCCGCTGGTGATCGGCGACCGGCTCGACACCGATATCGAGGGGGCCTGCAACGGCGAGGTCGACTCGCTGCTGGTGCTCACCGGCGTCACCACACCGGCCGCGCTGCTGGCCGCCCCGCCGGAGCACCGCCCCGCCTATGTGGACGAGGATCTGCGCGGGCTGCTGACCCCGCAGCCGGAGGTGACCGCGGACGGCGGCGGCTTCCGCTGCGGCGGCTGGCGGGCCGAGACGGCCGCGGACACCCTGCGGGTGGACGGCGAGGGCACGCCGCTCGACGGGCTCCGGGCGCTGTGCGCGGCGGCCTGGACGGCGGCGGGGGACGGCAGTTACGAGGCGGACACGGGGCCGGTGCTGGCACGCATCGGCAGGTGAGACGGCGTCCCGGCGCGCGGGATCAGTCCTCCTCGGGCGCCGGGGCACCGGCCGTCAGCTCCGCCAGCAGATCCTCCTCGGAGGCGCCACGGCGCCAGTAGCCGGTGAACTTGACGGCCCTGCGGTCGATGCCGCGCTCGCGGACGAGATGCCGGCGCACCGCCTTGACGGTGCCGGACTCACCGGCGATCCAGGCGTACGGGGTGCCCTCGGGAAGCTCGGCGGCGCGCAGGGCGTCGAGCACCGGCTCGCGCCGCGCGGCGGTCGCCTCGTCCCGGACGAGCCAGGTGATGTCGGTGTCGGCGAAGGACGGCAGCCGCTGCCGGTCGTCCTCGTGCGCGATCTCGATCCAGACCTTGGCGCGGGTGCCGGGGGAGAGCCAGGACAGGATGCCGGCGATCGCGGGCAGCGCCGTCTCGTCGCCGGTGATCAGGATCCAGTCGGTGCCGGCCGGCGGGCGGAAGTCGACACCGCCGTTGTCCTCCACGGCCGGGGCGAGCACGGTCAGCCGGTCGCCGGGCCGGGCCTGGGCGGCCCAGCGGGAGGCGGGGCCGCCGGCCAGTGGCGAGGCATCCGGCCCGGCCCCGTGCAGCGCGAAGTCGACATCGAACTCCCGTGGTTCATGGCGCTGTTCGCGGATGGTGTACGAGCGCATCACCGGCCGCTCGGCCGGGTCCTGCGCGCGCCAGGCGGTGTACCAGCCGTCGCCGGTGTCGTGGAAGACCGTCCGGTCCTGGTGAGGCTGCGGGAGGAAGAGCTTGAAGCGCTGGTCACGACCGCCGGAGGCCAGTTCGGCCAGCCGTTCCCCGCCGAAGGTGACCCGCACCACGGAGGGGCTCAGCCGCCGGGTCCGTACGACATACACGTCGAAGAAGCGGAACGGTGCGGTGGCGGGGGCGGCGGTCGTGGTCATGTGGGGGACCTCCCGGGACGGGGCGGGGACTGTGCGGTGGGGTGGTGCGGTGGCTTTCGGGTGGTGCGGTGGCTCCGGGCGCGCGGGCGCCGGGGCGCTGAGGTACGGGGGTGCCGCGGTGGACCGTGGCGGCCGGGGTGTGCTGCGGCCGGGGTCCGGTGATCCACCGCGGCGGTACGTCAGTTGGCCTTCTTGGCGCCCTCGATGGCCTTGGCGAGCGACTCGATGAGCGGGGCGGCGCCCGCGTAGGAGAAGCGCGGTTCGCTCGACCACGGGGTGATCTGGCCGGCCTTGACCGCGGGCAGCTTGGACCAGGAGGGCTTGGCCGCCAGGTCCTTGGGCTGGAGGGTGGCGGTCCGGTTGTCCAGCAGGAGCACATCCGCCTTGTACTTGTCGGCGTTCTCCCAGCTCAGGCTCTCGAAGTAGCCGCCCTTGTCCAGGTGGTCGGGGACGATCAGATCGACGCCGAGGGACTTGTAGTACATGAGGTCGGCGTTGATGCCGGGGTTGGACGCGTAGAAGAGGCCCGGGCTGCCGGAGCAGGCGAGCACCTTGACCGGGTGGGACTTGGCGGCCTTGCGCAGCGCCGCGGAGGCCGCCTCGAAGCGGGCCTTGGCGTCGGTGACCTTCTTGGCCTGGAGGTCCGCGCCGAGCGACTTGGCCAGCTCGGCGTAGCGCTCGATGATCTTGACGAGCGGGACCCGGGCCGAGGTGATGGCGAGGGTCTTCGCCAGCGGGGTGATCTTGTCCTTGCTGTCTTCCGGTACGAACCACAGCGCGTCCGGCTCGTACATGTTCGTGACCAGCAGATCGGGGCGCAGCGACGCGTACTTCTCGACGTTGAACTGGTTGTAGGCGTTGCCGATGATGGTGACCTTGTCGACATCCAGGTCACCGGCCTGCGGATCGGGCTTGCCGTTCTTGAGCTTGGTGGGGCCGAAGACACCGACGATCCGGTCGTCGATCCCGAAGTCGTGGAGTGCGGCCGCGGTGCCGGTGAAGGCGACGATACGCTGCGGGGTGTTCTTCAGCGAGACCTTCTGCTTGCGGTCGTCGGTGAAGGACCAAGGGCCGGTGTCGGCGCCCTTGTTGGCACCCCCCGTGCCCTTGTCTCCGCCGCATGCGGCCAGCAGGGCGCCGATACCGACGGCGCCCCCTGCTGCCAGGATGCCGCGACGGGACAGAGTGACGTGTGGGGAGGTGCTCATGGGTGCACTTCTCTCTGGGAGGGGCTGCGGGGCGAATGTGAGGGTAGGCTAACCTAACCATCGTGTTGGTTGACAGTCCCCCCGAAGCGGCAACGGCTCCGGACCCCGTGATATCCCGGCGGCGCCCCCTCCTGCGCTCCGCGGGACTGGTGGTCTCGGTCGCTGTATTGGCCGTCATCGTCGTCCTAGGCATCGCCGTCGGCGCCAAGCAGATCCCCCTCGACCAGGTGTGGCACGGGGTGTTCCACTACTCCGGCTCCGACACCGACGTCGTCATCCGCGATGTCCGCTTCCCGCGCACCCTGCTCGGCCTGCTCGTCGGCGCCGCGCTCGGCCTGGCCGGCACGGTCATGCAGGCGCTGACCCGAAACCCCCTGGCGGACCCCGGAGTTCTCGGTATCAACGCCGGTGCCTCGGCCGCGGTCGTCACCGCCGTCAGCTTCTTCGGCATCACCTCACTGACCGGCTATGTGTGGTTCGCGTTCGCCGGCGCCGCGGTGGTCAATGTCGCGGTCTACGTCCTCGGCGGCACCCGGGGCGCCACGCCCGTACGGCTCGCCCTGGCCGGCACCGCGCTGACCGCCGTCCTCATCGGCTACATCAACGCTGTCAATCTGATGGACACCGCGGCACTGGACAAGATGCGCTTCTGGACGGTGGGTTCGCTGGCCTCGGCCACGCTGCCGACGGTCACCTCGATCGCGCCGTTCCTGGCGGTGGGGGGCGTCCTCGCGCTGCTGATCGCCCGGCCGCTGAACGCCATCGCGCTCGGCGACGACCAGGCGCGGGCGCTGGGCGCCCGGCTGACCCGCACCCGGGTGCTGGCGATGCTCGCCGTCACCCTGCTGTGCGGCGGGGCGACCGCCGCCTGCGGCCCGATCGTCTATGTGGGCCTGATGGTTCCGCATGCCGTACGGGCCGTCACCGGGCCCGATCTGCGCTGGATCCTGCCGTACTCCGCGGTGCTCTCACCGGTCCTGCTGCTCGGCGCGGATGTCCTCGGCCGGGTCGTGGCCCGGCCCGGTGAGCTCCAGGTCGGCATCGTCACGGCCGTCCTCGGCGGACCGGTCTTCATCTATCTCGTACGACGTCGGAGGATGGCCCAGCTGTGAGCGCGACCGTGAAGTCCGGGGAGGCCGGGGGGCCGGCGGCCGGGAAGGACCGGGCGGCGGGGGCCCGGCGGGTGCGGGCGGTACGCACCAGGGGCGGCCTCTCGGTGCGCCTCGACGTACGTGCCACGGCGGTCGGACTGCTGCTGCTGGCCGTCGCCCTGGCCGCCGCCGTCGCCCTGATCGGCTCCGGCGACTACCCGATGACCCCGGCCGAGGTGCTCGCCGCCCTGACCGGCGGCGGGGACGCCGGCCAGCAGTACATCGTGCACGACCTGCGGCTGCCGCGGGTGCTGGTGGGGCTGTTGGTCGGGGTCGCGTTCGGGGTCTCCGGGGCGGTCTTCCAGACCGTCTCCCGCAATCCGCTGGGCAGTCCGGACGTCCTGGGCTTCGCCCAGGGCTCGTCCTTCGGCGCCCTGACCGCCATCGTCTACTTCCAGGCCGACGCCTTCGGGGTCGCGGCCGGAGCGGTGGCCGGCGGGGTGGGCACCGGGATCGCCATCTTCCTGCTCGCCTGGAAGCGCGGCATCCATGGCTACCGCTTCGTGCTCGTCGGCATCGGAGCGAGCGCCATGCTCTACGCGATGGTGCTCTTCCTCCTGACCAAGGCGAACATCATCGAGGCGACCCGGGCCACCACCTGGATGACCGGCTCCCTCAACGGCCGTGGCTGGGAGCAGGTCCAGCCGCTGGCCGCGGTCTGCGCCGTCCTCGTCCCGCTGCTGCTGTTGTTCGGGCGGCCGCTGCGCATGCTGGAGATGGGCGATGACGCCGCGTATGCGCTCGGCGTACGGGTCGACCGGGTCCGTGTCGTTGTGCTGCTGGTGGCGGTGGTGCTGGTCGCCGCCGCCACCGCGGCGGCCGGGCCGATCTCCTTCGTCGCGCTCACCGCGCCCCAGCTGGCCCGCCGGCTGACCCTCCCGCGCTGGCTCAAGGGCGGCGGAAGCGGGGGCGGTGCCCCCATGCCCGGTCCCAACCTGGTGCTCTCCGGCCTCATGGGTGCCGTGCTGCTGGTCGCCGCCGATTGGGCTTCCCAGCGGCTCTTCGGCGCCGACCAGCTGCCGGTGGGGGTACTCACCGGCGTTCTCGGCGGCGGCTATCTGCTGTGGCTGCTGGCCACGGAGCGCAAGGCGGGACGGGTATGAGCGGGCGGGCGGCGGGGGGAGGACGGGCTGGGCGGCAGCTCCGCGCCGGGCGGGCGACGGTGCGGCGCCCGGGCGGCGACGGTGCGGCCGGTGTTGGGCCGGCGAACAGCAGTGACACGACAACCCCAGGAGTTCCGAAGTGAGCCGTCTCTCGGCCGAGAATGTCACCCTCGCCTACGACCAGCGGGTCATCGCCGAGAACCTCTCGGTCGCCATCCCCGACCACTCCTTCACGGTCATCGTCGGCCCCAACGCCTGCGGTAAGTCCACACTGCTGCGCGCACTCTCGCGGATGCTCAAACCGGCCAGTGGATCGGTCCTGCTCGACGGCGCGGCGATCTCCTCGCTGCCGGCCAAGAAGGTCGCCAGGACGCTCGGGCTGCTGCCGCAGTCCTCGATCGCCCCGGACGGGATCACCGTGGCGGATCTGGTGGCCCGCGGCCGCTATCCGCACCAGGGACTGCTGCGGCAGTGGTCGCCCGAGGACGAGCGGATCGTCGAGGAGTCGATGGCGGCCACCGGCGTCGGTGAGCTGGCCGAACGCTATGTCGACGAGCTGTCCGGCGGCCAGCGGCAGCGGGTATGGATCGCGATGGCGCTCGCCCAGCAGACCCCGCTGTTCCTGCTGGACGAGCCGACGACCTATCTGGACATCCAGCACCAGATCGAGGTGCTCGATCTGTGCGCCGAGCTCCACGAGGAGCAGGGGCGCACGCTGGTCGCGGTGCTCCACGACCTCAATCACGCGGCCCGTTACGCGACGCACCTCATCGCCATGAAGGACGGCGCGGTCATCGCCGAGGGTGCCCCGACCGACATCGTCACGGCGGAACTGGTGAAGCAGGTCTTCGGCCTCGGCTGCCAGATCATCGAGGACCCGGAGAGCGGCACCCCGCTGGTCGTGCCCGCGGCGCGCAAGTCGCGTAACGGGGGTGGGCGCGGGGGGCGGGTCGTGGAGCCTGGGGCGTCGGCGTCGGCTGAGGAGGCTTCGGCGGGGGTTGGGCGGGGGAGCGGTCGGTAGGGGGCAGGGGGCGCGACGGGCTGGGGCTGCTGTTACAGCAGTGTCCTGAGGCGGAGCAGGTCGCGTAGGCCGGCCTCCAGCTTGACGCGGCCGCTGCCCCAGGCCTTGGCGAAGTTCAGCTCGCCGTCCACCAGGGACACCAGGTCGTCGCCGGCCATGGACAGCCGGATGTCGGCCTTGTGCGGGGGCGGGCCGGGGACGTTGGTCACCTCCTGGATGGTGCCGTCGGTCAGCCGCCCGAGGAAGGTCACATCGAGGTCCGTGATGCGGCAGCTGAGTGAGCGGTTGAACGTGGCGGCCTGGCGGACACTGCCGTCGGCCGAGGACAGGTTCTGGGCCAGCCGGTCGAGAGCGGCGCGGCACTGGTCGAGAGTTGCCATCGTGAGCGACGATACGCCAGGTCGGGGACGGCTCGTTCCTCCTCGACCGGCTTCGCCGAGGTAGCGTCGGGGGCATGGAAGAGCCGACGTCCGGCCCGGAGCCGGAGGCGCCCGCGCAAGCCGCGCCAGGTGAGCCGATGGAGCCCGCGGAACCGAGGGAACCCGGGCCGCGCGAAGGCAGCGGAGCCATGAGCACCGCGGGTGGTCTGCTGGCCGGTCTCGTCGGGCCGCACGGTGCCGCAGCATCGGATGGTGCGGCAGGGCCGGATGTCGCCGCAGGGCCGGATGCATCCGCCGAGCGGGGCGGTGGCGCGGAGCGGGGCGGTGGCGCGGAGCGGGGCGATGCCGCCGAGCCGGGCAGTGGCACCGAGCCGGGCGCTGCCGCTGAGCCTGGGGGTACTGCTGAGTCGGGCGGACAGGGCCGGTCGGGCGCCGTGGGCGAGGCGGAGGGGCCCGCCGGGCCGCAGCCGATCGGGGTGGGCGTGACACCGACCGGTGAGGCCGCGGTCGATACCGGGCTGCGGCGCCTCGCCGATGCCGACCACCTCCCCGCGAGCGAACACCTCCGGGTGTACGAGGATGTGCATCGTGGGCTGCGCGATGTGCTGGCCGGTCTCGACCAGCACCCCGGGCCGCCCGCCCCTTCCTCGACGACGCACGACAACAGGAGCTGAACCACAGGTGGCAGGAGTGGCACGACGCCGACTCGATGCGGAGCTGGTGCGCCGCAAGCTGGCCCGTTCGCGCGAGCACGCCAGCCAGCTGATCGCCGCGGGCCGGGTGACCGTCGGCGGGGCGACCGCGACCAAACCGGCCACCCAGGTGGAGACCAGCGCGGCCGTGGTCGTCCGAGAGGACGAGAGCGACCCCGACTATGTCTCGCGCGGCGGGCACAAGCTCGCCGGAGCATTCGCCGCCTTCGTCCCGCTCGGCCTGAAGATCGAGGGCCGCCGGGCGCTGGACGCGGGCGCCTCGACCGGTGGCTTCACCGATGTCCTGCTGCGGGCCGGCGCGCGTCATGTCGTCGCCGTCGACGTCGGATACGGACAGCTCGCCTGGTCGCTCCAGAGCGACGAGCGGGTCACCGTGAAGGACCGCACCAACGTCCGCGAACTGACCCTGGAGCAGATCGACTCGGAGCCCGTCGATCTCGTCGTCGGCGATCTCTCGTTCATCCCGCTGGGGCTCGTACTGCCCGCACTGGCGCGCTGTGCGGCGCCCGACGCGGATCTGGTGCTGATGGTCAAGCCGCAGTTCGAGGTCGGCAAGGAGCGGCTGGGCAGCGGCGGGGTGGTGCGCAGCGCGGAACTGCGGGCCGAGGCCGTCCGCGCGGTCGCGAGCCGGGCCGCCGAACTGGAATTTGGCGTACTTGGCGTAACTGCGAGCCCACTGCCTGGACCTTCCGGGAATGTCGAGTACTTTCTGTGGCTGCGCGCCGGGGCGCCTGCACTCGACCCGGCGGACGTCGACCGTGCAGTGGCGGAGGGGCCTCGTTGACCACTACCCATGCAGTTGAAGGCAGCGCAGCACACGAGAACACCGGAGCCGGGCGGACGGTGTTCCTGCTCGCACACACGGGCCGTCCCGCGGCCATCCGCAGTGCCGAACTCGTTGTCCAGGGGCTGCTGCGCAGCGGCATCGGGGTACGGGTGCTGGCGGAGGAGGCGGCGGATCTGCCGCTGCCTTCGTCGGTCCAGCGCGTCGACTCCGAGCAGTGCGCCGCCGAGGGCTGTGAACTCCTGGTCGTGCTGGGCGGGGACGGCACGCTGCTGCGCGGCGCGGACTTCGCCCGGACGTCCGGGGTGCCGATGCTCGGCGTCAATCTCGGCCGGGTCGGCTTCCTCGCGGAGGCCGAGCGCGACGACCTCGACAAGGTCGTCGACCGGGTCGTCACCCGGGCGTACGAGGTCGAGGAGCGGATGACGCTCGATGTCCTCGTCCGCAACAACGGCAATGTCGTACACACCGATTGGGCCCTGAACGAGGCGTCGGTGGAGAAGGCCGCACGGGAGCGGATGCTGGAGGTGGTGACCGAGGTCGACGGCCGGCCCGTCTCGCGCTTCGGTGGCGACGGCGTGGTCTGTGCGACCCCGACCGGTTCGACCGCATACGCCTTCTCGGCCGGCGGGCCGGTGGTCTGGCCCGAGGTCGAGGCCCTGCTGATGGTCCCGATCAGCGCCCATGCCCTGTTCGCCAAGCCGCTGGTCACCTCGCCGCGTTCCGTGCTGGCGGTCGAGGTCCAGCCCAAGACGCCGCACGGCATTCTCTGGTGCGACGGCCGCCGCAGTGTCGAACTCCCCGCCGGCGCCCGCGTCGAGGTCCGCCGCGGCGCCGTGCCCGTACGCCTGGCCCGTCTGCACCATGCCTCCTTCACGGACCGCCTGGTCGCCAAGTTCGCCCTCCCCGTGGCGGGGTGGCGGGGGGCGCCGCACTAAGGGGTGTCCGGTGCGACCGTGCTGCCACCAGGCCCGGTGGCAGCGGGCGCCGGTCGCGCGGAGCGTCGCGCATCCGCGGCGCTGTCGGGCGACTGCCCGGCCCTTCGCCGAGACGCTCGCGAATATCGACATGTGGACCAAATCGTGGAGCAGAGTGACGGCCGTGCCCGCCCCGGCGCCGCCGGCCGTCACCGCCCGGCCCGCGGCGGGCGGCAGGGCCTCCGCGCCGGCCGCGATGAATCGCCTCATCGACGCGACGAGCCGCCTCACCGATGCGCCGGCCACGGCCACCGCACCCCGCCTGACCACCGCTGTCCTGCCCGCCGCGGGCCGGTGACCGCACCACCCCGCATACGTCGATACATACGTCGATCCGCTGGACATGAGCACACCTTTCGTTCCGGACTGTGATCAGCTTGACGGCGGAGCGTGATCACGCACCATGCGGAATTCCCCATTCTTTTGGTGCGGTTTTCCGCAGGGCCGGGGGCAGGAGTGAGGGGAGGCCGTCGCGGGGCGACCCCGGGACCTCGTAAGGTCGTATCCGTGTTGGAGGAGATGCGGATCCGGTCCCTGGGTGTCATTGACGACGCCGTTGTCGAGCTGTCCCCCGGCTTCACGGCGGTGACCGGCGAGACGGGCGCGGGCAAGACCATGGTCGTCACCAGCCTCGGCCTGCTGCTCGGCGGGCGCGCCGACCCCGCCCTGGTGCGGATCGGCGCCAAATCGGCGGTCGTGGAGGGCAGGATCAGCGTCGGCCCCCAGGCCCCCGCCGCGGTACGGGCCGAGGAGGCCGGTGCGGAGCTGGACGACGGCGCACTGCTGATCAGCCGCACGCTCTCCGCGGAGGGCCGTTCACGCGCCCATGTGGGAGGCCGTTCCGTACCCGTCGGCCTCCTCGCGGAGTTGGCCGACGACCTGGTCGCCGTACACGGCCAGACCGACCAGCAGGGCCTGCTGCGGCCGGCCCGCCAGCGCCAGGCCCTGGACCGCTACGCCGGAGACACGGTCGCGGTCCCGCTGGCCAAGTACACCGCCGCCCACCGCCGGCTGCGTGCCGTCGCCACCGAGCTGGACGAGCTCACCACCCGGGCCCGCGAACGCTCACAGGAAGCCGATCTGCTGCGGTACGGCCTGGACGAGATCGCGGCGGCCGAGCCACAGCCCGGTGAGGACACCGAACTCGCCGCCGAGGCGGAGCGGCTCGGCCACGCCGAGGCACTGGCCTCCGCCGCGACCCTCGCGCACGCCGCGCTGGCCGGCAATCCCGAGGACCCCGAGGGCGTCGACGCCACCACGTTGGTCGCCGGCGCCCATCGCGCACTGGAGGCCGTACGCAGCCACGACCGGGAGCTCGCCGGGCTCGCCGAGCGGCTCGGCGAGATCGGCATCCTGATGGCGGATGTGGCGGGCGAGCTGGCCGGCTACGCGGACGGGCTGGACGCCGACCCGTTGCGGCTCGCCGCGGTCGAGGAGCGCCGTGCCGCGCTGAACCATCTGACCCGCAAATACGGCCAGGACATCACGACGGTGCTGGCCTGGGCCGAGGAGAGCGCCTCCCGGCTCGCCGAACTGGACGGCGATGACGACCGGATCGGCGAGCTGACCGCCGAGCGGGACGCACTCCGCAACGAACTGGGCGAACTGGCACAAACATTGACCGATGCCCGTACGGCCTCGGCGAAGCGTTTCGCCGAC
Source organism: Streptomyces sp. bgisy130 (assembly GCF_057708345.1). Classification (NCBI taxonomy): domain Bacteria; kingdom Bacillati; phylum Actinomycetota; class Actinomycetes; order Kitasatosporales; family Streptomycetaceae; genus Streptomyces; species Streptomyces sp. bgisy130. The sequence continues at coordinate 20,221 of NZ_JBYISA010000052.1, forward strand.
GCGGTCACCGCCGAACTGGCCGAACTCGCCATGCCGCACGCCCGGGTGACCGTCGAGATCCGCCAGACCGAGGTCGCCGAGGGTGCCGACGGCATCGAGGTCGGCGGCCGCACGGTGGCCTATGGACCGGCCGGCGCCGATGAGGTCGAACTACTCCTGGCCCCGCACCCGGGCGCACCGCCCCGGCCGATCGCCAAGGGGGCGTCCGGCGGTGAGCTCTCCCGGGTGATGCTCGCCGTGGAGGTGGTCTTCGCCGGCTCCGACCCCGTCCCGACCTACCTCTTCGACGAGGTCGACGCGGGCGTCGGCGGCAAGGCGGCCGTCGAGGTCGGCAGGCGGCTGGCCAGGCTCGCGAAGTCGGCGCAGGTCGTGGTCGTCACGCACCTCCCGCAGGTCGCGGCGTTCGCGGACCGCCAGCTGCTGGTGGCGAAGACGAACGACGGCTCGGTCACCAGGAGCGGTGTCACGGTCCTGGAAGGCGAGGAGCGGGTCCGCGAACTCTCCCGGATGCTGGCCGGCCAGGAGGACTCCGAAACGGCCCGCGCGCATGCGGAAGAGCTGCTGGAGACGGCGCGTACGGGCAACTAGGAAGCGGCGGGGCGCCCGGGGCGCTTCAACTCTCTCACCGGCCACCGGCCACCGATCGTCGGTCACCGGCACCGGCACCGGCACATGCCACCGGTCGCCGGAGGCGTCGTTCCCGCGTGACCGGGCGGCGCTCGCCCCTAGGGTGACGGGAGCCGAGCACGGCAGGGTGCCGGGTGAGGGGCGTGACATGGCGGCGGTGGCGGGCGGCAGGGCGTCGGGGCGGTTCTCGGTGCTCCTGGGGGCGGCAGGGGCGACCCGGGCCGTGTATACGGCGCTCAGGAAGCGCCCGCCGGGCGGTGCCGTCCTCTGGGAGCGGAAGAATTACGCCGGCCGGATCGTGAACCTGCACGCGGGCCTCGCCACGGCCACCGGGACCGCCCTCGCCGCCGTCACCGCACCGGGGCTGCCCGCGCGGACCCGGGCCGCCGGGGCGCTGGCAGTACTGGCCGCCGGAGGCTGTGGCGCGTACGACGACGTGTTCGGTGCCAGTGATCCACGCCGCGGATTCCGGGCGCACCTCTCGGCACTCCGGCACAAGGAAGTCACCAGTGGGGCGGTGAAGCTGTTCGGGATCGGCGCCGCCGGGCTCGCGGCCGGCGCCCTCCTCAAGGAGCGACCGTCCGACAAAGTGCTGGCAGGCGTGGTGATCGCGGGCTCGGCGCACCTGGTGAACCTCCTGGACGTCCGGCCGGGCCGGGCGGCCGGCGCCGTAATGGCCATCGGTGCCCCCGGGCTGCTGCGCCGCGGCTCGGCGGGCGCCCTGTCCGCCGCGCCCATGGGGGCCGCGGCCGCCGTCCTCGGCGACGACCTCGGGGAGCGGACGATGATCGGGGACGCCGGGGCGCACGCCCTGGGCGCAGCGCTCGGTCTCGCCATCGTCACGGGCAACGGCCGCCGGGGCCTGGCCGCGCATGCCGCCGGACTGATCGCCGCCGCGGCCGCGGGGGACCGTGTCAGCCGGGCGGCGGCGACGCTCCGAGCCCGCAGCCACGCGTAGTGCGGCTGACCTCCACCCCCCCGACCCACCATGATCGGTCAGCCCAACAAAGCCGCGCCAAATCCCGCGCGCAATCCGAGCGCGCCCCGTCACCGACCCCGGCCGGTGTTGAGCCGGGCGGCCTGGCGCGTGAGGTAGTCGCGCTCGGCGAGGTTGGGTGCCTTCCGGGCCGCCTCGGCGTACAGCCGGGCCGCCGTCGCCGGGTCGCCGTCGCGCTCGTGGAGGTAGGCCGCCACCGCGGCGTGGCGGGGCAGGGAGTCGTTCAGGGCCGCGAGCGCCGCCAGCCCGGCACGTGGTCCGTCGGCCTCGCCGACGGCCACCGCGCGGTTGAGCCGGACAACCGGGCTGTCGGTCAGGCGCGCGAGCTCGTCGTACCACTCGACGATCTGCACCCAGTCGGTCTCCTCGGCGGTGGGCGCGTCGGCGTGGAGTGCCGCGATGGCGGCCTGAGCCTGGAATTCGCCCAGCCGGTCGCGCGCGAGGGCCGCCTGAAGGATCTCGACGCCCTCGGCGATCGACTCGGTGTCCCACCGGCCGCGGTCCTGCTCGGCGAGCGGCACCAGGCTGCCGTCGGGCGCGGTCCGGGTGGCGCGCCGGGCGTGGTGGAGCAGCATGAGGGCGAGCAGCCCCGCCACCTCGGGGTGGTCGATCGCGGCCGCCAGCTGCCGGGTGAGCCGGATGGCCTCGGCGGCGAGGTCGACGTCGCCGGAGTAGCCCTCGTTGAAGACCAGGTAGAGGACGCGCAGCACGGTGGCGACGTCGCCGGGCCGGTCCAACCTTCCCCGAGCGCTCGGCTTGGCTTGAGCAGGGGAAACTCCCGCGCCGGAGACGGTGCGCTTGGCACGGCTGATGCGCTGCGCCATGGTCGCCTCGGGCACCAGGTAGGCCTGGGCGATCTGGCGGGTGGTGAGCCCGCCGACGGCGCGCAGGGTGAGCGCCACCGCGGACGACGGCGTCAGCGACGGGTGGGCGCACAGGAAGTAGAGCTGGAGCGTGTCGTCCACCCCGGGCGCGGGGCCGGGCGCCGGCTCCTCGTCGACGAGGTCCTCGCGCCGGCGGCGGGCGGCGTCCGCCCGGGTCGCGTCGAGGAACCGGCGCCAGGCCACGGTGACCAGCCAGCCCTTGGGATCCCGCGGAGGGTCGGCCGGCCAGACGCGGACCGCCTCGACCAGCGCGTCCTGCACGGCGTCCTCGGCCGCCGTGAAGTCGGCTCCGCGGCGGACGAGGATCGCAAGGACGCTCGGCGTGAGGCTCCGGAGCAGGGCCTCGTCCATCGGTGCGCTCACTCCGTGATGGTGGGCGGCGCGGTCAGGAACGGGCGCAGCTCCAGCCACTCGTGGATCGGCTTCCCGCCCGCCCCGGGGGCGGCCGACAGTTCCCCGGCCAGCTCGACGGCGCGCTCGTAGCTGTCGACGTCGATCACCATCCACCCGGCGATGAGGTCCTTGGTCTCGGCGAACGGGCCGTCGGTGACCGGCGGACGCCCCTCACCGCCGTACTGGACCCATGTGCCCTCGGGGGCGAGCGCCTGACCGTCGACGAACTCTCCGGTCTTTTCCAGCCGGTCCGCGAAGTCCTGCATGTACCCCATGTGTGCCGAGATCTCCTCCGGCGTCCACTGGTCCATGGGCACGTCGTTGACCGCGGCCGGAGCGCCTCGGTAGTGCTTGAGCAGCAGGTACTTGGCCATGGTGTTCTCCTCGGTGCTGGTGCGTCCCATTGTGGTCGCGTTCACCCCGGGGACGGAGCGGGTCACGGGTTCTCGACATCGCCGGCCGAAGTTTTTTGGCCCGGGTGGAGGAGCCCGAGTGAGCCGCTTCGTGGGGGGCGGGGGCTCCCGACCCGCCCCCGGGAGCCATACGCAGCCAGACTGCCCATTCCCGGCATCGCCCCTCCCACAGCAATTCCTTATTCGGCCAAACACCGGCCGCGCTCCGAGCGGCGGCGCACGCGCCCTGTGAGGCGGCGCGAGGCGCACTCCGGGGAGTGGATTCACCCTTGGGAGCCATGAATCAGCGCGGGCGGTTTGTCGCCCATGTGGGTGATCTGGTGGGTGCTGGGGTGAGACTTCCCACCGGAACGGCGGCCGGACGGTGCCGATTTGACCCCGCCGGGCTGGCATCCTGGGCGCGGTGCGCAGTCCCGGGCCCGCTGTCCGCGTCCTGACCCGTCGCCGGGCAGGCAGGTGGCCGCCGGCCGCGCGCCGCAGCTCAGCGGACCGACCCGCCGGTACGGCCCGCCCGCCCCCCGATCCAGGAGTCCGACCACGTGATCAGCACCCCGACCTCGGCGCACGGGCTGTCACCGCTGCGCACGGTCCAGGTGCTCGGGCACGGCAGCGCCGGCAGCGCGGCGCATGTCCGCTCGCTGGCCGAAGGACTGGTCGCACGCGGGGTCCGGGTGTCGGTCTGTGCCACCCCAGAAACCGAGGAGGCCTACGACTTCACCGGGGCGGGTGCGCGGTTCGTGCAGGTCCCGCCGCGGATGGATCCGGCGAGCGTGGCCGTACTGCGCAGCGCCTGCTGGGACGCCGACCTCGTCCATGCGCACGGCCTGCGGGCCGGGCTGCGGGCCTCGATGGCGTTGCGCGGACTGCGCGGCCCACGGGGCGGGCGGCGGGTCCCCCTGGTCATCACCTGGCACACCAAGGCGCACACCGAAGGTGCGCGAGCCGGGGTGGTGCATCTGATGGAGCGGCGGGTGGCACGGGCGGCCGCCGTGGTGCTGGGGGCTTGTTCCGATCTCGTGGACCGGGCGCGTGAGCGGGGCGCCCGTGATGCGCGGCTTGCGCCGGTCGCGATTCCGCGCCCCCGGTCCGGTGGCACACCGGACGCGCTCGAGGAGCATGACCGGACGCGTCACAAGGAACGGGCCGAACTGGGCGCGGTGGACCGCCCGTTGCTGCTCGCGGTGGGCCGACTCGATCCGAACCAGGGCCATGACCTGCTGCTGGACGCGGCGCACGCCTGGTGCGCGCTCGACCCGCAGCCGTTGGTCGCCATCGCGGGGGAGGGCGAACGGCGGAGCGCGCTTCAGCGGCGGATCGACAGCGAGCAGCTGCCCGTCCAGCTCCTCGGACGCCGTGACGACGTCCCCGAACTCCTCGCCGCCGCGGACCTGGTGGTGCTGCCCAGCCGGTGGGAGGCGCGTTCGCTGATCGCTCAGGAGGCGCTGCGGGCCGGCGTGCCGCTGGTCGCCACCGATACCGGAGGCACCCGCGAACTGGTCGGCCCGGCCGCGGAACTGGTCCGCTACGGGGATGCCGCCGCCCTGGCCCGTACCGTTCTCGCGCTCCTCGCCGACCCCGCCCGGCGGGACGCGCTCGCCGCGGCGGGTCGCGCCCAGGCGGCCGGCTGGCCCAGCGAGAACGACACCGTCACCCAGGTCCTCAGCGTCTACGACGAGTTGACCCAGCCGATTCAGCCGGTCTAGCCGGGAGAGGCCGGGCCGGCCAGGAGACGGCCAGGCCTGCCACTACGGCGGGCCGGCTGAGCAGTCATCCCGTGGGGACGCCGGCCGAGACGCTCGCGGGCCAACCCGCCGCCCCCGGTGGCCCCCGCCCGTTACGGCTTGTCCGTGTGGCGCCGGGCGCGCAGCGCCAGCCGCAGGCCCAGGACGGTCTGCGGATCGTCCAGGTCCGTGCCGAGCAGTTGGGCGATGCGGGCCAGCCGGTCGTACAGCGTCTGCCGGTTCACATTCAGATCGCGGGCGGTCTCGGCCTTGCGGCCCGCGCTGGCCAGATAGGCCTCCAGCGTCGGCAGCAGCGGCTGACGGGCGGCCCGGTCATGGGCCAGCAGCGGCCCGATGGCGCGTTCCACGAAGTCGGTGAGCACACCCTGCTCGCCGTGTTCGCGCATCCGCCACAGCAACAGCTCGATATCCAGCCGGCGGGCGTCGTACCAGGGTTGTTCCGGCAGGCCCTGGGCCGCGGCCGCCGTCTCCGCCGCGTGCTGGAGACCGGGGCCCGCCGCCGCCCAGTCACCGGGCGTTCCAACGACGACCACCGGGCGGTGCGCGGCCGGCCGGTCCAGGCCCGCGCGGACCACCCCGGCGCGCAGGGCCTCGGCGATCCGGCCGGCCAGCGCGTCCCGGTCCTGGCCCGCGCGCAGCGCCACCAGTATCGGCACCCGGCCCTCCACGGGGCGGACGCCGAGCAGTACGGGCACCCCGGGGGCCGCGAGTTCCTCGCGCAGGGCCTGGGCGAGGAGCGCCCAGCTGCCGGGGGAGGGCAGCCCCGCCGGCAGCCGCATCACCACCGGGAACACCGGCTCGGAGCCGGGGCGGAAGCCCAGCAGGCGGGCCTGTGCGGGCGCCTCGGCCGCGGAGATCCGGCCCTCCGCCAGGTCGGCCAGGAAATCGCCGCGCCCCCGGGCGGCGAGTACCTCCTCCTGGCGGGACTGGAGCATGACGACGGCGAGCAGATCGGCGGCGCGTTCGGCGGCGATCCGGTGTACTGGCGCCAAGGCCGTGTTGACGGGCAGCAGGACGAGGCGGGCGCGCACCGCGTCGGGGCCGTGGCCGCCGCCGGGCACATCGACCCGGAGACCGGTCTCGCGCAGGCCCTCCCAGGCCAGCAGCGGGTCGGCCTCCGCGGGGCCGTCGTCCTCGCCCTCCGGGCCCGCCGCGTAGAGCGGACTGCCGTCGGGGGCCTCCAGACAGAGCGGGTTGCCGGTGAAGGCGGCCAGCAGCCGGAGCACCTCGGGGACGCCACCGCCGCGCAGCAGCACGTCCGTGCAGCGCCGCAGGATCTCGTCGGCGCGCCGCAGCAGTGCGTAGTGGCTGTTGATGATCTCGGTGTGGATCGCCTCGGTGACCGTGACGTACGGGACCTCGCGGTGCAGCTGGATCAGCGGCAGCCCGCAGTCCCGTGCGGCGTCGACCAGCGCGACGGGCAGGGAGGCGAAGCGGGAGCCCAGCTCCACGACGAGCGCGGCGATCTCGCGGTCCGCGAGCTTCCGGATGAAGGCGCGCTGCTCGGACGGCCGGGCCCCCAGCCCCAGGCCGGTGGTCAGCAGCAGTTCGCCGCCCTTGAGCAGCGAGGCGATATGCGGGACCTCGCCCGCGTGTACCCAGCGGACCGCGCGGTCCAGGCGGTCCCCGCCGGCCAGCACCTCCGGCAGACCGCGCCGCAGCGCGGGCAGCTCCAGTGCCCGGCGTACCGTGACCTCGGCTTCGATCTTCGCTTCCTGCCCCATGGCGAGGACGGTACCCGTAGTCCGCTATCCGGAGCTTCGCGGTCCGGATCACCGTCCCGTGTGGCGCCAGGAGGGCGCGCGCCTCCCGGCGCCTGTGCCCGTCACCCCGACTCCCGCACCACCAGCCGCGCCTCCGTGATCACCGGAGCGAGCCCCACCGCGTCCGCCTCCGCCGCCTTGCCCGGATTCAGCAGCCGCAGCAGCAGCCGTGCCATCAGCCGCCCCATCTCCTCCACGTCCTGCCGCACCGTGGTCAGCGGCGGATCCGCCCAGGCCGCCGGTTCCAGATCGTCATAGCCGACTACCGCCACCTCCTCCGGCACCCGCCGCCCCCGTGCCCGCAGGGTGCGCAGCGCACCGCTCGCCATCAGGTCGGAGCAGACGAAGACGGCGTCCAGGTCGGGGGCGGCGTCCAGGAGTTGGGCCATGGCCAGCTCGCCACCGGCGGCCGTGAACCCGCCGTCCGCGATCAGCCGCGGGTCCGGCTCGGCCGTGCCCAGCGCCTCGCGGTAGCCGTCGAGACGGTCCACCGCGGAGGTCTGGTCCAGCGGTCCGGTGATCACGGCGATCCGGCGGCGGCCGCGGCAGAGGAGATGGCGTACGGCCTGCCGGGCGCCCCCGCGGTTGTCGGTGTCGACATACAGCGGCCGCGCGCCCCGGCCGGCGCCCGCCCAGCCGGGCCGGCCGCCGTAGACGGTGGGCAGTCCGGCGCGCTCGGCCATGGCGGGCAGCGGGTCGTCGCGGTGCAGCGAGAACATCAGCGCGCCGTCGACATGCCCGGCCGACAGATACCGGCCGATCCGGTCGTAGTCGTCGCGGTGCTCGACGAACATCAACAACAGCTGGGTGTCGGCGGCGGCCAGTTCCCGGCTGATGCCGCGCAGTTGGCGTCCGAAGAACGGATCGCTGAAGACCCGGGTCTCCGGCTCCGCGATGACCACGGCGACCGCGCCGGTGCGGCGGGTGACCAGGGAGCGGGCCGCGCTGTTCGGTACGTAGCCCAGCTCGGTGACCGCCTGGCGCACCCGCTCCTGGACCGCGGCCCGGACGCCCGCACCGCCGTTGACCACGCGGGACACCGTCGCGCGGGAGACTCCGGCGCGGGCCGCGACCGCCTCCAGCGTCGGCCGCGGACCTTTCGGCTCGGACACCATTCAACTCCTTTTTCCACGCGGTGACTTGACGGCCTGCCATCGAGTCGGCAGGGTGCACAGCGCACGATATGAGAGCGCTCTCACTCCGGGAAACCCCCGGAACTCCTCACGACCCCCCCACTGTGCCGAGGAGAGAATGTCATGTGCATGAGAGTCGGGCCCGGATGCCGGACGGCCGCCGTCCCGCAGCCCGCCGGGGCCGGTACCAGCCGCGTCACCCCCACCGATCGGCACACCGCCCCGCAAGGAGCCACCTCGTGATCACTCGACGCACCCTGCTCGGCGGTCTCGCCGCCGGCGCCGCCGCCTCCGGAATCGCCCTGGCCGGCCGTGCGAACGGCGCGCCCGCCCCGGCCGCCGCACCCCGCGGGCCCGCCCGGTCCGCCGCCGGAATGCCCCTGCACTTCGTCAACAACTCCGGCGCCTACGCCAACTCCTCGGTCTGGATCTACATCGTCGGCAACGACGGGACCCAGCAGGTGCATGCCACCCCGGACGGCGAGCTCAAGCCCGTGGCACTGGCCGACAACGGGCCGGACGGCTTCACCGACTACGCCATACCGCTCGCGGCGAGCGGCACCACAACCCTCCAACTGCCGCAGATGTCCGGCCGGATCTACACCGCGCTGGGCGGCAAGCTGAAGTTCAAGGCGGTCGAGGACGGCAACGGCAAGGCCGCGCTCGCCTACCCGGCGGGCTGGGTCGCCGGCGACCCCAACTACGACGTGCTGCACGACTGCGCCGAGTTCACGTACAACGCCGGCGGGATGTACTGCAACACCACCATGGTCGACATGTTCAGCGTGCCGCTCGCGATCAAGCTCACCGGGGCCAAGGACCAGACCACCGGCACGCTCAAGGACGGCGCCCGCGCCAGGATCTTCTCCGACGTCAAGGCCGCCGAGGGCTTCGACCGGCTGGTCATCGGCGACCGGCGGGTGATCGCCCCCGGCCACGGCCTGGACGGCGGACTGTTCGCCCCCGACTACCTCGCCCCCGCCATCGACGAGGCATGGTCCGCCTACGCGGCCAAGGACCTGACCGTCACCACGAACGCGGGCACCTTCACCGGCCGGGTCCGCGACGGCAAGCTCACCTTCGCAGGCCCCCGCACCGTCTCCTTCGACAAGCCCTCCACCCGCGACGTCCTCTTCTGCGACGGCACCCTCGCCGCCCCCAACGACGGCACCACCGGCCCGGTGGCCGCCATCCTGGGCGCCGCGCTCAACCGCTCCACCCTGGCCTCGCATGCCGCCCAGCCCACCACCGACCCGGCCGCCTTCTACCAACAGCGGCTGACCAACCACTACGCCAAGGCCATGCACGCCGCGTCCCGGGACGGCCGGGCCTACGGCTTCGCCTTCGACGACGTCGCCGGCTTCGCCTCGTACATCGAGGACGGCGCCCCCAAGGAGATCACCCTCACCCTGACCCCGTTCTGACGCAGAAAAGTGGTGCCACCCGAAAAACGGGCGGCACCACAGAACCCCGGGCGGATAGCTCGCCGAAGGGCGGGCTATCCGCCGTAAGCCCCACTGGCCGTCAGCCGCAGCGCGGTATCGATCAGCGGAACATGGCTGAACGCCTGCGGGAAGTTGCCCACTTGCCGCTGGGCCTTGGGGTCCCACTCCTCCGCGAGCAGGCCCAGGTCGTTGCGGAGCGAGAGCAGCTTCTCGAAGAGCTTGCGGGCCTCGTCGACCCGGCCGATCATCGCGAGGTCGTCGGCGAGCCAGAACGAGCAGGCCAGGAAGGCGCCTTCCTCGCCTTCGAGACCGTCCACCCCGAGGTCGTGCGCACCCGACGTCGGGTAGCGCAGTACGAAGCCGTCCTCGGTGGACAGTTCCCGCTGGATCGCCTCGATGGTGCCGATGACGCGCTTGTCGTCCGGCGGCAGGAAGCCCATCTGCGGGATCAGCAGCAGTGAGGCGTCCAGCTCCTGCGAGCCGTAGGACTGGGTGAAGGTGTTGCGTTCCTTGTCGTAGCCGTTCTCGCAGACGTCCCGGTGGATCGTCTCGCGCAGGTCCTTCCAGCGCTCCAGCGGTCCGTCGACGTCCCCGGACTCGATCAGCTTGACCGTGCGGTCGACCGCGACCCAGGTCATGACCTTGGAGTGGACGAAGTGCCGGCGCGGGCCGCGGACCTCCCAGATGCCCTCGTCCGGCTCGTCCCAGTGCTTCTCCACCCACTGGATCAGCTTGAGCTGGAGCAGCGAGGCGTAGTCGTTACGGGCCAGCCCGGTCATGTGCGCCAGGTGCAGCGCCTCGGTGACCTCGCCGTAGACATCGAGCTGGAGCTGTCCCGCGGCGCCGTTGCCGACCCGTACGGGACGGGAGTTCTCGTAGCCGGGAAGCCAGTGGAGTTCGTTCTCGCCGAGCTCCCGTTCGCCCGCGATGCCGTACATGATCTGGAGGTTGTCCGGGTCGCCGGCCACCGCCCGCAGCAGCCACTCCCGCCAGGCCCGCGCCTCTTCGCGGTAGCCGGTGCGCAGCAGGGAGGACAGGGTGATCGCCGCGTCGCGGAGCCAGGTGAAGCGGTAGTCCCAGTTACGGACCCCGCCCAGGCACTCCGGCAGTGAGGTCGTCGGCGCCGCCACGATCCCGCCGGTCGGCGCGTAGGTCAGCGCCTTCAGCGTGATCAGCGAGCGCACCACCGCATCCCGGTAGGGGCCGTGGTACGTGCAGTGCTCGACCCACTCGCGCCAGAACTCCTCGGTGGCCTCCAGCGACCCCTCCGGGTCGGCGACGGCCGGGGGCTGCTTGTGGGAGGGCTCCCAGCTGATGGTGAACGCGATCCGCTCACCCGGGGAAACGGTGAAGTCGGAGAAGGTCGTCAGGTCCTTGCCGTAGGTCTCCGCCTCGGTGTCCAGCCACACCGAGTCGGGCCCGGCCACCGCGACCGTACGGTCGTCGATCTTGTGCACCCACGGCACGACCCAGCCGTAGGAGAACCGCATCCGCAGCTGCGAGCGCATCGGGACGCGGCCGCTGACGCCCTCCACGATGCGGATCAGCTGCGGCGCCCCGTCACGGGGCGGCATGAAGTCGATCACGCGGACGGTGCCGCGCGGGGTGTCCCACTCCGACTCCAGGACGAGCGAATCGCCCCGGTAGCGACGGCGGTCGGCCGGTGCGGGCCGGCCTCCGGGGCCGTTGACCGGCCCCAGCCGCCAGAATCCGTGTTCCTCCGTGCCCAGCAGCCCCGCAAAGACCGCCGGCGAGTCGAAGCGGGGCAGGCACAGCCAGTCCACCGTGCCGTCCCGGCACACTAGAGCGGCGGTTTGCATATCGCCGATAAGTGCGTAGTCCTCGATGCGCCCGGCCACGTGCATCTCCCGTCGAACTGGAGTCACGCCCCCCATGGGACGTATGTATTGGTCCGTCCTGCCCATGAAACGTCGCCGAGCAGCGGGACCGGAAATCGGGCGGGGGTGGTGCCTTCCCGGACGGCTCGTAGCGAGTGTCCGAGCAGGATACGACGCAGGTGGGTGATCCGTGTGACGCTCGCAAGGACTGAAGTGCTCCGAACGGGTGGCCTCCGTCACGTGACACTGTCACCTCAGCCGTGACCGCACGGTCGCCGTGTGTGGCCGGGCACGACCATGCCCGGTCGCTGATAGCCTGGTACCCCGTGGACCGGTGGTCACGAGAACCCCCGAACCGCAGCGACGGCACCCCTGAAAACCGGGACGGAGCCGCTTCGCACCTCTCCACCTCGCGACCACGGGAGCCCCCTCTTGGCCATGCCGCCCAAATCAACGACGACCAAGCACCTCTTCGTCACCGGGGGCGTCGCCTCCTCTCTCGGCAAGGGGCTCACCGCCTCCAGCCTGGGTGCTCTCCTCAAGGCGCGCGGCCTGCGGGTCACGATGCAGAAGCTCGACCCGTATCTGAACGTCGACCCCGGAACGATGAACCCGTTCCAGCACGGTGAGGTCTTCGTCACCAACGACGGTGCCGAGACCGACCTGGACATCGGCCACTACGAGCGCTTCCTGGACGTCGACCTCGACGGCTCCGCGAACGTCACTACCGGCCAGGTCTACAACACCGTGATCGCCAAGGAGCGGCGCGGCGAGTACCTCGGCGACACCGTGCAGGTCATCCCGCACATCACCAACGAGATCAAGCACCGCATCCGGCGGATGGCGACCGAAGACGTCGATGTCGTCATCACCGAGGTCGGCGGCACCGTCGGCGACATCGAGTCGCTGCCGTTCCTGGAGACCGTCCGCCAGGTCCGCCACGAGGTCGGCCGGGACAACGTCTTCGTCGTGCACATCTCGCTGCTCCCCTACATCGGCCCGTCCGGTGAGCTGAAGACCAAGCCGACCCAGCACTCCGTCGCCGCGCTGCGCAACATCGGTATCCAGCCCGACGCGATCGTGCTGCGCGCCGACCGCGAGGTGCCGACCGCCATCAAGCGCAAGATCTCGCTGATGTGCGACGTCGACGAGGCCGCGGTGGTCGCCGCGATCGACGCCCCGTCGATCTACGACATCCCCAAGGTCCTGCACACCGAGGGCCTGGACGCCTATGTCGTGCGCAAGCTGGACCTGCCCTTCCGGGACGTGAACTGGACCCAGTGGGAGGACCTGCTGGACCGCGTCCACAACCCCGACCACGAGGTCCGGGTCGCGCTGGTCGGCAAGTACATCGACCTCCCCGACGCCTACCTCTCGGTCACCGAGGCGCTGCGGGCCGGCGGCTTCGCGAACAAGGCCCGGGTGAAGGTGAAGTGGGTCACCTCCGACGACTGCAAGACCCCGGCCGGCGCCGCGGAGCAGCTCGCGGACTGTGACGCGGTCTGCATCCCCGGCGGCTTCGGCGACCGGGGCGTGGACGGCAAGGTCGGCGCGATCACCTACGCCCGGGAGAACAAGCTCCCGCTGCTCGGCCTGTGCCTGGGCCTCCAGTGCGTGGTCATCGAGGCGGCCCGCAACCTGGCCGGTATCCAGGGCGCGAACTCCACCGAGTTCGACCCGGCCGCGGCCGACCCGGTCATCTCCACGATGGCCGAGCAGATGGACATCGTCGCAGGTGAGGGCGATATGGGCGGCACGATGCGGCTGGGCATGTACCCCGCCAAGCTCGCCGAGGGCTCGATCGTCCGCGAGGTCTACGACGACCAGCCCTACGTCGAGGAGCGCCACCGCCACCGCTACGAGGTCAACAACGCCTACCGCGGTGAGCTGGAGAAGAAGGCCGGGCTGCTGTTCTCCGGCACCTCCCCGGACAACAAGCTCGTCGAGTACGTCGAGTACCCGCGCGAGATCCACCCCTACCTGGTCGCCACCCAGGCGCACCCGGAGCTGCGCTCCCGCCCGACCCGTCCGCACCCGCTCTTCGCCGGGCTGGTGAAGGCCGCGGTCGCGCGCAAGACGGGCGCCGCGAAGTAGCGGACAGCACGGCGGATACGGTTGCCGGGGTACGGCCTCCCGCAGGTCGTGCCCCGGTTTCTGCGTTGGTACAGGCACACACAGGAGGACGCGCCATGGCGATCAAGGACACCCCGGAGGAGTGGACGGTCACCGCGACCACGACGCCGTTCACCGGAAACAAGACCAGCGTGCGCACCGACACGGTCGTCATGCCGGACGGCGGCACCGTCACCCGTGACTACCAGGTCCACCCCGGTTCCGTGGCCGTCCTCGCACTCGACGAGCAGGGCCGGGTGCTGGTGCTGCGCCAGTACCGCCACCCCGTACGCCAGAAGCTGTGGGAGATCCCCGCCGGGCTGCTCGACATCCCCGGGGAGAACCCGCTGCACGCCGCGCAGCGTGAGCTGTACGAGGAAGCGCACGTCAAGGCCGAGGACTGGCGGGTGCTGACCGATGTCTACACCACGCCCGGCGGCTGCGACGAGGCCGTGCGGATCTTCCTCGCCCGCGATCTGGCCGAGGCCGAGGGCGAGCGCTTCGAGGTCTCCGAGGAGGAGGCCGACATGGAGCTGGCGCGGGTGCCGCAGGACGAGCTGGTCCGTGGCGCGCTCGCCGGTGAGCTGCACAACAACTGCCTCGTCGTGGGGGTGCTGGCCCTCACCGCGGCCCAGGCCGGTGCGGGGCTGGACGCGCTGCGCCCGGCCGACGCACCGTGGCCGGCCCGCCCCTTCGAGGTCTGACCGACGGACCCGTCTCCGCCGTACGACGTGCCCGTCGGATGATCCGCCGATCCGATCGGGTGACGTAACCGCCCTGCGCTGCACGAGACGTGACGTGCCGTGAACTACGCTCGGCAGCGTCCGCCCCAGCGGCGGATTCGTACGCGCAGGTGGACGGGAGCGTGAGCCGGTGACGGACCAGGCGGTGGGCGGGGGGCACGTCCCGCCGGAGGCAGGGAGAGCGCCTGCCACGACAGCGCCCGGACCGCGGGGCGCGGCGCCCCGCCAGGACGGTGTCCCCGCCCGCCCCGCCCTTCCCACAACCGCCGTCGCCCCTGCCCCCGGTGGCTTCACCGGGCGGCGTCGCGAGCTCAAGGCGCTGCACGCCGATATCGCCCGGGCCGGCCTGGACACCCTCTCCGGCCGCAAGGGCGCCCGCAGCCGGGTGCTGTTGATCGCCGGGCGCCCCGGTTCCGGCCGTACGGCCCTGGCCGAGGAGCTGCTGCGGGAACTGGCCGGTGACCACCCCGACGGGGTGCTGCGGGCCACCCTGACCGGGCCGGGCGGCGAACCGGCCGACACCGGCCACACCGCACGGGAGCTGCTGGCCGCGCTCGGCACCGGCGCCCCGCCCGGCGCCCCCGAGGACGAGCTGACCGAGCGGCTGCGCGCGGCGCTCGCCGGGCGCCGGGCACTGCTCTTCCTGGACGACGCACCGGGCGCCGACCAGGTCGAACCGCTGCTTCCGGACGCCCCGGACTGCCTGGTCGTGGTGGTCTCGCAGGGGCCGCTGACCGGCATTCCGGACGTCCGGCCGTGCGCCCTGGGTGGCCTGGACAGCGCGGCCGGGGTCGCCGTGCTCAGCCGGTACGCGGGGCCGACCCGGATCACCGTCGACCCGCGGACCGCCGACCGCGTGGTGGAGGAGTGCGGCGGCCAGCCGGCCGCCCTGGTGCTGGCGGGCGCCTGGCTCGCCGCCCGCCCGATGTCCTCGGTCGCCGATCTGTACCAGGCGCTGGACGCCGTTGCGGTGCCGCCGGACCTACCCAGCGGGGCCCGGCCGCTGTTCCGTGCCTTCCGCCTCGCCCATGACGCGCTGCCGGCGCCAGCCGCCCGGATGCTGCGGCTGCTCACCCTGGCGCCGGGCGGTCTGGTGGACGCGCACATCGCCTCCGCACTGGCCGGCTGCTCGGTGGCGGTGGCCACCACGACGCTGGGCGAATTCGCCGCGCTCGGGCTGCTGCGGCCGGTCACCACCGAGGACGACGAGGTCCCCGGCGCCCGGGCGCCCGACGCCGCCCTGTATCTCCCGTACCGCCTTCCCGGCTGTCTCGTCCCGCTGGTGCGCGATCTGCTGACGGAGCACGAGCGCCCGGCCGAGGTCCAGCTGGCCCGGGCCCGGATGCTGGAGCGGACCGTACGGCTGCTCCAGTCCTGCCGGGCGATGGGCGAGCCGGCCGATTCCCCCGCCCGGCAGAAGACCGCGGGGCTGCCGCGTTCGCTGCGCTTCGGCTCCCGGGCCGCCGCCGCGCACTGGCTGCGCACCCGCCGCGGAGCCCTGCTCGACGCCGCCCGGATCGCCGTCGCGGACGGTGAACTCGACACCCTGGACCGGCGGTTGATGGTCGCGCTGACCCGGACACTGCTGGCCCACCAGGGCGCCGAGGCCGCCGCGCCGGACCTCTACGCGCTGCACGGGCTGGTCCTCCGGGTCGCCGAGCGGCGCGGGCTGCCGCGGGAGCGGGCCGCCGCCCTCCTGAACCTCGGGGACCTGGACGGCCAGGCGGGCCGGACCGCACAGGCGGCCACCCGCTACCGGGGTGCGCTGGAGGCGGCCCGCGCGGTGAAGGACCCGATGGCCACCGGCCGGGCGCTGGAGTCGCTGGGCGGCGCGTACACCGAGCTGGGCGACGGGCAGCGGGCCGCCGACTGGTACGGCCGGGCCCTGGAGCTGCGGCTCGCCCGGGGTGAGAGCGCGGACGCGGCGCGGCTGCACGGCCGGATCGGCGGCGCGCTCAGCCAGGCGGGCCGGTGGGGTGAGGCGCTGAAGGCGTGGCGGGCCGCCGTCGGGGCGTATCGCCGGCTCGGCGACGTGGCCGGGCAGGCGCGGGCGACCGGTGAGGTGGCCCGGGTGCAGGAGTACGCGGGGCGGCCCGAGGACGCCCTGCGGACCTGCCTCGAAGCCCTGGACACCGCCCGGAAGGCGGGCGACGGACGGCTGGAGGCGGCCCTTCAGCTGCGGATTGCGGACACCCTCGACCGGCTCGGAGATCCAGCCGCGGCACGGCTCCATCGTGCCGCGGGAGAGCGACTCCTTGGAGATCATCCGGAGTGACCTACGAAATCGGTGGTGCTTCTCGCAAGAATTAATGCTTTGCAAGGCTAGACAAGAGGAGCTCCTTCAATAGACTGGCTGGACCGCGTTCGGCGCGGCCAGTTCCGTCATGCAAGGCATGAGGGGATAATTCCTCCTGCACCCTCTCTAGCAAGGACCGTGATCGACGTGAAGGTCGGCATCCCCCGCGAGGTCAAGAACAACGAGTTCCGCGTGGCTATCACGCCCGCCGGAGTCCACGAGCTCGTCCGCCACGGACACCAGGTCTTCATCGAGAAGGACGCCGGTCTCGGCTCGTCCATCACGAACGAGGAGTACGTCTCCGCCGGTGCGTCCATCCTGGACACCGCCGACGAGGTCTGGACCACCGCTGACCTGCTGCTGAAGGTCAAGGAGCCGATCGCGGAGGAGTACCACCGCCTCCGCAAGGACCAGACGCTCTTCACGTACCTGCACCTGGCCGCTTCCAAGGAGTGCACGGACGCCCTGCTGGAGTCCGGCACCACCGCCATCGCCTACGAGACCGTCGAGACGGCCGGCCGCGCGCTGCCGCTGCTCGCCCCGATGTCCGAGGTCGCGGGCCGTATCGCCCCGCAGGTCGGCGCCTACCACCTGATGCGTCAGGCCGGCGGCCGCGGTGTGCTGCCCGGTGGCGTCCCCGGTGTCCACGCGGGCAAGGCCGTCATCATCGGCGGTGGCGTCTCCGGCTGGAACGCGCTTCAGATCGCCGTGGGCCTCGGCTTCCACGTCACCCTGCTCGACAAGGACATCAACAAGCTCCGCGAGGCCGACAAGATCTTCGGCACCAAGGTGCAGACGATCGTCTCCAACGCCTACGAGCTGGAGAAGGCCGTCATCGAGGCCGACCTCGTCGTCGGTGCGGTCCTGATCCCCGGCGCCAAGGCGCCGAAGCTGGTCACCAACGAGCTCGTCGCCAAGATGAAGCCCGGAAGTGTTCTTGTCGACATCGCGATCGACCAGGGCGGCTGCTTCGAGGACTCCCGTCCCACCACGCACGCCGAGCCGACCTTCCCGGTCCACAACTCGGTCTTCTACTGCGTCGCCAACATGCCCGGCGCGGTGCCGAACACCTCCACCCACGCGCTCACCAACGCCACGCTGCCCTACATCGTGGAGCTGGCGAACCGCGGCTGGGTCGAGGCGCTGCGCCGTGACCCGGCGCTGGCCAAGGGCCTGAACACGCACGACGGCAAGGTCGTCTACGGCCCCGTCGCCGAGGCGCACGGCCTGGAGCACGTCGAACTGCGCACCCTCCTCGGCTGAGACGTCAACCACTGACGTCAACGCCGTACCACCGGCCGGGCCTTGTCGACAAGGCCCGGCCGGTCGCGTGTGCGACCCGCGGCGCGCCGTCCTCCGGGCCGCCGGCACTCAACTCGCCGCGAACGTAACCCTTTAACCGATTCGCGCACCCCTGAAACATCGGTCCGATACCGCTTGCGCCCTTGACATCGGGGGGTCCGGTTACCGACACATCGTGCCGGGTCCGGTGGATTGTGTTGCTGCGGACGCCCGACACGCCATAGAGTCGCCAACCGTCGGCATGGTGCCACGCTGACCTATCGATAAAGTTTCCTGGTCACGTCCAAGGAGGTAAGACGACTTGTGAATGAGTCGACATTTACTCCCGGCGGCGGTCAACCAGGAGTGGCTGTACGGGACCAGGGTCCCTCGGGGCGCGAGGCTGTCGGCTCCGTTGTGGTCCATACCCTCGCAGCCCATCAGAGTATTTCCACGACAGCCCACCAGAGCATGGACGGCCATCACGTGAACGCCATGGCCGGCGACCGGGGCAGTGGAGAACCCGCCCGTCTCGCCGACTACGACGACCTGCCCGAGGGGCACTTCTACGATCCGGACGCGGAGTACGAGCCGGACCCCGAATACGCCGCGACGCTCGCGCCGGACGCCGCGCGCCAGCGCCGCGAACGCGTCGGCCCGACCGGACGCCCGCTCCCTTATTTCCCCATCCCGGGACCGCTGTCGGACCACGGCCCCGCCAAAATCATCGCGATGTGCAACCAGAAGGGCGGGGTCGGCAAGACCACCTCGACCATCAACCTGGGCGCCGCGCTCGCCGAATACGGACGACGGGTGCTGCTCGTCGACTTCGACCCGCAGGGCGCCCTGTCGGTCGGACTCGGCGTCAACCCGATGGAGCTCGACCTGACGGTCTACAACCTGCTCATGGAGCGGGGTATGTCGGCCGACGAGGTGCTGCTGAAGACCGCGGTCCCCAACATGGACCTGCTGCCCAGCAATATCGATTTGTCAGCGGCAGAGGTGCAGTTGGTCAGCGAGGTCGCGCGCGAGTCGACGCTCCAGCGTGCGCTGAAGCCGCTGCTGGCCGACTACGACTACATCGTCATCGACTGCCAGCCCTCCCTCGGCCTGCTCACCGTCAACGCCCTGACGGCGGCTCACAAGGTCATCGTGCCGCTGGAGTGCGAGTTCTTCGCGCTGCGCGGTGTCGCGCTGCTCACCGAGACCATCGAGAAGGTCCAGGAGCGGCTCAACCCCGAGCTGGAGCTGGACGGCATCCTGGCGACGATGTACGACTCCCGCACCGTGCACAGCCGTGAGGTCCTGGCGCGGGTCGTCGAGGCCTTCGACGATCACGTCTACCACACCGTCATCGGCCGCACGGTCCGCTTCCCGGAGACCACCGTCGCGGGCGAGCCGATCACTACGTACGCCTCCAACTCCGTTGGCGCCGCCGCCTACCGTCAGCTCGCCAGGGAGGTGCTCGCCCGGTGTCACGCCGAGTGAGTCTGCCGGGAGCCGACGAACTGTTCCGTACCACCGGGGGAGTGGGGCTACAGCCCTCCAGCCCCCGTCGATCGGCGAACGGCTCCCCGGCCGGCGGCGAGGCGCCCCGGGTGCCCGCACCGGCCGGCGAGCCCGATCCGGCGGCGGACGGGCCGGAGGCGGCCACCGCGGTACGGCAGCGTCGGCCCGGGGCCGGCGGCTCGGACACCCCGGCGGCGACGGCCGGTGACGGCGGACCGGCCACCCCGCCCCGGGTGCCCGCCGTCGGCCCCCCGGCCGAGCACAGCGGCCGCGAGACGGACGGCGAGACCGGCCACCGGGCCAAGGCGGCCAAGGGCGGCCAGACCGGCTCCGAGCCGGCCGCCGCGACCGGGCAGACCGGTGGCCAGGGCCGCCGCCGCGGAGGCTCCCGCGGCGCCAACCGCCGCCCCAGCGGCCGGGAACGGCACGACGAGAAGATCACCGTCTATGTCTCCGCCGAGGAGCTCATGGACCTCGAACATGCGCGGCTGGTGCTGCGCGGCGAACACGGCCTCGCCGTCGACCGCGGCCGGATCGTCCGCGAGGCGGTCGCCGTCGTCCTCGCCGACCTGGAGTCGCGCGGCGACGCCAGCATCCTCGTGCGGCGGTTGCGGGGCCGCTGACGCCCGCTGCGCGCGGTCCGTGCGCATGCCGTCATGGTCGTCCGCAGAGGACCGCCGAGAATTCCTGCGCCGGCCGCCGCGGTGCGGAAACGTCACGCCGGGTGGGCCGGGATAGCCTGCCTCCTCGGCGGGGTCTCCCGCCCGTGACCAGCCCGTCGCCCCCGGCACGGGACCGCAGCACCATGGACCGCGATGCCGACGACCAACGACGAATCCCCCGCGCCCCGCACCCGCAGACCACTCGGCCGTGGGGCGGGCGCGGGGCTGGCGTCACCGGCGGAGGCGGCCGTCGCCGGGGAGGAACCCGCGGGCGTCCCCGGTACCGCTCCGACCGAGGCTGCGCCCGAGGGGGGCGAGGGCGGTGAGAGCGGCGGGGGTGCCGAGAGCGTCGACGGCAGCGAGAGCGCCGAGGACCTGGAGAGCCCGGAGGACTCGGAGAACCCCGAGGACCCGGAGGGCCCGGAGCACCCCGAGCACCCCGAGAACCCGGAGACCCCCGAAGGCACCGACGGCCGCTTCACCCTCCACCTCGACAACTTCGAGGGCCCTTTCGATCTCCTCCTCCAGTTGATCTCGAAGCACAAGCTGGACGTCACCGAGGTCGCGCTGTCGAAGGTGACCGACGAGTTCATGGCGCACATCCGGGCCATGGGGCCGGACTGGGACCTGGACCAGACCACGGAGTTCCTGGTCGTGGCGGCGACGCTGCTGGATCTGAAGGCGGCCCGGCTGCTGCCCGCGGCCGAAGTGGAGGACGAGGCGGACCTCGCGCTCCTGGAGGCCCGTGATCTGCTCTTCGCCCGGCTGCTCCAGTACCGCGCCTACAAACGGATCGCGGACATCTTCAGCGGCCGGCTGGCGGACGAGGCCCGGTGCCATCCGCGTACGGTCGGCCTGGAGCCGCAGCTGGCCGAGCTGCTGCCCGAGGTCGTGATCAGCACCGGGGCGGAGGGCTTCGCCAAGCTCGCGGTGAAGGCGATGCAGCCCAAGGCGCGGCCGCAGGTCTATGTCGACCACATCCATGCGCCGCTGGTGAGCGTGCGGGAGCAGGCCGAGGTGGTGATGGCGCGGCTGCGGGAGGCGGGCGAGAGCAGCTTCCAGGAGCTGTGCGCGGACGCACCGGACACCCTCACCGTCGTGGCGCGCTTCCTGGCCCTGCTGGAGCTCTACCGCGAGCGGGTGGTGGTCCTGGACCAGGAGGAGGCCCTGGGGGCGCTCACGGTCCGCTGGACGGGCGCGGAGGGGGCCGAGCCGGTGGTCACCGACGAGTTCGACCAGGAACCGGCACAGCGCGCCGCCGAGGCGGCGCGGGCAGAGCGAGCAGGAGAGGAGCAGGCATGAGCGGCGCGGCCGGTGGCGAGGCGTACGACATCACGGCGACCGGTACGGGCGGCACGGGGGAGCGGCCCGCGGCGCCGGCCGGGACGCCGGTCGTCGCCGAGCTGGAGCTGAAGCCCGCGCTGGAGGCCGTCCTCATGGTCGTCGACGAGCCCGCGACCGAGGAACACCTGGCCAGGGTGCTGGAGCGGCCCCGCCGCGCGGTCGCGCTGGCGCTGCGCGAACTGTCCGACGACTACACCCGCCAGGGGCGCGGTTTCGATCTGCGCCTGGTGGCCGGAGGCTGGCGCTTCTACTCCCGTGCCGCGTACGCGGACGCGGTGGAGAGCTTCGTCCTGGACGGGCAGCAGGCCCGGCTCACCCAGGCAGCTTTGGAGACTCTGGCCGTGGTCGCGTACCGTCAGCCGGTCAGCCGTTCCCGTGTCTCGGCCGTACGCGGCGTGAACTGTGACGGTGTGATGCGCACGCTCCTCCAGCGCGGCCTGGTGGAGGAGGCGGGGACGGAACCTGAAACAGGTGCGATCCTGTACAGGACGACGAATTACTTTCTGGAGCGGATGGGCCTGCGCGGCCTCGACGAGCTCCCTGAGCTCGCACCGTTCCTCCCGGAGGCGGACGCGATCGAGGGCGATTCCCCGGAAGGTATCCCGTCGTTCGACGTAGACGACAGCGGCGACTCTCAGACGGATCATTGATGCGAAGCAGCGGCAGGAACAACGACAGCGGGCGGGGCAACTACCGCGGCGCGGGTGGGGGCACCTCCCAGCCGAAGGCCGGGGGGAAGAGGGACGACAAGCAGCAGCGGGCCGGCCGTCCCCGTCCCGAGGAGCGCCGCTACGACGTGGGCGGAACCGGCGGCCCGGGCGGCAAGGACGAGCGCGGCGGCGCCAAGAGCGGCGGTCCCAAGAGCGGCGGTCCCAAGAGCGGCGGTTCCAAGAGCACGGGCAGCCGGGGCGCGGCGGCCCGTGGCGGCGCCAAGGGCGGGCCCCGTACGGGCGCCAAGTCCGGCCCCGGTGCCAAGGGAGGCCCCAAGGGCGGCCCGCAGCGCGGCCGTGGTCAGGCGCCCGCGCGGCCCCGTGAGTACGACGCCCAGGTAGAGGAGCGCAACCGCGCCCGCCACAACAAGCCGCAGATCAAGACCCCCAAGACGTTCGGCGACCAGGACGGCGAGCGGCTCCAGAAGGTGCTGGCCAGGGCCGGGATGGGCTCGCGCCGGGCCTGCGAGGAGCTGATCGAGCAGGCGCGGGTCGAGGTCAACGGCCAGATCGTCATGGAGCAGGGCGTCCGGGTCGACCCGGAGAAGGACGAGATCAAGGTCGACGGCCTGACGGTCGCCACCCAGTCGTACCTCTTCTTCGCGCTGAACAAGCCGGCCGGCGTCGTCTCCACGATGGAGGACCCGGACGGCCGCCAGTGCCTGGGCGACTACGTCACCAACCGCGAGACGCGGCTGTTCCACGTCGGCCGTCTCGACACCGAGACCGAGGGCATCATCCTGCTCACCAACCACGGTGAGCTGGCCCACCGCCTGACGCACCCGCGCTACGGCGTCAAGAAGACCTACCTGGCCGCGATCCAGGGCCCGCTCCCGCGCGACCTGGGCAAGCAGCTCAAGGACGGCATCCAGCTGGAGGACGGCTACGCCCGCGCCGACCACTTCCGCGTCGTGGAGAACACCGGCAAGAACTACCTCGTCGAGGTCACCCTCCACGAAGGCCGCAAGCACATCGTGCGCCGCATGCTCTCCGAGGCCGGCTTCCCGGTCGACAAGCTCGTCCGCACGAGCTTCGGCCCCATCGCCCTGGGCGACCAGAAGTCAGGCTGGCTCCGCCGGATGACGAACACGGAGGTCGGCATGCTGATGCGCGAGGTCGAGCTTTAGCCCACGTTATTTTCTTTCCCGCCGTGGTGGTTTCTCGCCGTTGCGCCTGCGGCGGGCGGGTCCGCTGCGCGGGGCT
>NZ_JBYISA010000053.1:0-39195 GCF_057708345.1 Streptomyces sp. bgisy130
ACGCCCGCCTCACTGCGGAGGCGGCTGCTGCTGCCACCCGGGTGCCAGACCGGGCCCCTCCGGCTGCGGTGCGTCCGGAGCGGGCTGTTGCTGCTGCCAGTGGGCCGGCGGTTGGCCCTGCTGCGGCTGCTGGGTCCAGCCCCCCTGCTGCGGCGGGTAGCCGGCCGGCGGCTGGCCCTGTTGCGGCTGCTGCGGCTGGCCCTGCTGGGGGTACTGCTGCTGCGCGTACGGGTCGCCGCCCATCTGCTGCTGGGCGTACGGATCCCCGCCCATCTGCTGCTGGGGATACATGCCCTGCGCCTGCTGCGCCCGCGCGAAGTCCTCGGCCACCAGGGCGGAGAGGTTGAAGTACGCCTCGCGGGTCTTGGGCCGCATCATGTCGAGGTCGACCTCGGCACCGGCGGCGAGATGCTCGTCGAACGGGACGACCACGACACCGCGGCAACGGGTCTCGAAGTGCGACACGATGTCATCGATCTTGATCATCTTGCCGGTCTCACGGACACCGGAGATGACCGTGATGCCGCGCTGCACCAGGTCGGCGTAGCCGTGCGCGGACAGCCAGTCCAGGGTGGTGCTCGCGCTGCTGGCACCGTCCACGGACGGGGTGGAGATGATGATCAACTGGTCCGCGAGATCGAGGACTCCACGCATCGCGCTGTAGAGCAGACCGGTTCCCGAGTCGGTGAGGATGACCGGGTACTGCTTGCCGAGGACATCGATCGCCCGCCGGTAGTCATCGTCGTTGAAGGTCGTCGAGACGGCCGGGTCGACGTCGTTGGCGAGGATCTCCAGGCCCGAGGGGGCCTGCGAGGTGAACCGGCGGATGTCCATGTAGCTGTGCAGATGCGGGATCGCCTGCACCAGGTCACGGATGGTCGCCCCGGTCTCCCGGCGCACCCGTCGGCCGAGCGTGCCGGCGTCCGGGTTGGCGTCGATCGCCAGGATCTTGTCCTGCCGCTCGGAGGCGAGCGTGGAGCCCAGGGCCGTGGTCGTGGTGGTCTTGCCGACACCGCCCTTGAGGCTGATCACCGCGATCCGGTAACAGGACATCACCGGCGTACGGATCAGCTCCAGCTTGCGCTGCCGCTCCGCCTCTTCCTTCTTCGCGCCCAGCTTGAACTTGGACGGCTGCGCGTTGGCGCCCGGCTTGCGCTTCTTGGGCTGATTGCGCAGCAGCCGGTCGGAGGTCAGCTCGACGGCGGCGCTGTAGCCGAGCGGTGCGCCGGGGGCGGCCCGCTGCTGCGGCTGCTGCTGGCCCGGCTGCGAGTACGACGCGTAGTTGGCCGCGGCGTTCGGGTCGGCGGGCTGCTGACCGGGCAGCGGCTGGTACTGCGCCTGCTGGGCCTGGGCCTGCTGGGCCTGGGCCTGCTGGGCCTGGGCCTGTTGGGCTTGGGCCTGGGCCTGCTGGGCCTGCTGCGCCTGTTGTGCTTGCTGTGCCTGCTGGGCTTGTTGGGCCTG
This sequence comes from Streptomyces sp. bgisy130, assembly GCF_057708345.1. Classification (NCBI taxonomy): domain Bacteria; kingdom Bacillati; phylum Actinomycetota; class Actinomycetes; order Kitasatosporales; family Streptomycetaceae; genus Streptomyces; species Streptomyces sp. bgisy130. The sequence goes on from NZ_JBYISA010000053.1 coordinate 1,462, forward strand.
CTGGGCTTGTTGGGCCTGCGCCGCCTGGGCCTGCGCCTGGGCGGCCTGTGCCTGTGCCGCCTGCTGGGCGGCGTGCTGCTGGGCGTAACCGGCCTGCGCCTGGCCCTGCTGCGGGTAGCCCTGCGCACCGGTCTGCGGATAGCCATAAGCCGACTGCTGCGCGGCCGCCTGGGGCTGCTGCTGGGCCTGCTGGGGGTAGCCGTACGCGGGCTGCGGATAGCCGTACGCGGGCTGTTGCTGCTGCGCGGGCGCGCCCTGCTGCTGCGGGTAGCCGGCCTGCTGGGCGTGCTGCCCCTGGGGGTACCCGGCCTGCGGCTGCCCGGCCTGCGGCTGCCCCGCCTGCTGGGCGTGCGGCTGCTGCTGGGCCTGCGGTTGCTGCTGGGCCGGTGCCTGCTGCTGGGCCTGCTGCGCCTGCTGAGCGGCCTGTGCCTGCTGGGCCTGCGCCTGTGCGCTCCGCGGGTCCGCGGGCTGGTACTCGGCCGGCAGCGGTGGCAACGCGCCCTGTCCGGGCACGCCCTGCTGCTGACCGTCCGCCGCGGCACCCCAAGGAGCGCCCTGCTGCGGCACTCCTTGCTGCGGAACGCCCTGCTGGGGAGCCTGCTGCGGGGCCGCCTGCGGGGGCATCGCCTGCTGCGGAATGCCCTGCTGCGGTACGCCCTGCTGCGGAGCCGTCTGCTCCGGAACACCCTGCTGCTGCGGAAGAGCCTGCTGGGGCACACCCTGCCCGGGCATGCCCTGCTGGGGCACGCCCTGGTGCGGCGGCTGCTGGGCCGGTGCGGGCTGCGCCTCCGGCACGGCCGCCTCGGGGGCGGGCTGCGCGGGCACCGCGGCCTCGGGGGCCGGTGCACTCTCCTCGACGGGGGCGGGCGCGGCCGAGGTCTCCGGCTGCGGCGCCGCGTCGGTGGGCGTGACCTCCGGCTCGGGCGCGCTCGTCGCCTCCGGCTCGGTGTCCTCGTCGTCGTCCCAGAGCGAGGCCGACGGATCGACGCCCGTGCCCGCGCGCCGATTACCGGTGCCGGCACCCTCGTTCGCGGCCGGCGCCGACTCCGAGGGAGTCTCCGGCGCGTCCGGGGGAGTGGCGGCGACCGGGGCGTCATGGCCCGTTTCCTGGGGGCGCAGCGTCGGGAATCCCGGCGGCGCGGCCTCCGCGGGCCCGGGGAGCGGCTGTCCCAGGGGCTGTCCAACGGGGGGCTGGGCCCCGGCGGCCGGAGTGGCGGGCGAAGACGCAGGAGGAGCCGCGGACGAGGCCGCGGCACTCGTGCCGCCACCACTGGTGTCGTTGCTCGCGTACCAGGCCGGTGCGGCGAAATCGATCTTGAACTCACCGGTCAGGTCGAACTCGGACTGGTCGTCGTCAGGATCGTTTCCGTCCGGACGGAAAGCCTCCTGCTCGTTCACTGTGCCTCCTGGTGTACTGCAACGCACCTGAACGGCAGGACCGGATACAGGCGGATCGATCGGATGTAGCGGAAGTCGGAACACACCACCCGGGGTTGCGCCAACACTAGCTGTCTCCATCCCCGTATCGACTGCCGTCGTGCTGTGCTCCTGCGGCTCTCCCACACAGCCTAATCAAGAGTCGGCTCATAACGGCAGTCGATGTCATGTCGTCTTCATACCCTTCGCACGCTTACGGGCGCACCCGTGGATGCGCCCGTAGGTCGTGCCCCGCGGCCGGTTGCGGACGCGCTGCGCACAGCGCTGCGCGGGCGACCGGCCCGGAATGACGGTCAGTCCATCCGGCGCGGCCCGCCGAGCAGGTTGGTCTCCGCCTCCGTCGGCTGCGTCATCACGAACTGGTGGCCATCGCGCGAACACCACAGCATGGCGTTGTCGCTGAGCGTCGGCAGCACCGCACCGACCTGCTCCGGCAGCCGCATGATTCGCGTCACAACCTCGGCCTCTTCGGGCGAAAGCCGCTGGAGACCGACCAGATCGGCGCGGCTGAGCATCTGCGGCGACCGCGGCCCGAGGAACGGCAGCACGGTCAGCACCGACTGCCAGGGGCTCGGGGCGAGCTGATTGCGCGGCGGGCGTGCGCCCATGTCCCGTACGACCAGCACCGGGCTGGAAACCGACGGGCCCTGGGGGGCGATCTGGCGCACGTCATGGACCGACACACACTGCTGTCCGCCGCCCGCGGCCTGCGCCATCTGGCCCCAGGCCGGCGGCCGCGCGGTCTCGACCGCGACCCGGGCACCGACGGCGACCGTACGCAGCGCCAGCACCTGGGCCATCCACATGCTGCCGACCAGCGCGATCTCCATCGGCGCGGGCCGCAGCAGGCTCAGCACGGCGGGCTGGTTCTGCGGGTCGATGCCGATGATCACGCCGTCGTCGCCGACCGGCAGGGTCAGGGAGGCGAGGGATTCGGCCGTCAGCACATGGGGGCTGCGCCGCGGACCGCGCAGGCCGTAACCGGGCCTGGGCGTCGGACCGGTCGGTCCCGACTGGTCCTCGTCCGGGCGGGGCTGGTGCGAGAGCCGGTGGCCGCCGTCGCCGCCGCCGAGCGGGGGGTTGCGCCAGCCGTTGCCGCTGGTGTTGACGCGGGGCTGATAGGTGGGAGAGGCCATCAGCGGGTACCTCCGAGGGGAAGCGTGGCCAGCAGGCCGGGCAGCTGTTCCCGGTCGAGCCGTACGAGGCCGACCTTCACGGAACCGGAACGGCGCTCCAACTCGCTCTGAGCGGCCGTGAGTTCGTTCTCGCTGCGGGTGGAAAGACGAACGTAACCCGAGATGGCCGGGGCGCGGCCGCTGCCGTGGGTGGCGGTCAGCGCGAAGGTGCTGGCCATCGCCCTCGTGCTGGTCAGCAGCTGGGTGACGGCCGCCAACGGCGCACCGCCCTGGCCCAGTTGGGGCCACCGGCCGATCCAGTACGTGGAGTGCCAGCGGTCGTCGCAGCGCATCGCCCGGGTCGTCTCCTGGGTGCGGCGGGCGGCTCGTCCCTCGCGCCCCATCGCGCCGTTGGCGGCCCGCGGGCTGACGCACACCGCGGTGCCGATCGCGGCCACCACCTCGCGCTCGGCGAGCACCTTGGCGCGCACCCCGTGCGCGGTCAGCCGGCTGACGAGCTGGTCGGCGGCGCGCAGCAGCGAACGCTTGGCGCCCTCCATCCCGCCGCCGCGAGCCTCGATCGCCTCCGAGCACAGCTCGGGGTCGAGCTTGAGCGCGATCCACGTCAACTGGAGCGCGGGCGTCTGGGCCTGGGCCTGGAGCGGTGCGTACGAGCGGGCCGCGACGGCCTGTTCGGGCAGGTGCGGTGCCGGCGCGGGCTGGGTGTACTGGACGAACTGCACCGACTCCAGGTGGATGTCCTCGATGTCGAGCGCGGTGTGCAGCACCTCGAGCGGCAGCATGTGGCTGCCGCGCTCCGGACGCAGCGGCTCGTCACGGGCGTCCACCTGGACAAGAGCGGTCAGGAACGTGCCGTCACCGACGAACCCGATGGCGCGCTGATCCGACTCGGTCGTGAACTCGTAGGTGCGCAGCGCCGGTTCGCACTCCACCACGGGGGCGATCGCCGGGTCGACGCCCTGTGTGGCCGCGAGTGCGGAGGCGCTCTCCTTGCCGCGGCGCTTCATGGCGCGCACGGTGGTGACCCATTCCGGCAGCGGAATCCGCCGCCGCCGGCCGAGCGCAAAAATGACCAGAACTGCCGCGATCACAATGGCCGCGGTCAGTGCGGCCGGGTGGATCGACCAGCCCACCAGTACCAGGGCCGCGGCGAGTTCGATGATGGCCAGCTGCTGAACGCGGACCCCGCCGATGGTTCCGGCCTGTTGGCGCAGCCGCGGTGCCACCGGACCTGCCGGGCGGGCCGCGGAACCCCGGCCGCCATTTTCTCTGTTGCCCGGAGCTGTGCCGTTTTGGCCAGCATTTCCCGCGTATTGCGGTGCAGCGGAAGGCTGTTGTTGCTGTTGCCGCCCGTTGCGGCGTCGAGCCCTGGTGGCGCTGGACATCCCCCGGCCTGCTCCTCTACTGGTGGTGTGGCCTCTAGGCGTATCGGTCGCCGCTGAGACTGGTGCGTTGGAAGGTGGCACCCGTACCGTACGGGTCGATCGACACACGGCATAGTAGAGGGCGCTACGGCGTGAGTGCCGGGGGCGGTCGATGTGGATCCGACAGGCGGGGAGAGAAAGCAACAATGGCATCACGTCGGGACGAGCTGAATGCGTATTCGTTCGCTCGAAAGCGCACGAATGCGGCATTTCTGAAGCCGCTGCCGAACGGTTCGATCGAGAGCGCTCCCAGGCCCCTGAAGGCGGTGGTGCCGAGCATCATGATGGGGGTCGTGATGCTGGTGGGATTTGGTGCCTGCGGCATTCTCAAGCCTGTTGCCCCGCAAGGCTGGGACGAGGTCGGAAAGAATGTCATCGTCGGGGACAAATCCACCACGCGCTATATCGTCCTGAAGCAGGGCAAGCAGAAACTGCTGCACCCGATCCTTAACCTCGCCTCCGCCCGGCTGCTCATCGACCCGAATTTCAAGGTCGTGAAGGTCAAGGAAGAAGAGCTGGACGGAAAGATCCCGCACGGACCGGCCATCGGTATTCCCTACGCGCCCGACCGGCTGCCCACCACAGAGGACGCCGACACGGCCAAGACCTGGGCGGTGTGCAACCGTCCCGGCAGCGGCCTCAACAGCAAGCCCCAGCAGTCCGTGTTCATCCTGGCCGGCAAGGACAAGCAGGCCGTCGAGGGCAGGGGCAAACTCGGCCCGAGCCAGGCGCTGTTCGTCGAGGACCCGCAGCACAAGAAGTGGCTGGTCGACAGCGAGGGCAAGGCCTTCGAGTTCAACGGGAAGAGCGAAGCGGTCAACGACACCCTGCGCCGCATCATCTTCCGCTCCGCCAAACCGCAGCCGGTGTCCCAGGAATTCATGGACACCCTCCTCGTGATGCCGCGTCAGCTCGGCATCAGCATGCCCGAGGTCACCGGGGCGGGGAGCCAGACCACCGACCCGAAGGTCCCGGCGCGGGCCAGGACCGTCGGCTCGATCCTCCAGGACAGCAGCGGTCAGAAGTACGTCGTGGAGCAGGACGGCGTCGAGCAGGTGACGGACTTCGTGGCGAACCTCCTGGAGGAGGGCGCGAACGCCGACAAGCTGAGCAATGACGGTTCACGGGTCAAGCCCGAACAGATCGCCGTCAACAGCATCGACCCGAAGCGGGACGACTCGGACAACCCGACGTTCTTCCTGGGGAAGTTCGGCACGTTCCCTTCCCCGTGGCCCACCGAGAGCCTCTCGGTGGCCAACGAATTCGAACACGGCTCCCAGACCGGCGGACTGACCCGTCCCACCCGGAACGGCGTCTCGTGCAGCGTTTACAACGGCAAGAACATCAAGTTGCCGGGCGGTGAGGAGAAGCAGCTCGGGTACAAGAACGGCGTGCCCGACATGCAGACCTGGGTCGGCAACGACTACCCGGTCAAGATTGCCACCGGAGCCAACTCGTACGTCACCCCCGGCAGCGGTCTGCTCTACACGGAGGTGCGCACCTCCGCGACGACGGACGGCAGCCAGTTCCTGATCACCGACACCGGACTGCGCTATCCGCTGCCGAAGAACAACGACAGCGAAAACAAGGCCGGCAAGGCCGATGACGAACAGGACAAGGCGAAGGTCCACCTCGGATACGAGGGCACGCATCCGCCGCTGATCATGAAGGCATGGTCCGAACTCCTCTCCACCGGCCCGTCGCTGGAGATTGCGAGCGCCAAGAAGCCGCAGTCGTCCTGATATGAGCGAAGGCCGTACCGAGCCCCGGAAAGGGGCGTTTCGGTGCGGCCTTCTGCGTCCCCCGGATTCCGCCGACACGGTTTTCCCACCGGGACCGCGACGGCCTTCTCCGCACGATCTTCACCGGTCCGGCCCTGTTGGTGAATGACCGATAGCGGTACATCTGTCCGTTTCCCGCGAACAACGTTTCACCGAAGGCCAGTTGGCATTGTTGTGATCCCGTCACAACCGCCCTCCCCCTGTTGGGGACAGCCATATCGAGTGGTTAAAGTAGCCAAAGGCGTCAGCAGGAGATGCCTGCCGCGCGAGCGCCTGTGGCTGCCCGGTGCGGTACGACGTACGAGTCTCATGGGGGACGTTGACTATGGCTGGTCAGCAGTACACAACCACCGAGGAGGAGATGGTCGCGTTCAGCGGCAAGATCTCCTCGGTCAACCAGTCGATCCAGGGCGAGATCTCGCGCCTGAACACGGTCGTCGACACCATCACGTCTGGGTGGAAGGGTGCTGCGGCCTCCTCGTACAACCAGCTCCAGTCGCAGGTGAACGAGGACGCCAACCGTCTCAACCAGCTTCTGGCTGAGATCAAGGAAGCGATCGACGAGACCACCAAGAACTACTCCGCCTCCGAAGAGGAGCAGGCGCAGTCGATCACGCACATCTCCGCCTCGGCTTCCCCGTTCGGATGATGGGGCCGCGCCGCTGACCCGCGGCGCAACGGCCCAGCCGCCGCAGCCCGGGCCCGCCGGCCAATGCCGCCGGCCCGCTGTGGTGTGTGAATCGACCAGCATCATCAACTCCTGAGGAGACACCATGTCAGGCCAGATCCTCGTTAATTTCGCGACGATCTCGCAGGCCAGTTCCGACGTGCGCGGTACGGCCAACAACATCCGTCAGCAGCTCGACGACCTCGAGGCGGGCGTCAAGAAGATCGCCGCCAGCTGGGAAGGTGCGGCGCAGGAGGGCTACCAGGCCCGCCAGCGCGAGTGGGACCAGCGTGCCGCCTCCCTGCACTCGACGCTCGAGGCCATCGCCAAGGCGCTGGACCAGGCCGCGCAGAACTACCAGGCCACTGAGCACAAGAACTCCGGCATCTGGGGAGGCTGACCTCCGGTCAGTCGAGCCGGAAACGGCCAGACCTGAGCAGCCCGGCTGCTCGCACAGTGGTCCATGAGGGCGAGCGCGCTGCATCAGTGCGCTCGCCCTTCTGCCGTCCACCACTCCTTCACCCCTCCGTCTCCCTCTTCTCACCCTTCGTTCCTGCCCAATTCGCCACACATGGAGAGCAGAAAGCCCGTGGGATCTCGCGCCATTGGTCACCGAACCGGGCACCGTCGCCGAGCGGCGGGTGCGCTGGTCACGGCGGCGTGCATCGTCGGCCTGTCGAGTGCCACCGCCGCACCGGCGGTCGCGGACCCGAACGTTCCGCTCAACAGTGGTGAGTGCAAGTTCGGCACCAGCGACATCAAGGAGACCCCCTGGTCGCTCCAGCGCCTCCTGACCAACCAGATGTGGGCGGACACCAGGGGCAAGGGCGTCAGCGTCGCCGTCATCGACACCGGCATCGATGCGGGCAACTCGCAGATCAGGCCCAACATCCAGGGCGCCGGCAAGAAGTTCGTCGCCGGTGACGGCAAGCCGACCGTCGACCGGGTCGGCCACGGCACCAAGGTTGCGGGCATCATCGCCGCCCAGCCGAAACTGGGTTCGGGTTTCTACGGAATCGCCCCCGAGGCGAAGGTCATTCCGCTTCAGCAGACCAGCGAGGAGAAGGCCGGCACCTCCGACAGCCTCGCCGCCGCCATCGAGTACGCGGTCCAGCTGAAGGTCGACATCATCAACATTTCCCAGGGCACGGACGCCAGCGAGGAAAAGCTGATCCCCCTCAAGGCGGCGATCCAGAAAGCGGCCCGTCAGAACATCCTTATCGTCGCGTCGGCCGGAAACGACGGCGCGAGCGGCAAGGAAAAGAACATGTACCCCGCCGCTTTCCAGCAGTTCGACAATGTGCTGTCCGTCGCCGCCTCGGACCGCAACAACGAACGCGCCCCCTTCTCCCAGCCGGGATCCTGGGTCGACATCGCCGCGCCGGGCGTGAACATGGTCTCCACCGTCCCCGACGGCGGTAACTGCGTCGACCAGGGCACCAGCTTCGCCGCACCCTACGCCGCGGGCGCCGCGGCCCTCCTGATCGCGAAGCACCGCAACGAGGTCCCGAGGTGGACCCCGCAGCAGGTCATCTGGCACCTGGAGAAGACCGCGGAGCGCGTGCGCCCGAAGGCGGACCACAACATCGGCTGGGGCGTCGTCGACCCGGTCGCCGCCCTCAACGACGACACCAGGCCCACCACCGAACCCCAGCCGGACAAGCCCACCAACGCGGCTGACGGCTCCAACATCCAGCCGGCCGCCGTCACCATCGGAGAATCCACCGAGGAACGGCGCGCCCGCATCTCCATCTACATCGTCGGCGGCGGACTTCTTGCCGTCGCCGCGGTCGTCGGCTCCTCCATCGCCATCCGCGACTGGCGCCGCAAGACCGGACTGACACCTCACGGGGAGGCCAGTAATGGCTAAGGAATACCGCGTCGATCTGGATGCCTTGGACCAGGTGGTCAAGGAGCTCAATGGTGTCCTGAAGGACATGAACGGGACTAAGGGGAAGGCGGGTAGTGGGACTTTCCTGCCGTCAAATGCCTTGGGGAAGAAGTACAAAGAGCACGAGATGCTGCACACGGCTCACACTGACATGAAGAAGTTCATCGAGGAAGAGATCGTCGGCAAGATCGAGAAGTTGGTCGATGAATTCGGCAAGAAGTCGAAGAAGACGAAGGAAGCCTACGACGACGCCGAGCACGAGAACAAGATCCACTGACGGTGGTTGGCTGATCGCCGACTGAAGGAAAAGGGGGCCCACAGGTGGGTGGAGGAAAGAGTAGCGTGCCTGAAGAAAGGTACGAGAGTTATCGGCATGTGACGGATTTCAACCAGAGCAACTTCAATGGTCTGAAGGACATGCTCGATGGTGCTGATCCGGAAGTGCTTTACTCTGTCGCTCAGCACTGGCAGGACGTGGCCGACGACCTGGAGACACACAGGAATAGTTTCTCCAAGGCCGTGGACAAGGTGACGGAGCACTGGGAGGGCGAGTCAGCGGAACGCTTCAAAAAGAAGGCTCAGCAGATCATCGCGAACTTCGAGGCCGGGAAACCTTGGTGCACTCACACGGCGAAGGTCATGGACGAGTCGGCCAAGGCCCTTCAGACGGCCATCAACAAGGTCAGGATGAAGGAGGAGACCTGGGAACTCGGCGACCTCGATGACTGGGGTTGGGACATCTCCGACGATGATCTCGACGAAGCGCTCAAGAGGGGCGAAGACGCCTCGGGCCTCCTGGAGGCGAACAAGGACAGGCTCGACGATGAGCAGACGCTTCGGCTTGAGTCGACCATCGCCATGGAGCAGTTGGGCTCGTCGTTTGTAAGGGCCTCGAAGGCGCTGAAGGCGCCGCAGCCGGGGAAGGGCGGGATTGACGACAAGATCCCCGACCACGAAAAGGACCCGTCGAACGATCCAGGCGCCATTAACACCCCCATGATTCCGACGGGTGGTGGATCGAAGGGTGGCGGGGGTGGACTCGCGCTCCCCAAGCGGGGTGCGAACTCCGGTAACAGCACCCCCAAGATGCCTAGCCCCCCGAGCCTCAAGCATCCGGGTGTCAGCGGTGGTCTCGGTGAACTGAAGCCTAAGGGGCCCACTGTGGGGACTGGCCTTGACGGCCTCCGCGATGGACCCAGCGGCGGCGGCCTCAAAGCCCCTAGTGGCGGCCCCGGTGGTGGCGGCCTCCATGCGCCCACCGGTGGCGGTCCCGGCGGTGGACCTGGCTTGTCTGGAATGCCGGGCGGCATGCCTGGGACTGGCGGTCTCAAGAGTGGTGGTCCCGGTGGTCTCAAGGGCGGCGCCCCTGGCGGGCTCAAGGGCGCCGGCCCCGGTGGCTCCGGTGGTCTCAAGAGCGGTGGCCCTGGCGGTCTCAAGGGCGGCACACCTGGTTCCACCCCAGGTGGTTCCCAAGCGGGGGGCCGTGCCGGCATGCCCGGCATGGCCGGCGCACATGGTGGTGGCGCAGGGAAGGGCGCGGGCGGCGGAGGAGTCAGCGCCGGCGGTGCCCAGGCGCGGCAGAAGGGCGGGATCATCGGGTCGCCCGGTGGTAAAGCCAGCGGCGGAGGACAGGGGGGAGCCGGCCTGCACCGCAGTCGAGGGGGAACTGCATCCGGGGACAACTCGGGTAGCGGACGTCGCCCGGCAGGCATGATGGGTGGCGCGCATGGTGCGCCCGGCGCCAGGGGCGAGGGCGGAAGCGGCGACGCGAGCCGTCCTGACTACCTCGTGGAAGACGAGGAAACCTGGACAGCCAAGCGTAATGTGGCTCCCCCGGTCATCGAGTAGTAACGGCCGGTCAAGCAATCGGCGGACGTGCTGGGGCCCGCAGCCCCTCGGGCTGCGGGCCCCGACTCTGTAAGGAAGGTGTTACGGCATGAGCTTCACGCGGACGCTGCGTGCGGTGGGCGGCGCGGTGGTGGCGGGAGCTCTGCTCTTCGGCACCGCGCCGGTTGCTGCGGCAGATCAGATCAGAAAAGACCAGTGGCCGTTGACTGTCTTCGGCGTTGACGATATTTGGAAGGCGTCAACCGGCAAGGGCGTCACGGTCGCGGTCATCGATGATCCGGTGGATGGCAGCCATCGCGACCTCAAGGGAAACGTGCTTCCAGGGAAGAGTTTCTTCACTGGAGGAACGGCAGACCATCCATACGGGGAGCGCGAGCACGGCACAGCTATGGCTTCGCTCATCGCTGGGCACGGGCATGGGCCGGGGGGCAGCGACGGCGTCAAGGGGCTGGCTCCTGATGCCAAGATCCTTCCTGTCGGGATTGACCTTGGAGATCCTGACGGGGACTCAGATTCCAGCGGGGAGAGGCTGTCCTACGCTGAACCGCTGAGGTATGCCGTAGACCACGGTGCGCGTGTGGTGAACATGTCGTTCATGACTGATGATGTGGTGCCCTCAGATGCTGAGCAGGCGGCCGTTGACTACGCTCGGAAGCACGATGTGCTGGTAGTTGCGGGGTCAGGAAATTCTGGGGTCAGCTCTCCACGTAATCCGGCAGTGGCGCGTGGGGTTCTTGCCGTGGGAGCTGCGGACATTGACCTCAAGGTCTGGAAGTTCTCCAACTACGGTTCTCACATCAAGCTGCTGGCGCCGGGGCTTCATATCCGGTCGGCGGGAGTTGAGACTCCATACCGCTTGGCGAATGGCACGTCAGACTCCACAGCGTACGTTTCCGCCGCCGCTGCCCTCGTCCGCTCCAAGTTCCCTGACCTCACCGCAGGCCAGGTCGCTAACCGTCTGGTGAAGACCGCTGTTCTGCCGGACAGCATGAAGGGAAAGAAGCTTCCCGACGCCCACTACGGCTACGGCATCGTCAACCCCTGGCAGGCGCTCATCAAGAAGATGCCCGCCGGGTCGGAGAACGGGCCGTTGCCTGCCCTCAAGGATGGTTCGTCCAAGGCGTCTGGTAGCGGCAAGGACGCGCAGCAGGCAACCGAGAGCGACAAGGGCATGAGTACGGGCCTCATCATCGGCATTCTCGGTGGTGTGGTCGGCCTCCTCGTCGTCGTGCTGATCGTTGTGCTGGTGGTCAAGAAGAAGAACGGGCGGAATGGTCCGCCTCCGGGCGGCCCCGGTGGTTACGGCGGACCGGGTAGCCCTGGTGGCTTTGTGCCGCATCCGCCGAACCCGAGCCACCAGCAGCCGAGCGCGCCCGGTGCGTATCCGTCGGCGCCGCCCACGCAGCCGCCGGGGCGGTAATTCCGAACTGTTTCATCAAGGCACGGCCCGCAGCTTTGAGCTGCGGGCCGCACTGTTGGGGGAGAGGTATTACAGCGTGAGTTTCACGCGGACGCTGCGTGCGGTGGGCGGCGCGGTGGTGGCGGGTGCACTGCTCTTCGGCACCGCGCCGGTTGCTTCGGCAGATCAGATCAGGCATGAACAGTGGCCGTTGAGGTCCTTCGGAGCTGACGACATCTGGAAGGTGTCAACCGGCATGGGCGTCACGGTCGCGGTCATCGACGACCCCGTAGATGGAAGTCACCCTGACCTCAAGGGAAGTGTGCTTCCTGGCAAGAGTTTCATCGATGGGGGAACGGCAGATAGCCCGGATGGGAAGTATGAGCATGGCACTGCCATGGCTTCGCTCATCGCTGGGCACGGGCATGGTCCTGGGGGATCCGATGGAGTGAAGGGGCTGGCGCCTGATTCCAAGATCCTTCCCGTGGGAATCGACCTTGGCGACAAGGAGGGGTCCTACGCGGAACCGTTGAGGTACGCCGTGGACCACGGCGCGAAGATCGTCAACATGTCGTTCGAGGACTTTGGGGACACGTCACCTGCTGAAAAGGCAGCTGTTGACTATGCCCGGAAGCATGACGTCCTGGTCGTTGCGGCATCTGGAAACTCTGGCTCCAGCACTCCGCGTCTTCCTTCTGCGGTACCGGGGGTTCTCGCTGTCGGAGCAGTGGACATTGACCTCAAGGTCTGGAAATTCTCCAGCTACGGGCCGCATATCAAATTGCTGGCTCCAGGGCTTCATATCCGGTCGGCGGGGGTGGAGACCCCCTATCGCTTGGCCAATGGCACGTCAGACTCCACAGCGTATGTATCCGCCGCCGCTGCCCTCCTCCGCTCCAAGTTCCCGAATCTGACCGCCGGCCAGATCGCCAACCGTCTGGTGAAGACTGCCGGTCTGCCGGATGACATGAAGGGGAAGAAGCTTCCTGACCCCCACTACGGCTACGGTTTCATCAGGCCGTCCAAGGCACTGACCGCGAACATCCCCACGGGCTCGGAGAACGGGCCGCTGCCTGCCCTCAGCGAGGGCTCGTCCAAGGGATCCGGCAGCGGCAAAGACGCGCAGCAGGCAGCCGACAGCGCTAAGGGTATGAGTACGGGCGTCGTCATCGGCATTGTCGGTGGTGTGGTCGGCCTTCTCGTTGTCGTGCTGATTGTTGTGTTGATGGTCAAGAAGAAGAACGGGCGTAATGGCCCGCCTCCTGGTGGCCCCGGCGGCCCCGGTGGTTACGGCGGTTATGGCGGACCGGGCGGCCCCGGCGGCTTCGCGCCGCCCTACCCGTCGACTCCAAACCCCTACCAGCAGCAGCCGACCGCGCCCGGTTGGCACCCGCCGGCGCCGCCCATGCAGCCGCCGGGACGGTAGTCCCAACCTCGCTTCATCAAAGATGCGGCCCGCAGCTTCCCGAGCTGCGGGCCGCACGCTGTTGAGAAAAGGGGCGCCGCGCCGAGCGCTTCGGCGGACTGTATCCGGGACGGACGGATGGACGGACAGCAGGGCTGGACGCGTTCCAGCCGTAGGGTGCCGGGTCAGCCGAAGACCGAGCGGACCTCGTCCGTTACATCCGGGTTGTTGGTGGCGGCGCCGCCCGTGCGGCGGTCGACGTGGCGTTGGGCGTGGTTGAGGCCGCGGTTGGTGAGGTCTTCCTTGGCATGGTCGATGTAGGTGCCGGGGTCGGCGAGGCTCGCGACGCCGTCCTTGTAGTCCTGGGCGCCTTCCTTGATGCCGTCGACGTATTCGCCGGCCTTGTCCTTGGCGATGTCGGTGGTTTCGCCCCAGTCGATTCCGTCGCGGGCGCCGAAGTGACTTTCGATGCCCTGCTGTGTGACGTTCTGGGCCATCTCCGTCGCGGCCTCTTGGGCCTTGGCCTTGCCCTCTTCGACGATCTTGTCCCTGGCGATTTCCTTCGCCTGATCGACGACCTTGTCCTTGACGGTCTCCTTGACCGTCTTCTTCACATAGTCCGCCGCGATCTTGCGGGCTTCCTTGGAGACCGCCTTCTTCGCCATCTTCTTGATGGCGTCCATGGTGGCGTGCTCCATCGCCTTGGTGGCCGCCTCCATGACCTCGCGTTTGATCTTGTCGAGGATCTGGCGGACCATCACGCGGGTCGCTTGAGTGGCCCCTGCGGCACCGAGCTCGGAAAGGCCGAGGGTGAAGGGCGCGGCGGCCTGGGCCGCGATGATCTCGGTGGCCAGGATGACGAGTTGGACGATGACCGCGATTTTGCCGGCGAGAACGGCGATGGCGGCCGCGTCGAAGGCGAGGGCGATGACCTCGGCCGCCGCGGCGGCATCGCGGAGATAGTTGTCCCCGCTGTTCCCGCTGCCGGCGAAGGAGCCCCATGCGTTCGAAAAGCCCTCGATCGCGTCGCCGGAATTGGCGGAGACGACTTCATTGGCTGCCGAAGAGCCCTGGGAGGACGCCTTATTGACAGCCTCGGCGAAGTTGCGCCAGGTCTGGGCGCATTCATGGAGCTTGTCCTCGTCGGCGTCCGGCCAGTTGTAGCCGAGGAGGTCCAGGACCCAAGCTACCTCGCTTGGCAGCGTCAATGACACAGTGATCGTCCCCCGTGCAGTGATGACCGATTGTGGAATGGAAGGGAAGGGTGTGGAGAAGGAGAGGAAGGGAGAGTGAGGGAGGGAGAGTGAGGGAGAGCAAGAGTGAGGCGGGGGCGAGAATGTCGCGCGCCCGGCTCATGAAGGGCAGCCGGTGGCGTCAGACGGCCGGACGGCCTACCGCGCTGATGGTGTGAATGCCCTGCTCGTCGGATTCGGAGTACGAGTCGCCCATCTGCTGGAGCTTCTCGCCGATGCCTTCGAGGCGCTCGCCCAGGGAGTCCATCGACTCGAACATGCCGTCCCGGATGGGCGTGTAGACCGTTTCGAAAATATCGCCGAAGTCGCAGTTCTCCCAGGGGCTGCCCAGACCTTCAAGATCGTCTTGAAGCTTCTTCGACGCCTTGGAGAAATCGCTGCCGATGTGCGCAAACGCGTTGCCCTGCGTGCGCAGCACATCCGGATCGACGTCGAACGCCTTGCCTGCCACCATTGCCCCCGTTTTGCGGTGTCCCGCGCGATACTTGTCGCGTTCTTAACGAGCCCACATTAGGCGATCTGAATGCAGGCATGTCAAGGCGAGAGGTGTGGAGAGAACGTGGGCATCGTGGTGTGTCAACGTCGTTGGGATTCTGGGGAATTGCCCCACCTGAGGCATGGATGAACCTTGTGGGCGGCGCGGATGCGGGCGCCACGGCGACGTACTGAAAGGGAAGGTTAAATATTGGTACGCCGCTGGTCAATCATTTGCGGAGTGTGGAGTGTGGAGCGTTCCGGCGTCCCCTCCCGACCGGGTCCCGTAGGGAATCCGTTCCGGGAGAGTGCGTCTGGTCGACCCGCCTACGTGCAGCGTGAGTTGAGCCCCGGGTCGGGGATCGGCGCCGCTCGGCGATCACCCGTCCCGTAGCATTCCCGCTCATGGACGTACCCGGCAATGAAGAGCCCCTCCCCGAGAGCCGTGTGGGGCTGACGCCTCGTCAGGCGCGGCGAATACGCATCGTCCTGGCCTCCGTGCTGATGGCCGCGATGGCGGGGGTGCTCGTGGTGCGCCTGGCGTCGCGTACGTCGGTGCTGGTGGTCGGGGTGTACGGAGCCGCACTGGTGCTCTGCGGTGTGGTGATCGAACTCAGCCGTCACGGGCGTACCCGGCTCGGCACCTGGTTGCTGGGCATCGGCCTGGTGGCCGCGCTCGCCTCGGACTGGCTGTTGTTGCCCTGACGGCCGGGGTGGGAGAAACGGGGGCCCGAAGCCCCCGAAGCCCCCGAGCCCCGCGTCTTGCAGAACAGGCCCCCGTTCAGAACAGGCCCCGTACCTCAGAACAGCCCCCGGTCCCTCAGAACAAGCCGTGCCACATCTGCTCGATGACCAGCGACCACCAGTTGCTGTCGTCGTCCAGCGCCCAGGAGTCGAGCGCCGCGATCTGCTCCTGGAAGGCGGCGACCGCCGCTCCCGCCGCGTACGGGTCCATGCCCTGCATCTGCGTGCGCGTGGTGGCCAGCAGGGCCAGTGAGCGGAGGTAGGCGGACAGCGTCCGGTTGACGAACCGGCCGCCGCCCGACGACGGCTGGACCGCCCAGACGGTGCCGACCAGGTTCTGGTTCTCCTCCGCGGCCGTGCACTGGACGGCGAGTGTGTAGAGGCCGTCGGTGCCGATCCGGACGTAGCCGGCGAGGGTGGCCAGGGTCTGCTCCTTGGCCTCCGTGCCGGTGGCGCGCAGGGAGGTCGCCACGTCCGTGAACAGCCCGCCGGCGGGCGGTGCCGCCGGCCGGTCCGCGGTGAAGAAGAAGGGCACCTGAGACGGCAGACCGGCCCAGACCAGAGTGCTCTTCGTGGCCTCGGGCAGCTGCGTCCTGGCGAGATCGTCGGCGTCCGGGCGGGTGACGCCCTGCGGCCCGAAGACCTCCACGAGGTGCTTGCCGAGTGCCACGTCCCGCATCTGCGGGGCGGGCTCGACCCGCTGCGGCACCGGCACCCGGTGCGGCCGCGGCGGCGCCTGGCGACCCGTCAGCTGATGCATCATCTCGACGTGCCGCAGCAGTCCGGCCACGCCCTCGGCGCGCTCCTCGGGCCGCATGCCGTAGCCCTCGGTGCAGGAGAACGAGGCATTCGGGAAGGTGCGCAGGATGAAGTCGCCGGGGTAGCCGCCGGGCAGCAGGGCCGAGCGCAGATCGGTGTGCACCGCGCGGACGTTCGCGGGCTGCACGCCCAGCCGCTGGAGCTCGTCGTAGAGCTGGAATTCGGCGGGCGGCTGGCCGGGCGCCGAGACGCGGGCGAGGCTGGTCTCCTCGCCGGTCGACGGGTCGGCGTAGGTCGCGACGGCGGTGTTGCCGGGGCCGGTGACCGGCGGTTCGGCGGGGGCCGCCGGAGCCGCGACGGCCCCGGTACCGTGCTTCTGCTGGTACATCCGGACGACCTCCTCGACCGGTACCGACGGCCACACCGTCAGCTCGCCGGACGCCCGGTCGACGACCCCGCAGGCGGCGCCGACCTCGGCGGGCGGGCGCCGCGCTCCCGTCTGCGGGTCGACCTCGGGGGGCGGCGGTACGGCCCACACCACCCAGCCGAGGTCGAACTCCTGCATGGCCACCTCACGCGGGGGACCCTGATGTCCCTCGGGGTTGAGCCAGCGGGCGGCGGTGGCGTGTGCCTGCGCCTGGTTGATCACGAGTGGTCTCCTTCGAGGCCGTCGGAAGCAGCGGAGTCGGCGGCGCCGGTGCGCTGGGCCGGCACGGTGGGGGCGGCCGCGGGAGCCGCGGCGAGGATCTGCCGGGCGGTCACCCCGCGTGTGGTGGCGACGACCAGCACCCCGTCGGGCGAGAGGTCGGCGCCGGTGAGCGGGGCGTCCGAGAGCAGCGCGGCCACCACCTCCCGGCCGGCGCGGGACCAGACCCGCAGGTAGTCGGCACCCCGGCTGAACCCGAAGGGGGCCGCCGCCTTCGCCTCCTCGGAGGGCAGCTGCACCTGCGTCGGGTCGGCGTCGACATAGCCGGGCCGCAGCAGATCGTGGAGGAGCAGCGCCGCGCCGCTGCCCCCGGAGGTGTCGTCGTCCGCGCCAGGCATCGTACGGGAGCCGGGGGTGCCCTCGGGGACGACGAAGGCGGCCACGGGACGGAGCGCGGCTGCCGCGCCGGAGGCCGCTGCCGCTCCTTCCCCGCCGGCCCCGGCACCGTCCGCGCCCGTTTCCGCCGCCGTGCCCTCGCCGCCCTCCTGGGGCAGGGCACCGGTCGTCACGGCGCGGACGCCGGCCAGCGGCACGCTCCACAGCGTGCGCCACGGCAGGTCGAAGCCGAGGGTGTGCAGCGCCTCCGCGTACGGCGCCAGCCCGTCCTCGACGAACGCGCTCTCCAGGAACGCCGCCCGCATGTCGGCCGGAGCCTGTGAGCGCGTCAGCAGCGGAGCGGTGCGCAGGTACGTACGGGCCGGGGCGCCCAGCTGCTCCAGCGGTACGGCCTCGATGGCGGCCCGCAGGGTCACCGGGTCGGCGTGCGCGAACAGGCCCGGGTCGGTGAGGAGTTGGGGGAGCAGCCCGGCTTCGAGGGTGTGTGCGGCGAGATGGTCGCGGATGTACGGGTCGGCCTTGGCCCAGTTCTGCTGCGGCACCGCCTCCAGCAGCGCCATGGCGATCTTGGTCTGGGCGTCCCGGACGTCCGGCAGACCGGAGCGGATCTCCTCGGCGATCCCCGGGTGCTGGAGTCGCAGCAGCATACGGCCGTCGTCGGCACCGTCCCCGGCCGCCTCGTCGTCCGCGCCCGCCTCCGTGGCCTCTTCCGCGTCCGCCTCGACCGGCTGGATGAACGGCGCGGCCAGCAGCATGCCGTCGGCGAGATCCCGGCTCATGTCCCATCCGGCCACGGCGTTCGCCAGCGCACCCCACAGCTGGGCCGGCAGACCCTCACCCTCGGCGAACGCGAGCGGTGCCAGCAGCAGCCGCAGGGTCTGCGGATCGACGCCCAGCCGGCGGGCATGCAGATCGAGGGCCTCGCCGACGGTGGCGGGCAGCAGGGACTCGTCCGCCGGGTCGACGTTCTCGGGCTGCAAGAGCAGCGACTGCAGGGCGAGCTGGGCGGTCAGCCGGTTGCCGTCCGCACGCCGGGCAAGGGCCTCGGCTAGCGGCCGGCGCACGGCGGGGTCGGTGGTGAAGGGCAGTTCCGGCGCCCCGGCGGCGGGGTCGAGCGCGGTCTCGGCGTGCAGCAGCAGACCCTTCGGGTCGGCCCACTCCGGCGCATCGAGATCGATGATCTGCGCCTGGCCGGACGGCAGCGCCCCGGCCAGTTCCGCGGCCAGTTCGCGCGGCACATCGGCGAGCAGCTGCACCGTTTCGGTGGCGGCGAGCGGCTTGAGCACGTCCCGTACGAGGCGGGCCGGCTCCTGCGTGGCACGGACCGGGCCGGCCCGGTCGACGTCCGGCACCACAATCGTCACCGGCTCTTCACGAGCGGCGAGTTCGGGAAAGATGTCGTCGGCGCGCTCCGCGTGCAGTCCGAAATGATCGGCGATGACCCACAACAGCTGGGCCGCGGTGCGCCCCGCGGGGCTCGGCACCGCGGGCGCCGGGAGGTCCGGGGGCACGGTCGCCGGGTCCAGATCGTCCAGCGGCAGCTGCTTGCGGTAGCCGGGATCGCACAGCATCAGGAAGCCGGTGACCAGGCGGGAGCGCCCGCTGCCCGGGTTTCCGGTGAGCACGATGACGCGCGGGGCGCCGGGCCAGCGCATCCGCCAGGCCGCGAGCGCGCGGAGCGCGGCGGTGCGGCCGCCGACGTACGGATGAGGTGCATATCCGGCCACTGCGGCGATTCCTTCGTCTGAGGCGCTCATGGCTTTCTCGTCCCCCATCAATCCCGTCTCCACCTTTGTGGATTCCTGCGTGTACCGGCTCGATCCTATGATCCGGACCGACCGCCCGGGACGGGGCGGGGGTGGCTGTGCCGGAACTGGAACACGCAGGCCGGGCCCCTTGCCGAGTTGCTGCGCAAGGTGGCTCGCGTGGCCCGCGTTAAGTGCGTTGTCCCTGGGGCGCGGTGTGGAGAAAACGGGAATACCGTGTGCCGAAAGAAAGCAGATTCGTCCATGAATCCGGCGGCCGATCTGCTTTCTTCCGCAGCGTCTCCCATGGACTCTTTGAACGGATTTCGGCGGAGGAAAGGAACGGACCCGCCGCACCGACGGGCCGGCCGCCGCTCCGACGGCCGCACTGCCGGGCCGGCCGCCGCACCGACGGTCCGGCCCCGCCCACCGCCCGGGGAAAGAGCCGGTCAGCCCCGGTGTCCGCCGCCCCGGCCGCCGCGCCGCGGAGTGGTGACGATGTTGCCCGAGGGGCCGTCGCGCTCGGCGCGCTCCTCGTCCTCCTTGGCTTCCTGCTCCTTCTGCCAGGCGGCGAACTTCTCGCGGGACTCCTCGCGCTCCGCCATGGTCTGGTTCTCCGCGGCCCGCCGGATCTCGCTCATCCGGTCGCCCAGCGCGTCCATGTACCCCGGCGTCTGGATCGCGTCCTTCATGCCGATACGGCCGGAGAGCACCTCCTGGGCCATCTCCTGGAGCTTGCCGCCGACGTTGGGGTTGGCCGCCAGGACCTTCAGTGCCTTACGCAGCCGGTGCGCCTGCTCCGGATCCTGGGCGACGTCCATCAGGTCCTCGTCCTGGATCTGCCGCTCGTTGCTCATCCCTGCCCCCTTGAACGTGGTGGCACAGCAACCGCATGTGCTGCACCGGCGTCCTGAAGTCTAATGACGGGTGTGAACGGGTCGTCAAGGCGGGGGTTGTCGGTATTGCCGCATATTGCAACGTATGCATTCCGCGGTTCACTGTCCGCCCGCTCCGGAGAGGGCTTCGGGCCTATTGCGCGTGTGCTAGACCTGAGGAGATGTTGGCAGGTAGAGGTAGCTGTCATTCAATTCGGGGAGAAATGATGTCCGACGAAGTCCGGCTCAGTACCGAGGAGTTGCACAAGCTCGGTGCGACCTTCGAGATACGCGCGGAAGAACTGAGCCGGCAGCTGGCCGTATTCAGACGGCGGGCCGATGCCGAGGCCCTCCGGGACGGCTTCGGCAGCGACGAGGAGGCCCGGCCGTTCCGTGAGCTGTACGAGCAGGCCGAGCAGGCGCTCGTCCAGCTTCAGCAGCGGCTCGCCGAGGTCGGCGGAGGGATCAAGGAGACCGTCGCGAATGCGCAGGCGGCCGAGGACGAGCTGGTCGAGATGATGCGGAGCGTCAAGTGAGCGAGCCACGCAACCCCCAGGCCCTGCACGAAGCGGCGGCCGGCTGGCGGGAGATGGGCCAGCACCTCGACGGCCTGGTCCGTGATCTGGACCGGCATGTCGGCACCGCCGCCGCGGCCAACTGGCACGGCCCGGCGGGCGAGGCGTTCGCGGGGGAGTGGCACCGCCTCAAGCGGTCCGTCGACGACTCCCTGCCCGCCTTCGAACTGGCCGCCGCCGACCTGGAGAACGCGGCCGCCGCGCCCCCCGAGGACAAGGGCGGCGAGGAACACCACGAGGCGTCGCCGGCCAAGAACTCCGCGGGCTCCTCGTCCTCGTCGGGCACCGAGGTCGCCTACGGCTTCATGGCGCTCGGCCAGCTCGCCAATGGCCTCGGCGGCGCGTTCGGCAAGCGCGGTGGCGGGGGCGGCCAGTCGCGGGGGCCGGCCGTCCGCCACACCTGGGAGACCTCCACCGCCGCGCAGGGGCCCGACCCGTTCGGACCGGCGAAGGCCGGCGAGGCGAAGACGCGGGGCGGTGAGGGCATCGCCAAGGGCGTACGGACCCAGCCGGCCGTCGCGGAGCCGGCCCCCGGCGAGGAGCGGGCCCCGAAGGCCGGACAGGAGAAGAAGGGGACGGCCGCCGGGCCCGCCACCGCCGCCGCGGCCGAGGCCCCGGCCAAGGGCGCCCCGGCCACCGGCGGCGAGACCCTCGGCCGGCCCGCTCCCGACGTCACCCAGCACGGCGCGTTCGGCTGACAGCTCGCCGGTCGGCACCTCCGCGCACGCACCACGCAAATACAGAACGGCGGTGGGGCGCCCCTCCTGAGAGGGACGCCCCACCGCCGCTTTCGTGCCCGTCCGGTCAGCGACCGTTCGCCGGCAGCCAGCCCGTCTGGACCAGCTGCGCACCGCGCTTACGGGTGATGAACGTGGCCCGTCCGGGCGTCAGGCTCTGCCCCTTGATGTTGCCCATCAGCGGCCCCTCGGCCGGATCGGCGGACAGAATCAGACCCTGCGCACCGAGCTCCTTGGTGCGCTGCATCACCGGCTCGAAGGACGACCGTCCGGCACCCGACGAGCTGCGCGCGATGATCAGGCGCAGACCCAGGTCACGGGCGAACGGCAGGTACTCCAGCAGCGGCTGGAGCGGGTTGCCGCTGCTGGTCGCCACCAGGTCGTAGTCGTCCACGATCACGAACGCGTCCGGCAGGTCGTACCAGCTGCGGTTGCGCAGCTGCTCCGGGGTGACGTCCGGGCCGGGCATCCGCCGGCCCAGCGAACCGGCCAGACCGCTGATGACCTCCTGCAACTGCGGCCCCGCGGCGCAGTACTTGTACAGATGGCTCTCGGGGACCTCGCCGAGCAGCGCGCGGCGGTAGTCGGAGACCACCATCAGCGCCTTGTCGGACGGGTACCGCTCGGCGATCTGCTTGGTCAGCAGGCGCAGCAGCGAGGACTTGCCGGACTCGCTCTCGCCGTAGATGACCAGCAGCGGGTCGGTCTCGAAGTCGATGAACGCCGGCGACAGCGTGGTCTCGTCGACACCGATCGCGATCCCGTGATCCGGGTAGTCGCTGCCCTTGGGCAGCTCGTTGACGTGCAGCATCGTCGGCAGCATCCGCACCGCGGGGGCGGGCTCGCCCTGCCAGTGCTCGCTGACCGTCGACACCAGGTTCGCGATGCCCTCGCTGAGCGTCTCCGGGTCGCTCATCCCGTCCAGCCGCGGCAGCGCCGCCAGGAAGTCGAGCTTCTCGGGGGACATACCGCGACCGGGCTTGCCCATCGGGACGTTCTCCGCGCGCTTGCGGTCGAACTCCGACTCCATGGGGTCACCCAGGCGCAGCTCGACGCGGTTGAGGAGCTGGTCGCGCAGCGCGGGCCGCACCTCGGTGTAGCGCGCACCGGCGATGATCAGGTGGACACCGAAACCGAGACCCCGGGCGGCGATGTCCAGGATCACCGGGTCCATCTGCTCGTAGTCGGTCTTGAACGTCGCCCAGCCGTCGATGACCAGGAAGACGTCGCCCCACTTCTGGTCGGGGTAGGCGCCCGAGGCCCGCCGCTGGCGGTAGGTCCCGATCGAGTCGATGCTGTTGGCCCGGAAGAACTCCTCGCGCTCGTTGAGGATGCCGACGACCTCGGAGACCGTACGGCGCACCTTCTCCGCGTCCAGACGCGAGGCGACCCCACCGACGTGCGGCAGGCCCTCCAGGGTCAGCATGCCGCCGCCACCGAAGTCGAGGCAGTAGAACTGCACCTCGGCCGGGGTGTGGGTGAGCGCGAACGAGGCGATGGCGGCCCGGATCAGTGTGGACTTACCGGACTGCGGACCACCCACGACCAGACCGTGACCGGCGCCCGCGGAGAAGTCCAGGTACATCACGTCACGCCGCTGCTCGAACGGCTTGTCCACCAGCGCGACCGGCACCACGAGCTTGCCGAGCGCGGTGTACTCCGGTGCGTGCACGCCGCGTTCGGGCGTGACCGCGAGCGTCGGCAGCAGCTGGTTGACCGTGGGCGGCTCGTCCAGCGGCGGCAGCCACACCTGGTGCGCCGGCGGGCCCTGGCCCTGCATGCGCTGGACGATGACGTCGAGCACGGTGTCGGCGAGCGCGTCGTCCTGCTCCGGCTCGACCGGCTCGACCGGGGTGGGGTCCTCGATGATCTGCTCGACGACCGGGGCCGCGGTGAACGGCACCGGCAGCCGCCGGGTCCGGCTGCCACCGGGGCCGCCGCCGGCACCGGGACCGCGGTACGGGCCCGAGACATACGCGGCCTTGAACTGGACCATCGTCTCGGTGTCGTACTTGAGGATGCCGGAACCCGGGACGTTCGGCAGGTGGTAGGCGTCCGGCACACCGATCGCGGTCCGCGACTCGGCCGCGGAGAACGTCCGCAGACCCAGCCGGTAGGACAGGAAGGTGTCCAGGCCGCGCAGCTTGCCCTCTTCCAGGCGCTGCGAGGCGAGCAGCATGTGCACACCCATCGACCGGCCGATACGGCCGATCTGGATGAACATGTCGATGAAGTCGGGCTTGGCGGTCAGCAGCTCGGAGAACTCGTCGAGCACCATCACCAGCGACGGCAGCGGGTCCAGGGGCGCACCCGCGGCACGCGCCTTCTCGTAGTCGGTGATGTTGGCGTAGTTGCCCGCCGAGCGCAGCAGCTCCTGACGGCGCTGGAGTTCACCGGTGATCGAGTCGCGCATGCGGTCGATCAGGGTGACGTCCTCACCGAGGTTGGTGATGACGGCCGCGACGTGCGGCATCTCGGACATCCCGGTGAAGGTGGCGCCACCCTTGAAGTCCGCGAGGATGAAGTTGAGGGTCTCCGAGGAGTGGGTCACCGCGAGCGCGAGCACCAGGGTGCGCAGCACCTCGGACTTACCGGAACCGGTGGCACCGACACACAGGCCGTGCGGGCCCATGCCCTCCTGCGAGGCCTCCTTGATGTCGAGCATGACGGGCTGGCCGTCCTTGTCGACACCGATCGGCACCCGCAGCCGCTCGTGCAGCGTCCGCGGCCGCCAGGTACGCGACACATCGACGGAACCGGCGTCACCGAGGTTCAGCAGATCGGTGAAGTCCAGGTTCGACAGCAGCGGTTCCTCACCGTCCGCACCCGAACCCGCCCGCAGCGGGGCCAGCTGGCGCGCCAGCGCCTCCGACTCCGCGATCGACAGGGTGTCGCAGACACCGTGGTAGACCGCGCCGCTGGCCGACTCCAGCACCAGCTTGCCCGGCTGGACCTGGACGGCCAGACCGCCCCGGATCTCGTCCAGATCACCCGGTACGACCTCCAGGATGGTGACGCCCTGAAGACCCTCGGCCCCGGCGATCACCGAGTCCATCGGCACCTCGCCGCCGTCCAGCACGATCACCACATGCGGGGCGTCGGTCACCGGATTGCCCTGCGGGTTGAACCGGCCGCGGCCCTCCAGGTCGTCCGCCAGCAGCTCCTCGATCTCCCCGAGGTCACCGACGACCAGCCGGCGCGACCCGGCGCCGTCCGTGGTCTTGTCCTGCACGTGCGGCAGCCACTTCGTCCACTCCCACTCCGCCTGCGCACCGGGCGCGGCGACGACGGCCACCACCAGGTCCTCGGGCGAGTGCAGGGTGCACAGCTGGGCGACGAGGGCGCGCGAGGCGCCGTAGACCGTGTCCGGGTCGCCGGAGACGGTCAGGTGGTAGAAGGCCCGCAGCGAGACCGCCAGCGGCAGGTTGTCCAAGTGCCCGTGCTTGTCGAGGAACTCCTTCATCGCATGCGCGGTGAGCGGTTCCAGCTCGTCGACCGGAGCGGTCTCCGGGGCCCGCAGGGGCGTGGCCAGCTGCTGCGGCCCGAGTCCCAGCCGTACCTGCCCGAAGTCCGGGTCGGACGACCGGCGTTCCCAGACGCGTTTGCCCTCGGCCACGACGGACCACAACTGGCTCGGGTCGGGGTGGGTGAACAGCTGTGCGTCCCGCTGCTTACGCGCGGTGCGCCGTACCTCTTTTCGCTTCTGCGTAAGGTACTTGAGGTAATCCTGGCGCTCTTGGAGCATTTGCCCGGAAGGCCCTTGTCGGGCCTTGACGATCTGCACGATCGCCATTGCCAGAGTGGACGCCACCATAAAGCCGCCCATGATTTTCATGAACGGCTGATTGCCCATGAACAAGAATCCCGCCGATGACGCCATGCCCATCATGGGCATAAGGGTCATCAGCATGTTCTCTGATTCACCCTCACGCGGCAGCTCCGGAGGCGCCTCGAGTGTCACCTCCTCCGAGGGGACTTGGGGTGGCAGCGCGCGGGGCGGGCGCTTGACGATGACAACGCTCACCGAGGCATCAGTCCTTCATGCATCTCGCAGTCTCGGACCGCCCCCGTTGGATTCGACGGTCCCCCGAGCCAAGTACTTGGCCCGACGCAGGCGTTGATCCTACTGTTAAGCGTCAAGTCTCGGGGTGGGTGGGGCAGTCGCCGAATTGGACGGTACGCTGACGCCTCGCGAGCGTGCCTCAGCCCCGTAGTGACGGCTCTATATATACGGCGCGCGAAGCGACAAAACGCCCAACGGATAGGGGGAACCGCCAGGTGAGCACGAGCACTGGCACCGGCTTTTGCCGGGTCACAGTCGCCGCGCCGGATGCACGGATCGATGTGGCTCTGCCGGAAGACGTCGCACTCGTGGACATTTACCCGGAGATTCTGCGGCTCTCCGGTCAGTCCCAGGCGGAGGGCGCCCCGACCGGCTATCACCTTGTACGCCGCGACGGCACCGTACTTGACGCCGGGCAGTCGCTCGCGCAGCAGCAGATCCTCGACGGCGACCTCCTTCTTCTGAAGCCGTTCGCCGAGTCGCTGCCGCTCCCGGTCTTCGACGATGTCTCCGACGCCGTCGCCTCGGCGGTCAAGCGCAACCGCAGCCGCTGGAGCGACGACCTCATGCATGTCGTCGGTCTCTCCGCCGGTGTGCTCCTGCTCGTCATGATGGCGTTCGCCCTGTGGTTCTCGAACCCCCTGAACCGCGACATGCACCGGCTGCCCGGCATCATCGCCGGTGTCGTCGGCATCGTCCTGGTCGCACTGGCCGGCGTCCGCGCCCGCGTCTACGACGACCACGGCTCCTCCATCGCGCTGGGCCTGGCCTCGCTTCCGCACCTTCTGCTCGCCGGCTCCGGCATCTTCCCCGTCGACGAGGGCGCCGGCCCCGGCCGGCTGCACCTCCTCGTCGGCTGTGTGACCGTACTGATCGCCTCGGTGCTGCTGGTGGTCCTGCTGCCGCGCGGTGACGCACCCTTCGTCGCCGCCGCGTTCCTCTCCGCCATCGGCACCCTCGCGGTCTTCGCCGCGATCCTCACCGACGCGGCGCCCATCGAGGTCGCCGCGGTCACCGCCGTCGTCGCCATCGCGCTGGTCGCCTGGCTGCCCGGCCTCTCCGCCCGCTTCGCCAGGCTGCCGATCGGCTACAAGTCGCCCGACCAGATCGCCAAGGGCTCCTACGACAACAGCGGCGAGACCGAGTCCGTCGACTTCGTCAAGATCGGCAACCAGGCCAAGCGCGGACACGAGCTGCTGCTCGGCCTGGTCGCCGGCTGCGCCGCCCTGGTCGTCGGCTCGGCCGGTGCGGTCCTCGGCTTCTCCGACAACATGTGGGCCCAGCTGCTGGCGCTCGCCGCGGGCATCACGGTCATGCTGCGCGCCCGGCTCTTCGACTACACCGCGCAGGTCGCCTGCCTGACCATCGCGGGCATCCTCACCATCGTCCTGCTGATCCTGGGCATCGCGCTGAACCCGCCGACCGAGATCTTCGTCGAGCTGGAGCGCTTCCAGGACGCCGGCCCGCTGAACATCCGCACGGTCTGGTTCTCCAGCAGCATCGCGGCGGGCGCCGCCCTCCTGGTGGGCGTCGGCCTGGTCGTCCCGCGCAAGGGCGTCACCCCCTTCTGGGGCCGGATCTTCGACCTCTTCGACGGTCTGGTCCTGCTGTCCCTGGTGCCGCTGTGCCTGGCGGTCCTGGACGTGTACGCCACGGTGCGCGGCCTCACCGGCAGTAGCTAGACCCCCCGCTCACCGGCCTTTTCCACGGCCCCCCGACCAGCCGGTCGGGGGGCCGTTGCCAGCTGGTACGCTGTGTGACGGTCCGGTCGAGTCATTCAAGATCCCCTGTGAAGCAAATCCAGGGGCGCTCACGGGCCGAAACCAAGAGGAGTACCGCGTGTCGCTCGACGCCGCTACGAAGAAGCAGATCATGGCCGAGTTCGCCACCAAGGAGGGTGACACCGGTTCCCCCGAGGTTCAGGTCGCGATGCTCTCCCGCCGCATCTCGGACCTGACCGAGCACCTCAAGACCCACAAGCACGACCACCACTCCCGCCGTGGTCTGCTGCTGCTGGTCGGCCAGCGCCGCCGCCTTCTCCAGTACCTGGCGAAGAAGGACATCACGCGCTTCCGTGCGCTGGTCGAGCGCCTGGGCATCCGCCGCGGCGCGGCGGGCGCCAAGTAAGACGCCGTAGAGGGAGCGGTTCCCACCCGGGGGCCGCTCCCTTTGCCATATGCACCGGACTCCGCCCCGCCGCGAGGTGGACGGAAGCTTTGTAGTCTGGTGCCATATCGCAAAAAGCGAACGCGGTAGGAGCGCCACCTGGCCGCCGGTCCTCGGTAGTGGCCCCCGGACGATCCATGGAGACAGTCCATGGCCCTCACTCCGGGTGCTTCGATCGAAGACCGGCCCGCACCGGCGCTCCACCGAAGACGGTCCCCTGCCACACGGGCAGCGGACACATACGAGGAGATATTCCTGGTGGAGAACGAGACCCACTACGCCGAAGCCGTGATCGACAACGGTTCCTTCGGCACCCGCACCATCCGCTTCGAGACGGGCCGCCTGGCCAAGCAGGCCGCCGGTTCCGCCGTGGCGTACCTGGACGACGACACCATGGTGCTGTCGGCCACCTCCGCTTCCAAGACCCCGAAGGACCAGCTGGACTTCTTCCCGCTGACCGTCGACGTCGAGGAGCGGATGTACGCAGCCGGGAAGATCCCCGGTTCCTTCTTCCGCCGTGAGGGCCGCCCCTCCGAGGACGCGATCCTCACCTGCCGCCTGATCGACCGCCCGCTGCGCCCCTCCTTCAAGAAGGGCCTGCGCAACGAGATCCAGATCGTCGAGACGGTCATGGCGCTCAACCCCGACCACCTCTACGACGTGGTCGCCATCAACGCCGCCTCCTGCTCCACGCAGCTGGCCGGCCTGCCCTTCTCCGGCCCGGTCGGCGGCACCCGTGTCGCGCTGATCAACGGCCAGTGGGTGGCGTTCCCGACCCACACCGAGCTCGAGGACGCCGTCTTCGACATGGTCGTGGCCGGCCGCGTCCTCCCGGACGGCGACGTCGCGATCATGATGGTCGAGGCCGAGGCCACCGAGAAGACCATCCAGCTGGTCAAGGACGGCGCCGAGGCCCCGACCGAAGAGGTCGTCGCCGCCGGTCTGGAAGCCGCCAAGCCCTTCATCAAGGTCCTGTGCAAGGCCCAGTCGGACCTCGCCGCCAAGGCTGCCAAGCCCGTCGGTGAGTTCCCGGTCTTCCTCGACTACCAGGACGACGTCCTGGAGGCGCTCACCGCCGCGGTCAAGGACGAGCTCTCCCAGGCGCTGACCATCGCCGGCAAGCAGGAGCGCGAGACCGAGCTGGACCGCGTCAAGGGCGTGGCCGCCGAGAAGCTGCTCCCGCAGTTCGAGGGCCGCGAGAAGGAGATCTCCGCCGCGTACCGTTCGCTGACCAAGAGCCTGGTCCGTGAGCGCGTCATCAAGGAGAAGAAGCGCATCGACGGCCGCGGCGTCACGGACATCCGTACGCTCGCCGCCGAGGTCGAGGCCATCCCGCGGGTGCACGGTTCCGCCCTGTTCGAGCGTGGCGAGACCCAGATCCTGGGCGTCACCACCCTCAACATGCTCCGCATGGAGCAGCAGCTGGACACCCTCTCCCCGGTGACCCGCAAGCGCTACATGCACAACTACAACTTCCCGCCGTACTCCGTCGGTGAGACCGGCCGCGTGGGCGCCCCCAAGCGCCGCGAGATCGGCCACGGTGCGCTCGCCGAGCGTGCCATCGTGCCGGTGCTGCCGACCCGCGAGGAGTTCCCCTACGCGATCCGCCAGGTCTCCGAGGCACTGGGCTCCAACGGCTCGACGTCCATGGGCTCGGTCTGCGCCTCCACCATGTCGCTGCTGAACGCCGGTGTGCCCCTCAAGGCCGCCGTCGCCGGTATCGCCATGGGTCTGATCTCCCAGGAGATCGACGGCCAGACCCACTACGTCGCCCTCACCGACATCCTCGGTGCGGAGGACGCCTTCGGTGACATGGACTTCAAGGTCGCCGGCACCAAGGAGTTCGTGACCGCGCTCCAGCTCGACACCAAGCTCGACGGCATCCCCGCCTCGGTCCTGGCCGCCGCGCTGAAGCAGGCCCGTGACGCGCGTCTGCACATCCTGGACGTCATGAACGAGGCCATCGACGTTCCGGACGAGATGTCCCCGAACGCCCCGCGGATCATCACCGTCAAGATCCCGGTGGACAAGATCGGTGAGGTCATCGGCCCCAAGGGCAAGATGATCAACCAGATCCAGGAGGACACCGGCGCCGACATCACGATCGAGGACGACGGCACGATCTACATCGGTGCCGCCGACGGTCCGGCCGCCGAGGCCGCCCGCGCCACGATCAACGGCATCGCCAACCCGACCATGCCGGAGGTCGGCGAGCGCTACCTGGGCACGGTCGTCAAGACCACCACCTTCGGTGCGTTCGTCTCCCTGCTCCCGGGCAAGGACGGCCTGCTCCACATCTCGCAGATCCGCAAGCTCGCCGGTGGCAAGCGCGTGGAGAACGTCGAGGACGTGGTCGCGGTCGGCGCCAAGGTCCAGGTCGAGATCGCCGAGATCGACCAGCGCGGCAAGCTCTCCCTGATCCCCGTGATCGAGGAAGAGGATGCGGCCGAGGGCACGAAGGACGACGCCGCCAAGTGACGTCCCGTACGCACATGACGACGGCCCGCACCTCCACGGAGGGGCGGGCCGTCGCCCGTACCCAAACGCTTCTCAAGGGCACCGCGGGCGCCGGCACGGTCCGCCGGACCACCCTCCCCGGCGGTCTGCGCATCGTCACCGAGACGCTGCCGACGGTCCGCTCCGTCACCTTCGGGATCTGGGCGAACGTCGGCTCCCGGGACGAGACCCCGTCCCTGAACGGCGCCACGCACTACCTGGAGCACCTGCTCTTCAAGGGCACCGAGCGGCGCAGCGCGCTGGACATCTCCGCCGCCATCGACGCGGTCGGCGGCGAGATGAACGCCTTCACCGCGAAGGAGTACACCTGCTACTACGCGCGGGTGCTGGACACCGATCTGCCGCTCGCCATAGACGTGGTGTGCGACATGCTCACCGGCTCGCTGGTGGAGGCCGAGGACGTGGACGCCGAGCGTGGCGTCATCCTCGAAGAGATCGCGATGACCGAGGACGACCCGGGCGACTGCGTGCACGACCTGTTCGCGCACACCATGCTCGGTGACACCCCGCTCGGCCGCCCGGTCCTGGGCACCGTCGACACCGTCAACGCCCTCACCCCCGAGCGCATCCGCCGCTTCTACAAGAAGCACTACGACCCCACGCACCTCGTCGTCACGGCCGCCGGCAACATCGACCACGCCAAGGTCGTCCGCCTGGTCCGCCGCGCCTTCGAGCAGGCCGGGGCCCTGGACCGGACGGACGCCGTCCCGATGGCGCCGCGCTCCGGCAACCGCGCCATCCGCACCACCGGTCAGGTCGAACTGCTCAACCGCAAGACCGAGCAGGCCCATGTGATCCTCGGGATGCCCGGGATGGCACGCACCGACGACCGGCGCTGGGCGATGGGCGTGCTGAACACCGCCCTGGGCGGCGGGATGAGCTCCCGCCTCTTCCAGGAGGTCCGCGAGAAGCGCGGCCTGGCCTACAGCGTGTACTCCTACACCTCGGGCTTCGCCGACTGCGGGCTGTTCGGTGTCTACGCCGGCTGCCGTCCCAGCCAGGTGCAGGACGTTCTCAAGATCTGCCGCGACGAACTCGACCAGGTGGCGGCCCAGGGCCTCACCGACGACGAGATCCGCCGCGCCATCGGCCAGCTGCGCGGTTCGACCGTCCTCGGCCTGGAGGACACCGGCGCGCTGATGCACCGCATCGGCAAGAGCGAGCTGTGCTGGGGCGAGCAGATGTCGGTCGACGAGATGCTCGCCCGGATAGCGGCCGTCACCCCGGACGAGGTGCGCGAGGTGGCCCGGGACGTCCTGGGCACCCGTCCCTCGCTGTCCGTCATCGGCCCCCTGAAGGACCGGCAGGCGGCCCGGCTCGACGACGTCGTCGCCTAGGCCCCGCCGCGATACCACCAAGAGAGAGACGGGAAACGATGAGCAAGCTGCGCGTGGCCGTACTGGGAGCCCAGGGACGCATCGGCTCCGAGGCCGTACGGGCCGTCGAGGCCGCCGAGGACATGGAGCTGGTCGCCGGGCTGGGCCGGGGCGACAAGCTGGAGACGCTGGTCGAGGCCGGCGCCCAGGTCGTGGTCGAGCTGACCAACCCCGGTGCGGTGATGGGCAACCTCGACTTCTGTGTGCGGCACGGGATTCACGCGGTGGTCGGGACGACCGGGTGGACCGACGAGCGCCTCGCGCAGCTGCGCACCTCGCTCGCCGCCTCGCCCGGGGCGGGCGTGCTCATCGCCCCGAACTTCTCCATCGGCGCGGTGCTGACCATGCAGTTCGCCCAGCAGGCGGCCCGCTTCTTCGAGTCGGTCGAGGTCGTCGAGCTGCACCACCCGAAGAAGGCGGACGCCCCGTCCGGCACCGCCGCCCGCACCGCCCAGCTGATCGCCAAGGCCCGTGAGGAGGCCGGCTGCGCCCCGCAGCCGGACGCCACCAGCACCGCGCTGGACGGCGCCCGCGGCGCGGACGTGGACGGTGTCCCCGTGCACTCCGTACGGCTGCGCGGTCTGCTGGCCCACCAGGAGGTGCTCTTCGGCGGCGAGGGCGAGACCCTCACCATCCGCCATGACTCCCTCCACCACAGCAGCTTCATGCCGGGCATCCTGCTCGGTGTGCGCCGGGTGGTGAACACTCCGGGCCTGACCGTGGGCCTGGAAAACTTCCTCGACCTGGGCTGACGGATATGGGCGGAAAGATCACGTACTTCTTCCTCGCCACCGTGCTGATCCTGGTGTTCGGCGTGGTGGCGCTGGAGGGCGTGCTCCTCCTGCTGACCGGCGAGCCGGCCGCCATGGGCATGGGCGCGGTGGCCTTCCTGCTGCCGGGCATCGGCGGCTGGTTCCTCTGGCGCAACACCCGCTTCGCCCGCGACGCCCACCGGCTGGCGCGGGTGCTGGAGGCCGAGGGCGCACTGCCCGCCGACGAGCTCCAGCGCACCCCCGGCGGCCGGATCGACCGGGACGCGGCCGACGCGGTCTTCGCCCGGCGGCAGGCCGAGACCGAGGAGGCGCCCGGCGACTGGCGTACGTGGTTCCGGCTCGCGGTGGCCTACCACGACGCCCGGGACACCCCGCGCGCCCGTAAGGCGATGCAGCGCGCCATCGCCCTGCACGACCACAAGGCCGTCCCCGCGGCCTGAGCTGTCCTACGGGCCAGGGCCGGCCGGTCCTGCCCCGTAGGCGCGCGGCGTCCGGCGGGCGCCACCACGGACGAGGTCCGCAGGCTCAGTCGCGGTGCTCCGCCGCCCAGGCCTCCAGGACATCCGCGGCCCGCTCGAAGGACTCCGGACGGGACAGGAAATCGCCGTTGTGGTCGGTGATCAGGGTCCGCAACGGCTCCCCCTGGGTCCGCTCGATGATCAGGGCCTGGCCCTGCACCGTCCGCGGCAGCCCCAGCCAGCGCACCGGCTGCTGGCGGGTGCGCACGGAGGCGATGGCGCTCCACGGCTCGGTCGCCGTACGCAGCAGATTCACCTGGCGCAGACCCTGCGCGCTGACCCACAGGCCGACGCGCAGCAGCCGCAGGGCGAGGGCGATCATCAGTGCCCCCACGGCCGCGCAGGCCGCGGCGCCGGGCAGCGAGCCGGCCATCGCGATGATCATCGCGGAGAGCAGGACGAACGAGGCGAGCAGCAAAAGCACCGCCGCCGCCCCTACCCGCCACGGTCCGGGGCGGTAGGGACGGCGCCAGTGGTCGGGCTCGTCATGCGGCAGTGCGGCGGAATCCGCGGCAACGGTGTCGAGGTCGCGGTCGGCCGTCAGGAAGGGCAGGGGCACGGCTGATCCTCACTCATGGGCACGCTGTCGGAAGCTGTGACCGGTGAGGCTATCGGGACCGGCGGAGCGGAACCACTTTTCCGGCACGCCCCGCCCGCCCGTTCAGCGATGTGCCTCGGACTGATGCACCCGGCTCGCCCCGGAACTGTCCTGCGACAGGGCGGGAACGCCGAACAGCAGGGCGCCGGCCAGGCCGCCCACGACTGTCAGCGTGATGAGAGACTGGCCGAGGAGCTGCGCGCGGGATGCGCGCTGTCGCGGCGGGGGAGTGACATTGCTGCGGAACCGGTCTGCCTCGGCAACGAAGGCGAACGGGACGGGCTCTCGCCGGCGGAACATGAGCGGGCTCTCCTAGGAACCTCGAAGTGGGCACTGTCACAGGGTTAGACGTCTGCGGAGTCCGGTTGGTGCCCGTTTTCCGAGACTTCTGTGAAAAATATCAACTGCCGCCCCGCAGGGTGCTGAAGAGCGCCCGTTTTGCGGCTAACGCGGCATCACGTCGCATTTCCCGAGCTGTCAGTGGCGGGTCGTAGGCTGGTCGCGCACGAGGAACGAATGGAAGGAACCGCCGGTGTCCCAGACCCCTGCCGAGAGCGCTGCGAGCCCCGACAGCGCAGCCGTCAGCTTCCGGAGCGAGGTGACGGTCGAGCTGGTCAAGCACAGCGCCGCGGACAGCGATGTGCTGTGGGCGGCCCGTGTCTCCACGGCCGGCGAGCAGTCCCTCGAAGAGCTCCAGAAGGACCCGGAGCGCTCCAAGGGCTTGATCAACTACCTCATGCGGGACCGGCACGGCAGCCCCTTCGAGCACAACTCCATGACGTTCTTCATCAGCGCGCCGATCTTCGTCTTCCGCGAGTTCATGCGCCACCGCGTCGGCTGGTCGTACAACGAGGAATCCGGCCGCTACCGTCAGCTCGACCCGGTCTTCTACGTTCCCGGTGCGTCCCGCAAGCTCGTCCAGCAGGGCCGCCCCGGCAAGTACGAATTCGTCGACGGCACCCAGGAGCAGCACGAGCTCACCGGCCGCGTCATGGAGGACTCCTACCGCCGGGCCTACGAGGCGTATCAGGAGATGCTCGCCGCCGGCGTCGCCCGCGAGGTCGCCCGCGCGGTGCTCCCCGTCGGCCTGTTCTCGTCGATGTACGCGACCTGCAATGCCCGCTCCCTGATGCACTTCCTGGGCCTGCGGACGCAGCACGAGCAGGCGAAGGTGCCGTCCTTCCCCCAGCGTGAGATCGAGATGGTCGGCGAGCAGATGGAGGCCCACTGGGCCAAGCTCATGCCGCTCACGTACGGCGCATTCAATGCGAATGGCCGGATCGCTCCGTAAGGCCCAGGCCGCGGGCCGGATACCGGAGCGCGCAGGACAGACGTGCGAAGTGTCCGGATTGCGGCATTTTGGGAAGTTCATTTACGCTGAACAGACGGACCCGGCACTGCTTGAACCCCCGAGCAGGCAGTGCCGGTGTCCACATCCCTGCTCCCCAGAGGCGCATCCCGCGGTGAGCTACGAGTAGCGTGGGACCCATGGCTCCGACTTCCACACCGCAGACCCCCTTCGGGCGGGTGCTGACCGCCATGGTCACGCCATTCACGCCGGATGGCGCTCTCGATCTCGACGGCGCGCAGCGGCTCGCCGCCCATCTGGTGGACGCCGGCAATGACGGTCTCATCGTCAACGGCACCACCGGAGAGTCCCCGACCACCAGCGATGCGGAGAAAGCCCAGCTGGTCCGCGCGGTGGTCGATGCGGTGGGCGATCGCGCCTTTGTCGTCGCCGGAGCCGGCACCAACGACACCCACCACAGCCTCGAGCTGGCCCGCGCCGCCCAGGACGCCGGCGCCCATGGCCTGCTCGCGGTGACCCCGTACTACAGCAAGCCCCCGCAGGAGGGCCTGCTCCGCCACTTCACGGCGATCGCGGACGCCACCGAGCTGCCGGTGATGCTCTACGACATCCCGGGCCGCAGCGGTGTCCCGATCAACACCGAGACCATGGTCCGACTCGCCGAGCACCCCCGGATCGTCGCCAACAAGGACGCCAAGGGCGACCTCGGTCGTGCCAGCTGGGCCATCGCGCGCTCCGGCCTGGCCTGGTACAGCGGCGACGACATGCTGAACCTCCCGCTGCTCTCGGTCGGTGCCGTCGGCTTCGTCTCCGTGGTCGGCCACATCGTGACCCCCGAGCTGCGCGCCCTCCTGGACGCCCACCTCAACGGCGATGTCACCAAGGCCACCGAGATCCACCAGAAGCTGCTGCCCGTCTTCACCGGCATGTTCCGCACCCAGGGCGTCATCACGACCAAGGCTGCGCTCGGCCTCCAGGGTCTGCCGGCCGGTCCGCTGCGGCTGCCGCTCGTGGAGCTCTCCCCCGAGGAGACCGAGCAGCTGACGCGCGATCTCGCCGCCGGCGGGGTACAGCTCTGATCACAGACTTCATAACTGAATACGGACCAACAATCGCCCAACAGCAAGTGCACGAATGTCATGCGCGCCACGTGCCCTCGACGGCAGCGTGGCGCGTGTGGTGAGGAGAGTCTTTTGAGTCATCCGCATCCTGAGCTCGGCGCCCCGCCGAAGCTTCCCAAGGGTGGCCTGCGCGTCACCCCCCTCGGCGGCCTGGGTGAAATCGGCCGCAACATGACGGTCTTCGAATTCGACGGCCGGCTACTGATCGTCGACTGCGGAGTGCTCTTCCCCGAGGAGGAGCAGCCCGGAATCGACCTGATCCTTCCGGACTTCACGTCCATCAGGGACCGGCTCGACGACATCGACGGCATCGTGCTCACCCACGGGCACGAGGACCACATCGGTGGTGTCCCCTACCTCCTGCGTGAGAAGCCGGACATCCCCCTCATCGGCTCGAAGCTGACCCTCGCCCTCATCGAGGCCAAGCTTCAGGAGCACCGGATCCGCCCCTACACCCTTGAGGTGAAGGAAGGCCACACCGAGCGGATCGGCTCGTTCGACTGCGAGTTCGTCGCGGTCAACCACTCGATCCCGGACGCGCTGGCCGTCGCCATCCGCACCCCCGCGGGCATGGTCGTGCACACCGGCGACTTCAAGATGGACCAGCTCCCGCTGGACCGCCGGCTGACCGACCTCCCCGCCTTCGCGCGACTCGGCGAGGAAGGCATCGACCTTCTGCTCTCCGACTCCACGAACGCCGAGGTCCCGGGCTTCGTCCCACCCGAGCGGGACATCTCCAACGTCCTGCGCACGGTCTTCGCGAACGCCCAGAAGCGCATCATCGTCGCCAGCTTCGCCAGCCATGTGCACCGCATCCAGCAGATCCTCGACGCCGCCCATGAGTACGGCCGCCGGGTCGCCTTCGTCGGCCGCTCGATGGTCCGCAACATGGGTATCGCCCGCGAGCTGGGCTATCTGAAGGTCCCCGCCGGCCTGGTTGTCGACGTCAAGACGCTCGACGATCTCCCCGACGACGAGGTCGTGCTGGTCTGCACGGGCTCCCAGGGCGAGCCGATGGCCGCCCTCTCCCGGATGGCCAACCGCGACCACCAGATCCGGATCGTCCCGGGCGACACGGTGATCCTGGCCTCGTCCCTCATCCCGGGCAACGAGAACGCGGTCTACCGCGTGATCAACGGCCTCACCCGATGGGGCGCGGATGTGGTCCACAAGGGCAATGCCAAGGTCCATGTCTCGGGCCACGCCTCGGCCGGCGAGCTGCTGTACTTCTACAACATCTGCAAGCCGAAGAATCTGATGCCGGTGCACGGCGAATGGCGCCATCTGCGGGCCAACGCCGAGCTGGGCGCCCTGACCGGCGTACCGAAGGACCGGATCGTCATCGCCGAGGACGGCGTGGTGGTCGACCTGGTCGACGGCGTCGCCAAGATCGTCGGCAAGGTCAAGGCCGGCTATGTCTACGTCGACGGCCTCTCGGTCGGCGATGTCACCGAGGCCCACCTCAAGGACCGCCGGATCCTCGGCGACGAGGGCATCATCTCGGTCTATGTGGTCGTGGACAGCACCACCGGCAAGATCGTCGGTGGCCCGGACATCCACGCCCGTGGCTCGGGCATCGACGACGCCGCCTTCTCGGGTGTGATCCCCAAGATCGACGAGGCCCTGGCCAAGTCGGCACAGGACGGCATCACGGAGCCCCACCAGCTCCAGCAGCTGGTCCGCCGTACGGTCGGCAAGTGGGTGTCGGACAACTACCGCCGCCGCCCGATGATCCTCCCTGTGGTCGTCGAGGTCTGACGCACAGAGCCGTACGAAGGTACTCAAGTCGGAGCGGGGCGCCTGGATTTGCATCCAGGCGCCCCGCTCCAGTACGTTTACGGCTCCGCCTGAACGGGAAGCGCCGCACGCTGTGCGTACGGAGCGCCCCGGGAAGACCGGGCGGAATTCCGGCCCAGAGCAATCTGATAAAGTCGGATCAATCGAAAGGCACCCCTCTCCGACGGGAAATCGGAACGAATTCGAACCGGAAACGGAACGAAATCGGATCTGGTAGAGTCGGAAACGCGAAGAAGCCGAAAGGTGGAAACGCACCGGCGAAAATCGGGCTCGCAAGGATCTGATAGAGTCGGAAACGCAAGAT
>NZ_JBYISA010000054.1:0-35750 GCF_057708345.1 Streptomyces sp. bgisy130
GGGGCCTGGCGTAAGACCGGGGTGCGGCTCAGCCGTTGAGGGCGTCGAAGCGGCGGCCCAGTGCGGCCCGGCCGGCTTCGGTGAGGGCGCCGTGCAGCCGCATCCTGGCGAGGCCGCCGTCGGGGAAGACCTCCAGCCGTATGTGCGTGGCGGTGACGGCCGCCGGCAGGGCGAAGCGGTGCGGGGTGTCGGGCTGGAGCTTCGTCTTCGGCAGGATCTCGAACCAGGACGCCTCGTCGGCCGGGTCGCCGTCGCAGCCGGACAGGGCGGCCCAGCCCGCGGAGTTGCCCTTGAGGTAGGCGGTGTCGATCTCCACCGCCCTGATCTCGCCCTGCGCGGCGAGGCGGAAGCGCACCCAGTCGTGTGTGCCCTTGACCCGGCGGCGGCGGTTCTCCCAGCCGTCGTCCATCTTGCGGGAGAGATCGGGCCGGATGATCTGGGTGGGCGAGGAGTAGAAGCGGTCCGAGGCGTCCTCGACGGTGCCGCCGTGCAGGACGGACGCCAGGTCGAGGGTGCCGAGCACGTCGAGCCACGCCGGGTCCGGCACGACCTCGCCGTGCACCCGGAGGCGGGCTATGCCGCCGTCGGGATGCTGCTTGAGGCGCAGATGCGTGAAGCGGCGCTCGACGGTGACCTCGAAGCCGTTGGCGGCGTGGCCCCGTACCGGCATGCGCGGGACCAGCTCCTCCCACTTCACGTCGCCGGCGAGCAGCTCCTCGGGGCCGGGGCTGCCGGGCAGCGAGGTGGCCTCGACGGAGACCTGCTGGGGGTAGTTGCCGCGGAAGTGGGCGGTGTCGACGATGATGCCGCGGATCACGCCGGGGGCGGCGAGCCGGATCAGCGCCCAGTCGTGGTCCTCGTCGGTGGGGAAGGGGTGATCGCCGTCGGCGCCGCGGCGGCGCCGGGTCTCCCAGCCGTCCATGATCTTGCCCTTGTGGCCGAAGTGCTCGGGGTCGAAGACCGCCGGAGCCGGCTTCAGCAGATTCTCGCGCTCGGCGAAGAACTCGTCGTTCGCGGCGATCACCCCGGCACCGAGGCGGCGGTCGGCGAGGTCGACGAGCGAGGTGAAGGGGAAGTCCCCGCCGCGGTAGTCGGCGTAGGGGTCTCCGCCACCGTACGGACTGGCGTCGTTGGCGTGCGGATCGGTGGAGTCGGCGGCCGGGTTGGCGGTCATCGCTGCCCTTCGATGGGTGGAGGTGTGGACCCCTTCACGGTCGCAGGGCAGCACCGCACAGGTCCATCGAAAGTTTTCGATGAATATGTTCAGCAGAACTGAAAGGTTCTACTCTCCCGGCTGCTGCGCGGCGGCCGCCTGCCGGAGCGCCGCCAGCACCCGGGCCAGGCCCGGCGCCCCCTCCGAGCCGCGCCGGGCGGCGGCGATCACATGACGGCGCGGCTGGTCACCGGACAGCACCCGCAGCGCGACCCCCTCACGGCCGCCGCCTCCGGCGGGCGTCACTCCCCCGCGCCCGAAGGCCCCGATGCCGCCCGCCATCGCCATCCGGGGCACCAGCGCCACCCCCATCCCCGCCGCAACCATCGCCCAGATCGCGCTCCAGTCGGCGGCGGCATGCGCCTGCTCGGGCACGAACCCGGCGTTCTCACAGGCGGCCGTGGTGATCTGCGACCAGGGCCCACTGCTGCCGAAGATCCAGGGCTCGCCCGCCAGATCCGCCAGCCGCAGCCCCGGCTCGGCGGCCAGCCGGTGGCCGGCCGGCAGCGCCACGTCCAGCGGGTCGGCGAGCAGCGAGACCCGGCTGAACTTGGGGTCGCGCGGGGTGGGGGCGTGCGCGGCCAGCGACAGCGCCAGATCGACGCTGCCCTCCGCCAGCAGCTCGTACGCGGCCTCCGCCTCCGCCTGCCACACGACGACCGAGAGCCCCGGGTGCGTGCGGCGCAGCTCCTGTACGGCGGGGACCACCAGCGCGGGGATGGCGGTGGAGAAAGCCCCGACCCGCACCTGGCCGGCCTCGCCCTGGAGGTAGCCGAGCAGCTCCGCGTCGGCGCGCTCCAGCTGGGCGAAGACCGCCTCCGCGTGCCGCAGCACCAGCTCAGCGGCGTCGGTCAGCCGCACCCGCCGGCCGTGCGCCTCCAGCAGCGTCACCCCGAGCGCCTTGGCCAGCCCGGTCAGCTGCTGCGAGACCGCCGAGGGCGTCATGTGCAGCGCCTCGGCGGTCGCGGTGACCGTGCCCAGCTCGTGGAGGGTGCGCAGGATGCGCAGCTTTTTGAGGTCCCAGTCGGCCATGCGGGCAGCGTACGCACCCGCCGCCCCGGCCACCGCCGCCATGGACGGTGACGCGGAACGGCAGGGCCGCTTCAGCCGCGGTTGGCCTTGCGGCGGGCGAGGATGGCCGCCTGGCGCTCGTCGAACTTCCGCGCCTGGCCGTCCAGGCCGTCCATGAACAGCCCCAGCTCCTCCTGCGCGGCCAGCCCGGCCGGGCCCAGCCCGCCGATCTCCAGCACCTTCAGGAAGCGCAGCACCGGCTGGAGCACATCGTCGTGGTGGATGCGCAGGTTGTAGATCCCGCCGAGGGCCATCCGGGCCGCGGACCGCTCGAAGCCGGGCATCCCGTGGCCGGGCATCCGGAAGCCGGTGACGACATCGCGCACCGCGCACATCGTCTGGTCGGGCGCCATCTCGAAGGCCGCACCGAGGAGGTTGCGGTAGAAGACCATGTGGAGGTTCTCGTCGGTGGCGATCCGGGACAGCATCCGGTCACAGACCGGGTCACCGGAGTGGTGGCCGGTGTTGCGGTGCGAGATCCGGGTGGCCAGCTCCTGGAAGGCGACGTACGCCACCGAGTGCAGCATGCTGTGCGAGTTGTCGGACTCGAAACCCTCCGACATATGGGCCATGCGGAACCGCTCCAGCTCGTCCGGGTCGACGGCCCGGCTGGTGAGCAGGTAGTCGCGCATCACGATGCCGTGCCGGCCCTCCTCGGCGGTCCAGCGGTGCACCCAGGTGCCCCAGGCGCCGTCGCGGCCGAAGAGGGTGGCGATCTCGTGGTGGTAGCTGGGGAGGTTGTCCTCGGTGAGGAGGTTGACCACCAGGGCGATCCGGCCGATGTCGCTGACCTTGGACTGCTCGGGGTCCCAGGCGTCGCCGTCCAGCGGCCCGGGGAAGTTACGCCCGTCGCTCCACGGCACGTACTCGTGGGGCATCCAGTCCTTGGCGACTTTCAGATGGCGGTTGAGTTCCTTCTCGACGACCTCTTCGAGCGCATAGAGCAACTGGGCGTCGCTCCAGGCGGCATGGCCGAGCTCT
The DNA here is from genome assembly GCF_057708345.1 of Streptomyces sp. bgisy130. Taxonomy (NCBI): domain Bacteria; kingdom Bacillati; phylum Actinomycetota; class Actinomycetes; order Kitasatosporales; family Streptomycetaceae; genus Streptomyces; species Streptomyces sp. bgisy130. The sequence continues at coordinate 3,266 of NZ_JBYISA010000054.1, forward strand.
CCGTTATGGCGGGCGGGGGCGATGGTCACGGGGGGAACTCCTGGGGACGATGACCTACGGGACCGTAGGTTTGACCTACGGCTGCGTAGGTTACGTCATCGTAGGTTAGGGCCGGTTAAATACAGCCCCCTCGCAAACCGGCCGAAAATCGCGCGATAGCCACCTCGCAACCCCTTTTTCACCTGCGGAAATATCCGGGTACGACAAAGGGCGCCCCTCGGTTCTTGTAACCGAGGGGCGCCCTTGCGGCGTCACTGGTGCCCGGTGTCAGCCCTTGGAGCCGGCCTGCTTGTGGGACTTGTCGCCCACCATGACCAGCCCGGCGATCACCAGGAAGAGAACGATGGGCAAAGCGACGTAGAGGCCGAGCGTCTCGATCACGCTCAGACCCGGACCCGGGTCGTCACCATCGTCGCGGGTGAGCGCAAACGCGGGGGACGACATCAGCAGCATCAGCGCGGTGCCGGCGGTGATGGTTCCGGCGCGCAGGACATTCTTATTGACCTTGTTGCTCACGAAGTCAACGTATCGGACGCCCCCGCGCCCCGCGCGCCCGGGGTGGCACAACCGGCGCCCTCGCCGTCCCGCGGTCTCAGCCGCCCGCGGCCCGGCTGCGGTGCAGCGTCACCGGCAACAGCCGGCCCGTCCCGCGGGACTCCTGGACGGTGACCCGCACGGCGTCCGCGGTCACCGGCCGCGGCAGCGCGAGGATCCGCCGGTGCCCGAGGCCCGGGAGGGCGTGCGCGGCGGACTGGCGCCGGGACGTCACGCGGGAACCGCCCCTCGCCAGTACTAGAGGTTCCCGTCCGCCAACTCCCGCATCAGGGCGTGCAGTCGGGGCGAGGCGGCCAGCTCCTCCAGGGTGTGCGGACGGCCGTCGGGACCGGCGATCGGCAGGCGCCAGTTCGGGTATTCATCCCATGTCCCGGGGAGGTTCTGCGGGCGCCGGTCCCCCACCGCGTCGGGCAGCCAGACGCCGACCATCCGCGCCGGGGTGCGCAGCAGAAAGCGGTGCACGGCCCGGACCGCCGCCTCCTCGTCGCCCGGCCCTTCGGGCAGCAGCCCGCGCCGCACCAACTCCCGCAGCCATTCGGTGCGTTCCTGGGTGGCGCGGGAGCGCTCCCGCTCCGGCGGCCCGGCGAGCAGCCCGAGCCGCTCGCGCAGGGCCACGTCCTCGCCGGTCAGCCGGGCCGCGGTGGTCGGCAGATCGTGGGTGGTGACGGTGGCGAGACAGGCGCTGCGCCACTCCCCGGGCGCCAGGATGCGGGCCGCGGCGCCGGACGCGGGGGCGGCATCCCGCGCCGCCCCGCCCTCCCCCGCCGGTCCCGCGCCGGAGCCCTCGGCCCCCGCCTCCGGCGCCGGGGCCGGGGCCGGGGCCGCACCGGGGCCGTCGGCCGCGGCCGTCCCGTCCCCCGCACCCCCCGCGTCCGCCCCGTCCCCCGCGTCCCGCTCCCCGTTCCCGTAGTCCCGCTCGAACCACAGCACCGAGGTGCCCAGCACGCCGCGGGCGGCGAGCGCCTCGCGGACGCCCGGCTCGACGGTGCCCAGATCCTCGCCGATCACCGCGGCCCCGGCCCGCCGCGCCTCCAGGGCCAGCACGGAGAGCATCGCCTCACCGTCGTAGCGGACATAGGCGCCCTCCGTCGGCGGCCGGCCCTCCGGGACCCACCACAGCCGGAACAGCCCCATCACATGGTCGATCCGCAGCGCCCCGGCGTGCCGCAGCAGGCCGCGCAGCAGCTCCCGGTAGGGGGCGTAGCCCGCGGCGGCCAGCGCGTCGGGGCGCCAGGGCGGCAGGCCCCAGTCCTGGCCGCGGGCGTTGAAGGCGTCCGGCGGCGCCCCGATGGACATTCCGGCGGCGAAGGCGTCCTGCTGCGCCCAGGTGTCGGCGCCGGAGGGGTGGACGCCGACGGCGAGGTCGTGCACCAGCCCGACGGCCATCCCGGCATCCCGCGCGGCCCGTTGGGCGGCGGCCAGTTGCTGGTCGGTGTGCCAGACCAGCCGGCAGTGGAAGTCGATCCGGTCCAGCAGCCGGTGCCGCAGCCGGGCGGTGCCCGGGGACCGTGGATCGCGCAGTTCGGCGGGCCAGCCGCGCCAGTCCGGGCCGTGCCGCTCGGCGATCGCGCACCAGGTGGCGTGGTCCTCCAGCGCCTGGCCCTGCTCGGCGAGGAAGTCGCAGTACGCGGCCCGCCGGCCCGGCCCGAGCGGCACCGCCCACAGCAGCTCCAGCGCCTCCCGCTTGAGCGCCCAGACCGCGTCCCGGTCGATCAGCGCGCCCCGTTCGAGCACCCCGGAACGGAGCGCGTCGGCGCGGGCGGCCAGCTCGTCGGCCCGTAAGCGCGCGGCGCCGGCGAGGTGGGCGTACTCCGGGATGTGGGCGATCCGCAGATGGACCGGGTCGGGGAAGCGGCGGGAGGAGGGCCGGTACGGCGACGGGTCGGTGGGCGGGCCGGGGACGGCCGCATGCAGCGGGTTGAGCTGGAGGAAGCCGGTGCCCAGTGCGCGCCCGGACCAGGACGCGAGCTCGGCGAGGTCCCCTAGGTCGCCCATGCCCCAGGACCGCCGGGACAGCAGCGAGTAGAGCTGCACCAGAAAGCCGTGGCTGCGGCCGGGGGGTGCGGGCACCCGGTCGGGCGCGACGATCAGCGGGGCGCGGGCGGTGCGGCCGCCGGGCGCCCGGGCCTCCAGTACATGGACGCCCAGGGGCAGCCTGGCGAGCGCCGCCGGATCGGGCGCGCCCAGGTCCGCGGCCTCACCGGCCCCGGTCTCGACCCGGAGGACGGTGCCTTCGGGGAGACGCGCGAGGTCGGGTGGCCGGTCCGGACGGGCGACGACGGTGCGGGGAAGCAGGGCGCGGCGCGCGTCGTCCTCGTACGCGGCCAGGGCGGCGCGTACGGCGTGCGGAGTCGAGGCGTCGACTCCTAATGCGGCGAGCACGGCGACAACGGTGTCGTCGGCGATCCGGACGCTCGTGCCCGGCGAGGGTGCGTACGACGTGGCGACGCCGTGCAGCCGGGCGAGCCGCGCGCGGCCCATGGGTCCTCAGACCTCCATGGACTCCGTGCCCATGCCCGCGGCCGTCGGCTCGCTGGTCAGCGGCAGCTCGGCGGCGATCGGGACCTCGCTGGTCAGTGGTGCGGCGTCGGCGAGCGGGGGCTCGCTGGTCAGGGGCGGCTCGACGAAGCTGTAGGAGCCGGAGCCGTCCAGGCCGGAATCGGGGTCGGACACCCCGTCGAAGAGATCGGGCTCCATCGTCGCACCTCCCGGTTTGGAGGACAGAGCGTCGAGGAGCAGTTGAGCGGATGCGGCCACGAGGGCCTCCCGTTCATCGGTAGTGGGACACGTGGGCCCTACCCACTCGACACGTTCGCAGACGTATCTGCTCACGAAACGTGACCCACCTCTCATTATCCCCCACGCAGGCGATTTCACTGCGGCGGACACCGGCAGGCGCAGAGAAGACGGAGAAAGCGGACCCCGCGACGGAAGTTCTGCGGACCGTCCACCCCCGCGAACCCCCGCCCGCACCACCCGGCGAAAGCCGTACGTATGACGACGTAGGGGACGGCGCCATGGCCTTATTGACACCCTGACCGCCACAATGGTGGGCTCACGGCCGAAGGTCTGTCCGAACGGGCATCGGCGGGGAAATGGGGCGCCGGTGCGAGCCGGCGAGTGATGGACGGGGACGAGGAGCAGCCGTGCGAGGCCGGGGCGTATGGAGCGTCGGAAAAATCGGTAGGGGCGGCAAGGGGAGCGGCGCGAGCGCCCGCGCGCGGGTGGCGGGGACCACCGCACTGGCCGCCGCCGTCATCGGAGGGCTGCTCGGCGGGGCGCCCGGCGCCCAGGCCGCGCCCGCCGACCCCGCCATCGGCACGCCCGAGCAGCCGGACCGCCCGGCCGGCGCGGGGCGCACGCCCGCGGTCTGGCCGCGCCCCCAGTCGATGGAGGATCTCGGCGCCCCCGTGCCCCTCACCGGCGAGGTGGCTCTGGTGGCGGCGCCGGACACCGATCCCTACGCCCTGGACGTGCTGCGCGGGCTGCTGCGCGACGCCGGGGTGCACACCGTGCGGACCCTGGCGCCCGGCGACCGGCTGCCCGCGGCCGGGCCGGTGATCCGGGCCGGCGGCCGGCCGGCCGCGGAGGCGCTGCGGGCGCTGCGGGCACCGGCCCGCGGGGATCTGCCCTCCGGCGGCTACCGGCTGGCCGTGGGCCAGGTCGCGGGCCGGGACACGGTCGCCCTGGACGGCGTCGGCCCGGACGGCCTCTTCCACGCCGCGCAGACGCTGCGGCAGCTGGTCAGCAAGGGTGCGGGCCGGGAGCCGCAGCTGGCCTCGGTGGCCGTGCGGGACTGGCCCGGTACGGCCGTGCGCGGCACCACCGAGGGGTTCTTCGGGCAGCCGTGGAGCCGGCCGCAGCGGCTGGCCCAGCTGGACTTCATGGGGCGCACCAAGCAGAACCACTATCTGTACGCGCCCGGCGACGACCCGTACCGCCAGGCGCGCTGGCGCGAGCCCTACCCGGCCGCGCAGCGCGACGACTTCCGGGCGCTGGCCGAGCGGGCCCGCGCCAACCACGTCACGCTCGGCTGGACCCTCGCGCCCGGCCAGGCGCTGTGCTACTCGTCCGAGGAGGACCTGCGGGCGCTGCGGCGCAAGGTGGACGCGATGTGGGCGCTGGGCGTGCGCTCCTTCCAGCTCCAGTTCCAGGACGTCAGCTACAGCGAATGGCACTGCGACGCCGACGAGGACACCTTCGGCTCCGGCCCGCGGGCCGCGGCCACCGCGCAGGCCAAGATCGCCAACGCGCTCGCCGCGCACCTGGCGGAGCGGCACCCGGAGGCCGCGGCGCTGTCGCTGATGCCGACCGAGTACTACCAGGACGGCTCGACGGCGTACCGCAGCGCGCTCTCCGACGCGCTCGGCGACCGGGTCGAGGTGGCCTGGACCGGTATCGGGGTGGTCCCGCGGACCATCACCGGCGGGGAGCTGTCCACCGCCCGCCAGGCGTTCGGCCACCCGCTGGTGACCATGGACAACTATCCGGTCAACGACTACGCCCAGGACCGGATCTTCCTCGGCCCCTACCGCGGCCGTGAGCCGGCCGTCGCCACCGGCTCCTCGGCGCTGCTCGCCAACGCCATGGAGCAGCCGCTCGCCTCCCGTATCCCGCTGTTCACGGCCGCCGACTATGCGTGGAACCCCCGCGACTACCGCCCCGCGGAGTCCTGGGAGGCGGCCGTCGACGATCTGGCGGGCAGCGACCCGCGGGCCCGTGCCGCGCTGCGGGCGCTGGCCGGCAACGACTCCTCCTCGGTGCTGGACCGGACCGAGTCGAAGTATCTGCGGGTGCTGATCAACCGCTTCTGGGCGGCCCGCGAGGCGGCGACCAACCACGGCCGGCCCGGCCAGGACGCGGACCTCGCCAAGGCGGCCCGGACGCTGCGGAACGCGTTCCGGACGATGAGCAGCGCACCCGACGACCTGAACCCGGATCTGGCCGCCGAGATCCGGCCCTGGGCCGAGCAGCTGGCCCGTTACGGCACCGCCGGCGCGCACGCCGTGGACACGCTGATGGCACAGGCCCATGACGACGGCGGCACCGCCTGGTCCGCCCAGCGCACGGCGCAGCGGCTGCGCAAGGAGATCGCGCGCAGCCCGGCGACGGTCGGCAAGGGCGTGCTCGCACCGTTCCTGGAGCGGGCGATGACCGAGGCCGACGCCTGGACCGGCGCCCGCCACGAGACCCCCCGGCCCGACGAGGACACCGGCCCGAGGTCCCTGACCGTCCCCTTCGAGCGGGCCCGCCGGCTGGCCGCGGTCACCGCCCTGACCGAGCCGGGCGCCGCCGCGCGCGCCGTGTCCCTGGAGGCGCATGTCCCCGGCGAGGGCTGGCGCCGCCTGGGCCGGCTCTCCGCCACCGGCTGGACGGAGTCGCACACCCCGCGGCTGCGTGCCGACGCGGTACGGCTGACCTGGGAGAACGGCGCAAAGGCACCGTCCGTGAAGGCGCTCACCCCGTGGTTCGACGACACCGAGCAGGCCGGGCTCGAACTGTCCCGCAAGGAGGTGGACGCGCAGCCCGGCGACAGCGCCACGGTGGACGCCCGGATCTACTCCCGCCGCCCCGCCGACGTCCACGAGAAGCTGACGGTCAAGGCACCCAAGGGCTTCACCGTGCACGCCCCGGACGAGGTCACCGCCCCGCGCGGCGGCACCGCCACGGTCCGCGTCACGGTCGACGTCCCCGAGGACGCCCCCTCCGGGACGTACCGGATCCCGGTCACCTTCGGCGGCTCGGAGCAGACGCTGACGGTGCGGACCTATCCGCGCACCGGCGGCAGGGACCTGGCGCGCGGCACCGTCGCCACCTCCTCCGGGGACGAGACGCCCGACTTCCCGGCATCGGCGGCCACCGACGGCAATCCGCGGACCCGCTGGTCGTCCACCGCCGAGGACGGCGCCTGGCTCCAGTTCGCGCTGGCCCACCCGACCCGCCTCGGCCGGCTCGTCCTGCACTGGCAGGACGCCTACGCCGCCGGCTACCGCGTCCAGGTCTCGCCGGACGGCCGCACCTGGCGCACGGCGGCCACGGTCCGGGACGGCAAGGGCGGCCGGGAGTCCCTCCGGATGGACGCCAAGGACGCCCGGTTCGTCCGTATCCAGGGCGACAAGCGGGCCACCCGCTTCGGCTACTCGCTGTGGTCGGTGGAGGCGTACGCGGTGCAGGAGCCGCACGGCAACGACGAGCGCGGCAAGGACGCGCGAGGCAACAACACGCACTGAACGCGTCCGGGGACCGTGGGGAGCCGCGCACACGGCGCTGCCCCCACGGCCCCCGGACGGAAAATCCCGGACCTACGCCGATACGGCGTCGATCCGGGCCAGGGCGTCATCCGCGCCGTACGGCTGCAAATACGGCAGCCAGCGCGGGTCACGATGGCCCGTACCGATGATCCGCCACGCCAGTCCTGACGGCGGGGCGGGCTGATGCCGGAGCCGCCAGCCGATCTCGGCGACATGGCGGTCGGCCTTGACATGATTGCAGCGCCGGCAGGCGGCGACGACGTTCTCCCAGGTGTGCTGACCTCCGCGGCTGCGCGGGATGACGTGGTCGACGCTGGTTGCGACGCCACCGCAGTACATACAGCGCCCGCCGTCACGGGCGAACAGCGCCCGGCGGGTCAGGGGCACGGGGCCACGAAAGGGCACCCGCACGAACCGCTTCAAGCGGACCACGCTCGGAGCAGGGATCACGCGGGTCGCGCTGTGCATCAGGGCGCCGGACTCCTCGAGGCTGACAGCCTTCTCATTGAGGACGAGGATGAGCGCGCGGCGGAGCGGTACGACGCCGAGCGGCTCGTACGACGCGTTGAGGACCAGGACATGCGGCACGGGTGCCTCCTTGTACGCCGGCGGCGCGTGGCTCGCGCCGGGACGATCTCCCCACAGTGTCCCCCGCTGCCTGGTCGGAGCGCCACCATGACCGAGTAACGGCCCGGAGGTGTTTTCCACCACACCCCTCGCGCCGCTGTCCGGATCCCGCTCTTTCCGGCCCGCGCAAAACCTGCCCGTTCGAACAAGAGCGCGGACCGTTCTCATTGCCCCGTTAGTGTGGTTGGTCTGCCCGGTCCCCTGGAGTCCTGCCGAGGCCCGGGCCTGCTGTCCCACACGGAAGGTTCGACTGTGTTCTGGTCCGCTTCGCCGGCCGCTGCCGCGCACCTGAGCGCCGCCACACCCGGCTCCTCCGGCCCGACTTCGCTCGACGACGCCACGGAGAAGGCCACCAACGCCGCCGGCTGGGTGCAGGAGAACTGGGGGACGTGGCTCACGTCCGGCCTGCAAATCTTGCTGATTCTGGTGATCGCGGTGGTGCTGCGGCATGTGATTCGCCGCACCATCACCAAGTTCATCGAGCGGATGAACCGCACCGCGGCTGCCGCCCAGGGCACCGCGCTGGGCGGACTGCTCGTCAACGCCGAGAGACGCCGGCAGCGCTCCGAGGCCATCGGCTCGGTGCTGCGCAGCGTCGCCTCCTTCGTGATCATGGGCACCGCCGCCCTGACGGTGCTCTCCGTCCTGAAGATCAACCTGGCGCCGCTGCTGGCGAGCGCCGGTGTCGCCGGTGTGGCCATCGGTTTCGGCGCCCGCAACCTCGTCACCGACTTCCTCTCCGGCGTCTTCATGATCCTGGAGGACCAGTACGGCGTCGGCGACGAGATCGACGCCGGCGTCGCCACCGGCACCGTCATCGAGGTCGGCCTGCGCGTCACCAAGCTGCGCGGCCCCAACGGCGCGATCTGGTACATCCGCAACGGCGAGGTCAAGCGGATCGGCAACCTCAGCCAGGGCTGGTCCACGGCCGCCGTCGATGTGGTGATCGCCGCCGACCAGGATCTCCAGCGCGCCCGCGACACCATCACCACCGCCGGTGAGGCGATGTCGAAGTCCGAGCCCTGGAACGAGCAGCTGTGGGAGCCGGTGCAGGTGCTCGGCCTCAGCGAGGTGCACCTGGACACGGTCACCATCAGCGTCGCGGCCAAGACCATGCCCGGCAAGGCCCTCGGCGTGGAGCGCGAGCTGCGCTGGCGCATCAAGCACGCCCTGGACGCGGCCGGCGTCGACCTCGCCCCGCGCCCGCTCCCCGAGGACGAGGAAGCAGAGGCGGAGACCACCGACCCCGCCGCCGGTATGGCGGCTCCCTCGGCCCTCAACAACCCGCTGTCCCCGCAGTCCCTGGCGACGAGTCCGATCGCTTCGCCGTCCAAGTTGGGGAAGTAGGTGGTTGGCGGCCGGTGGCCCGGTAGCCGGGCGCCGGTCGCTGGTCGCTGGTAGCCGGGTGGTGAGTGGCTGAGGGCTCCCGCTACGGGGAGAGGGGCATACCGATGAGTGCTTGGGTTCTAGGAGTCGTTGCAACACCCCAGTTCAGGGGATGCAATGGACTTCGAGGTCCGTAAGGACCGGGCGCCACAGGGCCCTCGGAAGCTGACCCGGGAGCGGGAGGCATACTCCCGGCTCATGCAGCAGGGCTTCAGCAACCGAGAGGCGTGCCGGATCATCGGGATCGATGAGCGGACCGGCCAGAAGTGGCGTAATGGGCGCAGACCCACCGGGTCGCAGAGGAAGGCTCTGCTGCCGCTTCGCGCGGCAGCAGAGCCTTCCCGTCCGTCGCGGTACCTGCGCGAGGCTGATCGCATCCACATCGCCGACCGGCTGCGGGAGAAGGCGGCCCTGCGGACGATCGCTGCCGAGCTGGGCCGCAGCCCGTCCACCATCAGCCGGGAGATCAAGCGCAACTGCCACCCCGGCAGCGGGGCTTACCGCCCGTATGCAGCTCAGGCCCGCGCGGACGCCCGCCGACCGCGCCCCAAGCCCGGCAAGATCGGCCAGAACTCCGAGCTGCGGGACTTCATCCAGGACCACCTCGGCCGAAAGTGGAGTCCGGAGCAGATCTGCCAGGCTCTACGGAACCAGTTTCCCCAGCGGCCGGAGATGCACGTGGTCCACGAGACGGTCTACCAGGCCCTCTACGTCCAGGGCCGCGGTGAGCTTCGCCGTGAGCTGACCAAAGCCCTCCGCCAGGGACGCGCCTGGCGCAAACCGCACCGCCGGGCCACCGCCCGTCAGCCCAGGTCCGCTACCCCCATGGTCATGATCAGTGAACGCCCCGCGGAGGTCGGGGACCGGGCGGTGCCCGGCCACTGGGAAGGCGACCTGATCATCGGCAAGGACGGCATCTCCGCCATCGGCACGCTGGTCGAGCGCGCCACCCGCTATGTGATGCTCCTGCACCTGCCAAACGGCCGCGCCGCTGAGCAGGTCCGCGACGCCCTGGTGACCACGGTCCAGACCCTGCCCGGACACCTGGTGCGATCCCTGACCTGGGACCAGGGCGCGGAGATGGCCGCCCACGGCTCGTTCACCCTCGCCACCGACATCCCGGTCTACTTCTGCGACCCGGCCAGTCCCTGGCAGCGCGGCTCCAACGAGAACACCAACGGCCTGCTGCGGCAGTACTTCCCCAAGGGCACCGATCTCAGGGCCCACGCCCCAGAGCACCTGGCCGCCGTCGCCGCCGAACTCAACAGCCGGCCACGCAAAACGCTCGACTGGGAAACCCCAGCCGAGCGCCTGCATAAACTGCTCGCGGCCTGATCAAACCGACCACGTGTTGCGACGACCGCTAGAAACCGCCGTGTGTCGGTGGGCCCCTCTCCTCTTTTGCCCATTGACGCTGCGACGGGCCGCGGCCTACCTTCCTGTCGGATCGTTGGGAAGGTTTCTTAACAGAGGCTGGGCGGTCGTCGGTCCGGCCTCCGGGTGAACGGGGGACGTCGTGTCCGGTGGGCAGTCGGTGCCGGGAATCCCCGGGACGCCGCGGGTGCTGCGGGCCATGAACGACCGGGCCGCGCTCGATCTGCTGGTGTCGCGGGGCCCGTTGACCCGTACCCGGATCGGGGAGCTGACCGGGCTGTCGAAGCCCACCGCCTCGCAGCTGCTGGCCCGGCTGGAGGCCGCGGGGCTGGTGCGGACCACCGGCAACGAGACCGGGCGGCCGGGCCCCAGTGCGCAGCTGTACGAGATCAACCCGGCGGCGGCGCATATCGCCGCACTGGCCGTCGATCAGCTGGGGGTCACCGCCGCGGTCGCCGACATCACCGGGCAGGTACTCGGCGAGGAACGGGCCGGCAGCGACGCGTTCGCCGGGGCCCACGGGCGTCGGTCCCGCGACGCGCCGGGCCGGACCGCCCAGTTGGTCGCGCGGGCCGTCGACGGAGCACTGGCCCAGGCCGGGCTGGCGCGCGAGCGGCTGCACGGGGCGGTCATCGGCACACCCGGCGCACTCGACCCGCGGACCGGACGGCTGCGCTACGCACCTCACCTGCCGGACTGGCACGCGCGGGCCCTGAAGGAGGAGTTGGCCGAGGCACTGGGCATGCCGGTCACACTCGAAAATGATGTGAATCTTGCGGCGGTCGCCGAGCAGTACGACGGGGCCGCCCAGGGCTTCGACGACTTCGTCCTGGTGTGGGCCGACAGGGGAGTGGGTGCCGCCCTCGTACTGGGCGGGCGGCTGCTGCGCGGCGCCACCGGCGGCGCGGGCGAGATCGGCTATATGCCGCTGCCCGGTGCCCCGCTGGCCCGTGGCGGCGCACGCGACGCCGCCCGGCCGGACGCGGGCGGCGGCTTCCAGCGGCTGGTCGGCGCAGCGAGCGTCATCCAACTGGGCCGGAAGCGCGGGTCCTCCGACGTCCGTACGGTCACCGAAGCACTGGCGCACGGCGCGGTACGCGCCGAGGTCGCGCGGCGGTTGGCGACCGGGCTGGCCGCCGTGGTGGCGGTCGTCGACCCCCAGCTCATCGTGCTCTCCGGCGAGGTCGCCCGGTCCGGCGGAGAGGCCCTGCGCGCCTTGGTCGAGGAGGAGTTCACCGGTCTCGCACTGCCCCGCCCCGCCCTGCGCCTCAGCCACCTGGACGGCAATCCGATCCTCCTCGGCGCCCTGCGAACGGCGCTCGCCGCGGCGCGCGATGCGGTGTTCCAGACGGGCTGAGGGGCGGTGGCGGGTCCGTCGGCCGGGCGGCTGCCGCCATGCCACTCGTACGGAGACGTATCCGGCTTTCCGTGGCGCCGGCCGGTGCCACGCCGCTCGTTCCGCGGGCCTTCGTCGAAGGCGCCACGCTCACCGGAGTGAAGGGCTGATCTGTATGCCGTCTCCCCAGGGACGCACCCCGCACCCCCGTATCAAGCTCGCCGTGGTCGGCGGCGGCTCCACCTACACCCCCGAACTCATCGACGGCTTCGCCCGGCTGCGTGATCTGCTGCCGCTGGAGGAACTCGTCCTCATCGACCCGGACACGGAGCGGCTGGAGCTGGTGGGCGGACTGGCCCGGCGCATCTTCGCCAAACAGGGGCACCCCGGCCGGATCTCCTGGACCGGCAACCTGGACGCCGGTATCGACGGCGCCCACGCCGTCCTGCTGCAACTTCGCATCGGCGGCCAGACCGCCCGCAACCAGGACGAGACCTGGCCGCTGGAGTGCGGCTGCGTCGGCCAGGAGACCACCGGCGCCGGCGGCCTCGCCAAGGCGCTGCGCACCGTCCCCGTCGTCCTCGACATCGCCGAACGGGTCCGCCGCCGCAACCCCGCGGCCTGGATCGTCGACTTCACCAACCCCGTCGGCATCGTCACCCGGGCGCTGCTCACCCACGGCCACCGGGCCGTCGGCCTGTGCAACGTCGCCATCGGCTTCCAGCGCACCTTCGCCACCTTGCTGGGAGTCGCCCCCGACCAGGTCGCGCTGGAGCACATCGGCCTCAACCACCTCACCTGGGAACGGTCCGTACGCGTCGCGGGCGAGGACGTCCTCCCCGAACTGCTGGCCGCACACGGCGACACCCTCGCCGCCAAACTACGGATGCCCCGCGCCCTCCTCGACCACCTCGGCGCCATCCCCTCCTACTATCTGCGCTACTACTACCAACACGACGCCGTGGTACGGGAGTTGCGCAGCAAACCGTCCCGCGCCGCGGAGGTCGCCGCCATCGAGCGGGAGCTGCTCACCTTGTACGGCGACCCGGCCCTCGACGAGAAACCGGAGCTGCTGTCCCGACGCGGCGGCGCCTACTACTCGGAAGCCGCGGTGGCACTGACCTCGTCACTGCTGCGCGACACCGGCGACCCCCAGATCGTCAACACCCGTAACGACGGCACCCTCCCCTTCCTCCCCGACGACGCGGTGATCGAGGCCCCCGCAACCGTGAACGCGACCGGCGCCGCACCCCTCCCCGTACGCCCCCTGGAACCGCAGTACGCCGGACTGATCGCCCATGTCACCGCCTACGAACAACTCGCCCTGGAAGCAGCCCTGTTGAGCGGAGTCGGCCGCCCCACCGACCGCGCCGAGGGACGCCGAGCCGTCTTCTCCGCCCTCCTCGCCCACCCCCTCATCGGCCAGCTCGACCAGGCGGACCGGCTCACCGACGTCCTGATCGCGCACAACCAGGAGCACCTGCCGTGGGCCTGACCGGCATGGCCCTCGCCATCGACGCAGGCAACAGCAAGACCGATGTGGCACTGGTAACCACGGACGGCAGCATCCTCGCAACCGCCCGGGGCGGCGGCTTCCAACCACCGGTGGTGGGCGCCGAACGGGCGGTGGACATGCTGGCACCGCTGGTGGCGTCTGTTCTGGCTGAGGCCGGAATGGTGGGAGCGGCGGGGGCTGTTGGGGTGGCCAGGGTGGCGGGGTCTGGTGGGGTGGTGGGAGCAGCCGGCCCTGTCGACCACCTCTCGGCCTTTCTTGCCAACGCCGACCTCCCCGTCGAGGAAGCCCGACTGACCGCCGAGATCGCGCGCCGGGGGTGGGCGGGAACCGTGACCGTCCGCAATGACACCTTCGCCCTGCTACGGGCCGGGCTGCCGGACGACGGGGAGCCGGTGGGCGTCGCCGTCGTCTGCGGAGCCGGCATCAACTGCGTCGGCCTCGGACGCGACGGAGCCACCGCGCGCTTCCCGGCCATCGGCCGGATCTCCGGTGACTGGGGCGGCGGTGCGCAACTCGCCGACGAGGCGCTGTGGTGCGCGGCCCGCGCCGAGGACGGCCGCGGCGCACCGACCGAGCTGGCCCGCGCGCTGCCCGCCCACTTCGGCCTCACCACCATGCGGGAACTGATCGAAGCACTCCACCTGCACGAGATCCCCGGCCACCGCCGCCACGAACTGCCCCCGGTCCTCTTCGCCGTCGCCACCGCGGGCGACCGCATCGCCCGCACCCTCGTGACCCGCCAGGCGGAGGAGATCGCCCTGCTGGCCCGCGTCGCCCTGGACCGCCTCGGCCTCCTCGACGAACCGACCCCCGTCATCCTCGGCGGCGGCATCCTGACCGCCCGCCACCCCCTCCTCCACAACCACCTCACCCAACTCCTTACACAGCACGCCCCCCAGGCCATCCCCCAGGTGGTGACCGCCCCACCCGTACTGGGCGCCGCCCTCGACACCTTGGACCGAGCAGGAGCACAGGCGGAGGCTTATGGGCGGGTCAGGGGCGCTTGGGGGTAGGGGGAGTGCGGGGTTGGGGATAAGGGCGTGGGGCGGGGAGGAGAGGGGAGGGGGGTAGGGCGTTGGGGATGGTGCGTTGCGGGCAGAGGCGGGGCGGGGGCGATGAAGCTTGGGCTTTGGGCCCGCTCCTCTTGGGGGGCCTCCCCCTCCCCCACCCCACCCCTCCCCAGCCTCCGCCCCCACCTCACCCCACCCGCACGCTGTCCCCCCGCCAGGTCTCCGCGCGTTCCCCGGGGGCTAGTACGAGGTCCCGGCCCAGGCCCTGCCCCCGTACAGGGACGTGACCCCACCCCGCCCCCTCCCCCGCCACAGACCCATCCCGTGCCGCGACCAAAGGTGGATCACGGTGATCACGACCGCGCCCCCGATCACGCCCGGACCCCCAATCACCATCGCGCTCCGTAACGACAGTGACGTACTGATCCGTGTCGTTGACGATGAGCGTGCCGGAGCCGTCCAGGTGATGGGCAAGGGGATAGCTGCCATGAGGGTCGACATACGTGGTGCCGCCGATGGCCAGAAAGCCTCTGGCCGACGGGGAGTTGCCCGAGGTGGAGGCGTCGCCGGGCGGGACGGCGGCGCGGTGGCCGAGGAGCCTTTTCATGCGTCGCATGGCACTACCTCCGGATGAGGTCAGCACGGGTGAACCCGTGCCGGTCGCTGGGGCGAGGATCAACCTTCGTCACTCAGCGTAGCCAGATGAGGCTGGGCGGCGCAGCGGCGCGTGGGAGCGAAGCGGGGGGCGTGAGGACGGGGTGCGCACGCCGCCGTGGAATGTACGCCGTGGAATGTCCGCAGTGGGCAAGCCGGGGTCAGTCGCCCAGGCGGGCCGGGTTCAGTCGTCCAGCGGGAGGGCCAGGTCCCGTACGTGGCCGGCGAGGAGGACGACGGCGGCGTCCACGGCGGCCTGTGGGTCCTGGGCGCGGATGGCGTCGGCCAGGCGGGAGTGCGGGTCGGCGGGGGCCGCGGTGGCGGTGTCCAGGCAGGCGGCGCGGCGGAGTTCCTCGCGCAGGGCGGCGCTGAGGGAGCGGTAGATGTCGGCGAGGACGGGGTTGTCACTGGCCTCGGCGACCAGGACGTGGAACTCGGCGTCGGCGGCGGTGAACGCCTCACTGTCGTGCGCGGCGAGGGCGGACTTGCGGCGGGCCAGTGCGGCTTCGATGCCGGCGAGTTGGGCGTCCGTGCGGTGTTTGGCGGCCTGCCGGGCGGCGACCACGTCGAGGCCCTGGCGGACCTGGGTGACATGGCTGAGTTCGGCGCGTTCGAGGCGGCGGCGGAGGGCGACCGCGCTGTCGTCGTCGGAGATCACGAACGTACCGTCGCCCTGCCGGGGCTCCAGGAGGCCGGAGTGCACCAGCGAGCGGACGGCTTCGCGGACCGAGGCGCGGCTGACTCCGAGGGTCTCGGAGAGCGCGCTCTCGGGCGGGATGCGGCTGCCGACCGGCCAGGTGCCGTTCACGATCTGGCCGCGGATCTCGTCGGTCGCGGTCTCCACGAGCGACACCCTGCCCTTGCGGACCGACTGCACGAGATCACTCCCCCTTCGGCGCGACATCCGGGTCCGGTAACACCTGATGTCTGTCCGGTAACACCTGATGTCTGATGTCTCTCCGCCCACTGTAATGCGGGGCGCGGTGGTGCGGCGGGCCCGGTCGCGGATCGCGATCCGAACAAGATCGGGGCATTAGCGGTGTGGGTGTCAGCGGCTCCGGACATACTGCTGCCCATGCACCTGTCCCTTTCGTGAGCGCTCCCGGGCGCTCTGCGCGGGGGCCGGTCCCGCCGTCAGCGCTCCAGGGGGAGGTTCGGGTTCCGTGTCGACCAGCAGCGTGTCACCGCCTGCCGCGGGGCGCCGGACGGCCTGGGCCGAGGGGTTGGACGAGCTGCGCGCCACGGCGACGACCGAGCCGGGCCGGCTGCGGGTGATCGGTGCCGTAGTGGCCCTGCTGGTGGTGCTGTTCGGTGCGGTCACGGCCTGGCAGGTGGCGGACCGGGCGGCGGCCGCGGAGGATGTGGTGGAGCACAGTCAGCCGCTGACCGCGGACGCGGCGAGTCTCTACCGTTCGCTGGCGGATGCCGACACCACGGCCGCGGCGGGCTTCCTGGCCGGGGGTGAGGAGAGCCGGGCGACGCGTGAGCGGTATGCCGCCGATATCAGGACGGCGTCCGCGCTGCTGGTCAAGGCGTCGGCGAACAGCGCGGGTTCGGACGGGGCGGGCGCGCAGATCGCGAAGCTCAACGGCGGGCTGCCGCGCTATACGGGGCTGGTGGAGACGGCGCGGGCCAACAACAGGCAGGGGCTGCCGCTGGGCGGCGCGTATCTGCGTTATGCGCATGAGCAGATGCGGACGGAACTCCTCCCGGCGGCACGGGCGTTGTACGACGCGGAGACGGACCGGCTGGCCGCGGACTACGCCACGGCCAAGGCGTGGCCGTGGTGGGCCCTGGCGGCCGGGGTGGTGGCGCTCGGTGCGCTGGGGTGGGCGCAGCGGCGGCACTACCGGCGGACCAACCGGGTGTTCAACCGGGGCCTGTTGGCGGCGACGGCCGCGTCCCTGGTGGTGTTGGGGTGGCTGGTGGCGGGGCATACGGTGGCGCGTGGGGGGCTGACGGGGTCGTATGAGCACGGTGCGCGGTCGTTGCGGGTGCTCAACGAGGCGCGGATCGCCGCGCTGCGGGCGCGGGGGGACGAGAATCTGACGCTGGTGGCGCGGGGTGCGGTGCTGACGGACGGCCGGCAGGATTTCTACGAGGCCGGGTTCCGCTCGGGGATGACGGAGCTGGCGGGTGCGGGGGACCACGGTGCGGCGGCGGCGCGGAGCAGGCTGGGGGCGGCGCTGGTGCTGGCGGACGACGAGGCGGGGCGGCGTCCGGTGCGGGTGGCGCTGACGCAGGTCCGGCAGTGGCAGGCGCGGCACGCGCAGGCGCGGGCGGCGGACGAGGGCGGTGACTACGACCGGGCGCTGGCCAAGGTGATCGGCGCTAAGGGCTCCACCGGGGAGTCCTTCGACCGGGTGGCCGCCGGGCTGGAGCGGGCGCTGGTGCATGAGCAGGCGGAGTTCCGGTCGGCGGCGGACGGGGGGCGTGCGGCGCTGCGCGGGCTGCCGGTGGGGGCCGGGGTGCTGGCGGGGCTGGGGGCGCTGGGCGCGGTGCTGGGGATCGGGCGCAGGCTGGCGGAGTACCGGTGAGGGAGCCGGGTGAGGGGGATGTGGGGATGCGCGCGCGAGGGCTGTTGAATCTGCGTGCCGTCCTGGCGCCGGTCGCGGCGGGGATGGGTGTGATGGCGACGGCCGCGGCGGTGCTGGTGCCGGCGCTGGGCGGGGCCGCCGGGGAGGCCGGGCGGGGCCGTGGTGGTGCGACGGTGCCGGCGGTGACGCACCGGGCGTACGGGCCGGGGGCGGCGCCGGCGGTCGCGAAATGCACGGCGCAGAATGCCGCGGAGAGTCTGCGGCCGTCGTCCAAGGACGGTGCGGCGGTGTCGCGGATCAGGGAGAAGGGTCAGTTGGTCGTCGGGGTCGACCAGAACACCTACCGGTGGGGGTACCGCGATCCGGTGACCGGTGAACTGGCGGGATTCGACATCGATCTGGCGTGGGCGGTCGCCGAGGACATCCTGGGGCCGCACCCCAAGGTGGTGTTCAAGGCGGTGCCGACCAGCCAGCGGATTCCGGCGCTCCAGAAGCGCACGGTCGACCTGGTGGTGCGGACGATGACGATCAACTGTGCGCGCAAGGAACAGGTGGCCTTCTCCACGGCGTATTTCCAGGGGGGACAGCAGGTGCTGGCCCCGAAGGCGTCGAAGATCGCGGCGTTCGACGATTCGCTGCGGGGCCAGCGGGTGTGCACGGCGGCGGGTTCGACGGGCGAGAGCGAGCTGTCGGCGCGGCGGCACGGCGCGAAGGTGCTGACGGTGCCCAATCAACTGGACTGTCTGGTGCGGCTTCAGCTGGGTGAGGCGGATGCGGTGGTCACGGACAATGCGCTGGCCGCGGCGCAGGCGGCGCAGGATCCGGCGGTGGAGCTGAAGGGGCGGCCGTTCACGGACGAGCCGTACGGCGTGGCGATGAACAAGGGCGACACGGATCTGGTGCGGCGGGTCAACAAGGTCCTGGACGACTACCGGGGCGACGGGGGCGCGGACAGCCCCTGGATGCGGGCGTACCGCAAGTGGCTTCAGGCCGATCTGCCCGGCATATCGGGGCCGCCGTCGCCGGAGTACAGCGACTGATCGCCCCAAGGAGCGGTGTGCGACCGATCGCCCCATGGAGCGGCCGGATGAGGTCACTATGGAGGTGGAGACGGGAGGAGCAGACCGCGAGCGGCTACCGGGTCGCCGCAACCGCCGTGCATCGTACGCGTATTGGAGAGGTGATCGATGGGGGTCCCTGGACCCTTCCCCGGCTCTCCGGGGAGGCCCGATGCCCCGGTGGCGGACCGGGAGGAGGTGGATCGCGCGCTGGCGCGGCTCGGTGCCGAGTACGAGGCGATCGAGACCTCGCTGCTCGCGTTGCAGGATCACGCGGGGCGCCGCCTGCTGGAGGGCGCCGAGCTGTCCGGCACCACCAAGGAACGCTGGGCCGCCGCGGAACGGTCGATCACGGTCCTGTGGTCGCTGTTCGACGCGTACACCGCCGCCCTGGAGTCGGCGCGTGAGCTGCGCGAGCGGCGCCGCTGGCCCTCCGTGGAGGATCTGGCGGAGCTGACGGAGCTGCTGCACGGCGAGGGGGTGACGGTGCCGGGTGCGGCCGCGGCGGACGGCGCTCCGGAGGACGGCCCGGCCGGGCCCGGCGAGCGGTTCAGCCTGGAGGGGCTCGTGGCGCGGATGAACGGGCTGTACGCGCGGTCGCTGGACGTCATCGTGGCGGCCGACGCGGTCTGGTCGGCGCTGCCGGCCCGTATAGACCTGCTGTCGGCCGAGTTGCAGCGGACGCGTTCGCTGGCGCATTCGGTGGGGGTGCGGCCCGGGGAGCATCCGGCGGGGGACGATCTGGAGCGGATCACGGAGGAGCTGTTGCGGCTGCGGGACCGGGTGATCGCGGATCCGCTGGCGTTCTGGGTGTCGTCGTCGACGGGGAGTTCGGCGCCGGGCGGGGGCCGGCCGGACACCGCGCGCTATGACCGTGCGGCCCGTGCGCTGGAGGACATCCGGAGGGAGGTGGCGGCAGTGCTGGACGTGCGGCAGGACGCGGAGCGGCGGCTGATGCAGCTGCGGGACGTGCTGTCGCGGGCGGACCGCACGCTGACCGAGGCGCGGCAGGCCCGGGGCGAGGTGCTGGCGAAGATCGCCGGGTCGGAGGTGCCCGCGGTCAGCGGCCCGTCGACGGCGCTGCACGAGCAGTTGGCGGCGGCCGCCGACTACCGCAGGCGGGCGCAGTGGCACCGGCTCTCCCCGCTGCTGGACAGTCTGGAGGAGCGGGCGGAGGACGAACTCCACCGGGCCCGCGAATCGTTGACGGCGGTGACCGCGCCGCTGGCGGTGCGTGCCGAGCTGCGGGGCCGGCTGGACGCCTACCGGGCGAAGGTCGCGCGCCACGGCATGGCGGAGGATCCGCTGCTGACGGAGCGGTACGACCTCGCGCGCCGGATGCTGTGGAGCGCGCCGTGTGATCTGCGGGCGGCCGAGCAGGCGGTGTGGCGCTATCAGCAGGCGGCGGCGGAGGCGTTGGTTCCGCCGCAGCTGGAGGGGCGGGGGGAGTCGTGACGGAGCGGGCCGGCGAGCGCTGCCAGCGGCGGGACTGTGCGGGCAGTTACGAGGATGTCGGCGGCGGGGAGCGCTACTGCGATCTGTGCGGGCTGGCGCCGGTGGTGTCGCCGGGCGGTCTGCTGTCGTCGTCGCCCACGGGCCTGACGGGCCGGGTGTCGGCGGGCGCCGCGGCCGCGCGGGAGGCGGCCGGGGCGTTGCTGACGGTCCCCTCCCCCGCCCCCGCGCCGGACGGCAGCGCGCCGTCCGGGCGGGCCTCCGGGGGCAGTGCGCCGTCGGCCCGCCCGTCGGCGTCCCGGCGTTCGGTGTCCGGACGGCTCTCGCGCGCGGGCTCCGGCGGGGGCCGGGCGCGCGGGGTCTCGGCGGTGTCGGGGCGCGGCTCGGGGCCCGGCCCGGGCAGCGGTGCGTCCTCCGGGCCGTCGCGCGGGCGGCTGGGCGCCGGGCTGGTGGCGGTGCCGGAGGTGCCGCGGCCCGATCCGCGGACGGCGGTGCTGGAGCATCCGGAGGTCCCGGAGCGCAAGCGGTTCTGTAGTCGTGCGGACTGCGGGGCGCCGGTGGGCCGGACGCGCGGGGCGGAGCCGGGCCGCACGGAAGGGTTCTGCGCCAAGTGCGGGCATCCGTACAGCTTCGTGCCCAAGCTGCGGCCCGGTGACATGGTGCACGACCAGTACGAGGTCGTGGGCTGTCTGGCGCACGGCGGGCTCGGCTGGATCTATCTGGCGACGGACCACGCGGTCGCCGACCGGTGGGTGGTGCTCAAGGGGCTGTTGGACACCGGTGATGCGGAGGCGCTGGCGGTGGCGGTGTCCGAGCGGCGCTTCCTCGCCGAGATCGAGCACGCCAACATCGTGCGGATCTACAACTTCGTGGAGCATCTCGACCGGGCGACCGGGAGCCGTGACGGCTACATCGTCATGGAGTACGTCGGCGGCAAGTCGCTCAAGGACCTCGCCAACGAGCGGCGCACCCCGCTGGGCAGGCGCGATCCGCTGCCCGTCGAGCAGGCGTGCGCGTACGGCATCGAGGCGCTGGAGGCGCTCGGCCATCTGCACAGCCGGGGTTACCTCTACTGCGACTTCAAGGTCGACAACGCCATCCAGCAGCACGATCAGCTCAAGCTGATCGACATGGGCGCGGTGCGCCGGATGGACGACCACGTGAGCCCGATCTACGGCACGATCGGCTATCAGGCGCCGGAGATCGCCGCGCTGGGCCCGTCGGTCTCCTCCGACCTCTACACCGTCGCGCGCACCCTCGCCGTCCTCACCTTCGACTTCCAGGGCTATACGAACATCTTCGCGGACTCCCTGCCGGATCCGGACAACATCGAGGTGTTCCGCGCCTATGAGTCCTTCTACCGGCTGCTGGTGCGGGCCACGGACCCGGACCGGGCGCGCCGGTTCGCCTCCGCGGAGGAGATGGCAGAGCAGCTGACGGGGGTCCTGCGGGAGGTGGTGGCGCTCCAGTCGGGCGAGCCGCGCCCCGCGCCGTCGACCCTGTTCGGGGCCGAACTCCGGGTGACGGACACGGAGTTGATGCCCGCGGCGGACGGCGACAGTTCGCTGCTGGGCGCGCGGGGCGCGGCGCCGGCGCGCGCGGTGGAGGTGCCCGCCGGCGGGCCGCTGCTGCGCCCCCTGGACGTGGCCGGCGCTGCCCTCGCGCTGCCGGTGCCGCGGGTCGATCCGGGCGACGTCAACGCCGGGCTGCTGGCCGGGCTGCCGGCCGCCGGGCCCGCCGAACTCCTCGCCGCGCTGCGCGCCGCGCCCGACGACTCCCCGGAGCTCCGGCTGCGGGAGCTGCGCGCCCGTCTGGAGGCGGGGGACGGCGCGGCGGCACAAAAGGTGCTGGAGACGATCGCGGCGGCGCCCGCCGGGCGGTGGCCCGCCGCGGGGCGGGGCGGGGCCGAGCCCGCCACCTGGGACGCGGACTGGCGGGTGGTGTGGCACCGCGGCCTGGTGGCGCTGACCACCGACGACCGCGAGAGCGCCGCGCTGGCCTTCGACGCGGTCTACGACGCCTTCCCCGGGGAACCGGCGCCGAAGCTGGCGCTGGGCATCTGCGCCGAGCTGCTGGGCCAGTCGGACAACGCCCTGGAGTACTACCGCCTGGTGTGGGCGACCGACCGCAGCTATGTCAGCGCCGCGTTCGGGCTGGCCCGGGTGCGGCTGGCGACGGGCGACCGCGGCGGCGCGGTCGCGGCCCTGGAGTCCGTGCCGGAGTCGTCCATCCACTACATCGCGGCGCGGATCGCGGCGGTCCGCGCCCGGCTGCGGCAGCGGCCGCCCCGCGATCCGCTGCTGGTGGATCTGCGGGCCGCCGCCGAACAGGTCGAGGCGCTCGGGGACTTCGGTCTGGACACCGAGCGCCGGGAACAACTCACCACCGAGGTACTGGGCAGCGCCCTGGACTGGGTAATCTCCGGTAGCCACGGTGCCGGGCCGGACGTCGCGGCGACCGCCGCCGAGCGGCCGGCGCTGCTCGGCAGCCCGCTGGAGGAGCGCGGTCTGCGCTTCGGCCTGGAGCGGTCGTACCGGCTGCTGGCACGGCTGGCACAACGTGGTGAGAAAAGGATCGAACTGGTGGAACGGGCCAACCGCTTCCGCCCCAGGACGTGGGTGTGACATGGGTGTGACTGGGCCGTCCCGGTGTCCGGGCTGTGACGAACCGCTCGAGGCGGGGGACAATTTCTGCGGGCGGTGCGGCGCCGGACTTCTGGCGCCCGCCGCACCGTCGGCGTACGGCGCTCCGCCCGCGCCCGGCGCGGCCGTACCGCCCCCGCCGCCTCCCGGGCCGCCCCCGGCGCCCGCACCGGCCGCGCGTACCGGTCCGGCCGGGCCGCCGCCTCCGGACCCGCAGGCCCGGCTCCCGTACGAGGACGCCGACGTGCCACCGATGCCGGGCCACCCGCCGCTGGCCGACACCCCGCCGCCCGCGGACCCGCGGGTCGCCGGATACGAGGCGGTCGCCGACGCGGCAGCGGCCGGGGCCGGCACGCCCTCCGGGGTGCCCGCCGCGGAGCCCGGTGCACCCGCGCCCGAGCCGGTGGCGCCCGCCGCGCCGGAAGGCCCGTCCGGCGCCGCCGGGACACCCGCCCGGGGCACCGTCGTCTGCACCGCCTGCCGGTCCGGCGCCGTGGACGCCGAGGGCTACTGCACACACTGCGGTCACGCCCGGCCGCGCGCCCGCGACCACATGGAGTACGAGGTGGGCGGCATCGCAGCGGTCAGCGACCGGGGCCACCGGCACCACCGCAACGAGGACTTCTTCGCGCTCGGGGCCGCCGCGCTGCCGGACGGCACCCCCGCGGTGGTTGCCGTGGTCTGCGACGGGGTCTCCTCGGCGACCCGCCCCGACGAGGCGTCCACGGCGGCGTCCGAGGCCGCCGGGGAGGCGCTGCGGGCGTCCCTGCCGCGCGGTACCCACCCCGCGCAGGCCATGCACGACGCCATCCTGGCGGCCTCCTCGGCGGTCGACGCACTCGCCACCGACCCGTCCCTGGCCCATGACGAGCACCGCCAGCAGAACGCCCCGGCCTGCACCTTCGTCGGTGCGGTGGTCGGCGGCGGCCTGCTGACCGTCGGCTGGGTCGGCGACAGCCGCGCCTACTGGATCCCCAACGACCGTACGGCGCCGCCCGCCCGGCTCACCGAGGACGACTCCTGGGCCGCCCAGATGGTCGCCAACAACCTGATGTCCGAGGCCGAGGCGAACGCCGATGAGCGGGCGCACGCCATCACCGGCTGGCTCGGCGCGGACGCCTACGAGGTCGAGCCGCACACCGCGACGTTCAAGCCGGACGGGCCCGGTGTCGTGGTGGTGTGCACCGACGGGCTGTGGAACTACGCCGAGACCGCGGAGCAGATGGCCGCGGTGCTGCCGTACGACGCCCCCGCCAGGCCGCTGAACGGTGCCCGCACCCTGGTCACCCACGCCCTCGACGGCGGCGGGCACGACAACGTCACCGTGGCGCTGGTGCCGTTCCCCGCACCCGCGGGGCAGCCGGCCCCGGCCTGACCGGCGCACCGCCGACGGGCGGGGCGGGGGTGCGCGGCGCACCCCCGCCCGTACGCCGCCGCGCGCGCCGCGCCGTGTACGACGCACCACGTGTACCGACCGACCGGTTACGGCGTCACAAGGAG
Source organism: Streptomyces sp. bgisy130 (assembly GCF_057708345.1). NCBI lineage: Bacteria > Bacillati > Actinomycetota > Actinomycetes > Kitasatosporales > Streptomycetaceae > Streptomyces > Streptomyces sp. bgisy130. The sequence continues at coordinate 27,164 of NZ_JBYISA010000054.1, forward strand.
CGGAACGGATGGCCAACTTCGCCAAGTCCCGGGTGCCGCGTTTCTCCGCCGAGGTGTACCAGAACCCCTATCTCCCCGAGGGCGGGCGGGAGGTCCACGCCATCATCACGGTCACCGCGACCGGCGGCGGCACGACCGGGGGCCGGCCGGTGCCGGCGGCGGGTACCGGCGGGCCGGCCGCCGGTGTAGTGATCATGGTGGACCGTTCCGGTTCGATGGACCATCCGCCGGCGAAGCTGCGCGGCGCCCGGGAGGCGACGGCCGCCGCCCTCGACACCGTGCGCGACGGGGTCCGCTTCGCGGTGGTGGCCGGAAACCACCGGGCCGTCGAGGTCTACCCCGGCGGCGGCCGGCTGGCCGTGGCCGCGGCGGCCACGCGTGCGCAGGCGAAGGAGGCGCTGCGCACCCTGCCCGCGGGCGGCGGCACGGCCATCGGCAGCTGGCTGCGGCTGACCGGCCGGCTGCTGGCGTCCGCCGAGCTCGGTATCCGGCACGCGCTCCTGCTCACCGACGGCCGCAACGAGCACGAGTCACCGCGGGAGCTGCGGGCCGCCCTGGACGCCTGCTCCGGGGCGTTCACCTGCGATGCCCGCGGTGTCGGCACGGACTGGGAGGTCAAGGAGGTCACCGCGGTCGCCGCGGCGCTGCTGGGCACCGCCGATATCGTCGCCGATCCGGCCGGGCTGGCCGCCGACTTCACGCGGATGATGGAGACGGCGATGGGCAAGGAGATCGCCGACGTCGGCCTGCGGCTGTGGACACCGCTGGGCGCCGAGACCGTGTTCATCCGGCAAGTGGCACCCTCCGTGGCGGATTTGACCGGCCGGCGCCGGGAGTCCGGTCCGCGGTCGGCGGACTACCCGACCGGCTCCTGGGGCGACGAGTCCCGCGACTATCACCTCTGCCTCCGGGTACCGGCCGCCGAAGTCGGCCGGGAAATGCTGGCCGGCCGGGTCTCGTTGATCACTTCCGCACCGGACGGCGACCCCGCGCAGCGCCCGCCGCGGCCCCTGTCGCAGGGCCTCGTACGGGCCGTGTGGACGGACGATGTGGCCGCCGCCACGGCGATCCATCCGCAGGTGGCGCACTACACCGGCCAGGCGGAACTGGCCCAGGCCATCCAACAGGGGCTCGATGCGCGCAAGTCGGGCGATACCGATGGAGCGGCGGCGAAACTGGGCCGCGCGGTACAACTGGCCGGTGCCTCGGGGAACGAGGGGACTGCGAAACTCCTTGCGAAGGTGGTGGACGTCGTCGATACGGCGACCGGTACTGTGCGACTGAAGGCGAAGGTCGCCGAGGCGGACGAGATGACTCTCGAAACGCGCTCGACGAAAACCGTTCGCATGAAGAAATAGCCACGAACAGTACCGAGCGGCACCACCGAAAGAAATCGGTACGGAGGGGGAAGAACCGACATGCCGACCTGCCCGAGCGGCCACCAGTCGGTGGCCGAAGACTGGTGCGAGGTGTGCGGCCAGCGGATGGCGGGCGCTGTCCCCCCGCCGCCCTCCCTGCCTGCCGGTTTCCTGAACACACCGCCGCCCGGCCAGCCCACCGGCCAGCCCGGACCGCCGCCGGGACAGCCCGGTCCGCCGCCCGGTGGCCCCGGCCCCGACTTCGGCGGCCCCGGCACGCAGGGCGGCCAGGGCGGCTATGGCTTCCCGCCGCCGCAGCCCGGCCCCCAGGGCGGCCCCGGCGCTCCCGGCCCCGACTTCGGTGGCCCCGGAGCGCCCGGCCCCGGCCCGCAGGGCGGCCAGGGCGGTTACGGCTTCCCGCCACCGCAGCCCCAGCAGCCCCAGCCCCCGCAGCAGCAGGGCATGCCCGGCGGTCCCGGCCCGTCCGGTCAGCCGGAGATCTGCCCGCAGTGCGGTACGCCGCGTGAGGCGATGGCGCCGTTCTGCGAGGGGTGCCGCTACAACTTCCTCACCAACTCCCCGACGTCCTACGCCCCGCCCGGCCAGCAGCCGGGTCCGCCGCCTGCTGGGCCCGGCCCCGACTTCGGCGGCCCCGGCACGCAGGGCGGCCAGGGCGGCTATGGTTTCCCGCCGCCGCAGCCCGGCCCCCAGGGCGGCCCCGGCGCTCCCGGCTCCGACTTCGGCGGCCCCGGAGCGCCCGGCCCCGGCCCGCAGGGCGGCCAGGGCGGATACGGCTTCCCGCCACCGCAGCCCCAGCCCCCACAGCAGCAGGGCATGCCCGGCGGCCCCGGCCCCGGCGGCTTCCCCGACCAGCCCGGCCCCGGCGGCTTCCCGCCCGGCCCGCCCCCCGGCATGCCCGGCCCCGGCCCGCAGGGCGGCCCGCCGCAGCAGGGCGGCGACGACTGGACGCTGAACCCGCCGAGCGCCCAGGCCGCTCCCCCGCCGATGGCGCCCGCGCCGCCCGGCCCGGGCCCGCAGGCCCCGTTCGAGCAGCAGCCGCCCGCGCCGTTCCCGCCGCAGCAGCCGGGACCGTACGAGCAGCAGCCCCCGTTCGAGCAGCAGCCTCCCTACGGGCAGCAACAGCAGCAGCCTCCGTACGAGCAGCAGCCCGGCCCGTACGAGCAGCAGCAGATGCCGCCGCAACAGCAGCCCGGACCGGACCAGCAGTGGAACGACGGCCTCGGCCAGGGGCCCGCGGCACCGCCGCAGGGTCCGGCGCCGGTCGTCGGCACCGGCTGGGTGGTGGCGGTCGCGCCGGACCGTGAGTACTTCATGGCGATGATGGGCCGCAGCGGCCCGGAGGCGGCGGGGCTCAACCTGCCCTCGTACTCCCCCGAGCAGGTGCTGCCGCTCGCCAACGGCCAGATCGCGGTCGGCCGCCGCCGCAACAGCACCGGCGAGTCCCCGGACATCGATCTGGGCAGCGCGCCGGAGGACCCGGGCGTCTCGCACCAGCACGCGCTGCTGGTGCAGCAGCAGGACGGCAGCTGGGCAGTGGTGGACCAGAACTCCACCAACGGCACGACGATCAACCTCGCCGAGGACCCGATCCAGCCCTATGTGCCGGTGCCGCTCCATGAGGGCGACCGGGTACATGTCGGCGCCTGGACGACGATGACCGTCCGCCGCGGCTGAGCCACCACCGGTCGTGAGCGACCCCGGGGCGTGATCAACCGATCACGCCCCGGCGGCATTTCCGGCCGCGGCCTACGACCGGAGTCCTCCGCCGGGGCGTCTGCCACCATGGACGGGTGAACAAGATTCCACGCGGCACGCTCGAGGAGCAGACCTTCTACGAACAGGTCGGAGGCGAGGAGACCTTCCGGCGCCTGGTGCACCGCTTCTACCAGGGAGTCGCCGAGGACCCGCTGCTGCGGCCGATGTACCCGGAGGAGGACCTCGGTCCGGCCGAGGAGCGGCTCGCGCTCTTCCTCATGCAGTACTGGGGCGGTCCCCGTACGTACAGCGACGGCCGCGGGCACCCCCGGCTGCGGATGCGGCACGCCCCGTTCACCGTCGACCGGGCCGCCCATGACGCCTGGCTGCGGCACATGCGGGACGCGGTGGACTCCCTCGGCCTGTCCGAGAAGCACGAGACCCAGCTGTGGAACTACCTCACCTACGCCGCCGCCTCGATGATCAACGCGGCGGACTGAGAGGCACCTCACACCGCCCCGGGCCGCGCCGGCCGCGGTCGGCGTGCCGCGCCTTCGCCGTCATGATCCGGCCAGGGTTATCCACAGCCCCCTCCGCCGCACCGCGCGTCTGACACCATTCGTTCATCTGTGTGGTGCTGAGCGCGGTAAGGGGGGTCCGTGTCCGGCTTTGTGTTTCTGCGGGTGCGGGCGCACCGTCTGCTGCTGACCGCGGCGCTGCTCTCGGTGCTGCTCTCCACGTCCGTGCTGACGACGCTGGCGGCCTTCTCCGGCGCGATCGGGGACGCGGGGCTGCGGCAGGCGCTGCGGACCCGCGCCGCCCCGGCCGCCGCGTTACAGGTGAAGGCCCAACTGCCCACCGGCTCAAGGGAACCGGCGGACCGGGCGGTCGCCCGGGGCGCCCGGCGGGCCTTCGACGGGCTGCCGTTCACGGTGCGCACCCTGGTCCGCTCCGGGCCGTACGCACTCCCCCGCGCACTGCGGTCGCCGCACGCGCGCACGGGCGAGCCGGATCTCACCCACCTCGCGGCCCTGGACCGCTCCCATCTGACCCTCACCGCCGGCCACTGGCCCGGCCCGGCCTCGCACGGCCGGCTGCCCGTGGCGCTGCCGGAGGCCGCGGCGGCCCGTCTCGGGGTCGCGCCCGGCCGGCGGTTCACCCTCGACAACCGGCTGTCCGGCCCCGCCCGTCTGGCCGTCGAGGTGAGCGGCGTCTACCGGCCCAAGGACCGCGCCGACCCGTACTGGACGCTCGACGACCTCGGCGGGCGCGGGGTGCGCACCGCCGGTTTCACCACGTACGGGCCGCTGCTGACCGATCCGGCGGCGTTCCGCGGCGGGTCCCCGGCCCAGGACACGGTGGGCTGGCTCGCCACCGCCGACTTCCGCTCGCTGACCGCGGACCGGCTGGCCCCGCTGGCGGCCGCGGCGGGTCCGGCGCCCAAGGCACTGATGGCCGATCCGGCGTTCGCGGGCCGGGCCACCGCCACCACCGATCTGCCCGACGCGCTGGGGCAGTTACGGCGGGCGCTGCTGGTGAACCGTTCGACGATCCTGATCGTCGCGCTGCAACTGATCCTGCTCGCGGGCTACGCACTGCTGCTGGTCGCCCGGATGCTGCGCACCGAGCGGGCGGGCGAGACGGCGCTGCTGCGGGCCCGCGGCGGCTCCCGGCGGCGGATCGCAGGACTGGCGCTGGCCGAGTCGCTGCTGCTGGCCGCCCCGGCCGCGGTCGGCGCGCCGCTGCTGTCCGGCCCGCTGCTGCAACTGCTGTCCGGACGGGGCGCGTTGGCCCGGATCGGGCTGCCGCTGGACACCCGGCTGACCGTGCCGGTCTGGCTGACCGGCATCGGCGTGGCACTGGGCTGCGCCCTCGCGGTGGCCGCGCCCGCGCTGCTGCGGACCGGGGCGGAGGGTCCGCGGCGACGGCGGGTGCGGGCGCTGCCCGGTGCCCCGGGGTCCGCCCCGGCCCGCGCGGCGCTGCGCGCCCGGGGAAGGGCCGGTGCGGACCTCGGGCTGCTGGTGATCGCCGGGGTCGCCTACTGGCAGCTCCAGCGGCAGACTGCGGGCGGCGACGACACCGGCAGCGGGGTGCTGACCGCGGACGCCGCCGGGCAGTTGGGTATCGACCTGGTGCTGGTGGCCGCCCCGGCGCTGGCGCTGCTCGCCGGTACGGTCCTGACGCTGCGGCTGCTGCCGCTCGCCGCCCGGATCGCCGAGCGGGGCGCGGCCGGTGGCCGGGGCCTGACGGCCGCGCTGGCCGGCTGGCAGATCAGCCGCCGCTCGTCCCCCAGCTCCGCACTCCGTTCGGGCAGCGGAGACTCCGTTCGCGGCGCCGGCCCGGTGTTGCTGCTGGTGCTGGCGACCGCCCTGGGCATGCTGGCGATCGGCCAGGGCGCGTCCTGGGACCGTTCGCAGGACGACCAGGCCGACTTCCGCGCGGGCGCGGCGGTGCGCGTACTGGCCGGCCGGACCCCGCCGTTGGGCCAGGGCGGCGCCTACGCGACGGTACCGGGGGTGGCCGCGGCGCTGCCCGCCGGGCTGACCGGCCTGGAGCTGTCGAACGGCCGGCCCTCTGCGCTGCTCGCGCTGGACGCCCGGAAGTCGGCGGGCGCGCTGCTGCTGCGCGGCGATCTGGTGGGCGGCAGCGCGGAGGGCCCACAGGGCCGGGCGGCGGACGGGGTGCTGCGCGCGGTGGCGCCGGCCGGCGGTCCCCCGGCGGGGCTGCAACTGCCGCCCGGCAGCGACCGGTTACGGCTGACCGCCGCGCTGCGCTCGCTGCGGGTGCTGCCGCCGGCGCCCGGCCAGGAGGCCGCCGGGCACGGCACCGGGCCGGTCCCGGCGACCCTCTCCGCCCTGGTCACCGACCGCCACGGCATCCCGTACACCCTGCCGCTCGGCCCGCTCCCGGCCGACGGCGCACCGCACACCCTGAATGCGGACCTCGGCGCCGCGGCCGGTGCCCCGGCGGGCCGCCCGGCCGGTCCACTGCGGCTGACCGGCCTGCTCGTCGCCATGGACCAGTCGCCGGTCGCGCACCGCCAGCGGCTCACCGTCACCACCGTGGCAGCCGCCACCGGCCATGGCCCGCCCCGGCCCCTCACCATGCCCGCCGCCCTCGCCTGGAAGGCGCGGATCACCGATGAGAGCACCTCGGCGGGCGAGCCGCATGGTCCCCGGGCGGGCCGGGCGGGGGTCCCCGGCGGCGGGCTGCTGTCCCAGACGTACGACACCGGCGCCAGGCTGGGCGACTGGGGAGCCGCGGTGACCTCGGTGCGGATCACCGCCGCGCATGCCGCCCGTCCGCCGCTCGCCGCCGTCGCCACCGAGAAGTTCCTGCGTGACAGCGGTTCGCGGACCGGCTCCCTCGTCGAGGTACCGGTCAACGGCCGGCCGCTGAAGGTACGGATCGTCCGGGCGGTGCGGGCGCTGCCGGGTCCGGCGGACGCGCCGGCCACCGGCGGGCTGCTGGTCGACCTCGGCGCCGTCAACGAGGCGCTGTCCGACCGCGGCGCGCCGCCGCTGACCGCCACCGAGTGGTGGCTGCGCCCGCGGCCCGGCGCCGCGGCCGGGGTCGTCGCGGCGCTGCGGGACCGCCCCGACACCGACCCGGGCCAGGTGCTGGTCCGCGACGAGATCGCCGGGCAGCTGCACGACGATCCGCTGGGGCTCGGCCCGCAGACCGCGCTGACCGCGGCGGCCGCGGTCGCGGTGACCCTGGCGGCGGTGGGCTTCGCGGTCGGTGCCGCCGGGTCGGTCCGCGAACGGGCCCGGGAATTCGCCGTGTTGCGAGCCCTGGGGGCGCCGCGTGCGCAGCTGGCCCGGATGATCGTCATCGAACAGGGCGTCCTGATCGCCCTGGCGCTGGCCGTCGGTGCGGCGCTGGGGACGGTGCTGACCCGCGCGGTCGTCCCGCTGATCGTGCTGACCGAGGAGGCGGGCCGCCCGGTGCCGCCCGTAGTGGTGGAGCTGCCGCCGGGCCCGGTCGCCGTGCTGCTCGCGGCGATCGCGGCGGTGCCGCTGCTGGTCGTCGCGGCCATCGGACTGCGTCGCGGCGACCCGGTGCGGGCCCTGCGCGGCCAAGGAGTGCGGTGAGATGACGAGGCATGTCGCAGGGCCGGAGCCCAGGGCCCGTACGGAAGCACGGCCCAGCGGACAGGCCGCGAGCTCCCGCCTGCGGGGTGAGCGCCGGTGAAGGCACCGACCTGGCGGGCCCGGCCGCGTCCGGCGCACGCGGCGGCCCTGGCCCTGGGCGCGCTGGTGCTGGTCACGGCGTTCCTCGCGGCAGCGTTCCCACGAGGCGTGACCGCGTACGAGACGCGGGGCGTGCGCCAGGCGCTCGCCTCGGTACCGCCCGGCCAGCGGACGGTGGAGATCACCGTCTCGCGTTCCGACGTGACCGGCGGCGACCCCGCGGCCGCCTACGCCGCGGACGAGCTCGCCCGCCAGGACCGGGCGCTCCGGGGCCGGTTCCGCGCCCCGCTGCGGATCGACGCGGACGAGTCCCTGCACGGCGTACGCACCACCAAACCGCTGAACGCCCAGGACGCCTGGCTGCCCCGGCCCTACGGTGTCGCTCCCGGCTTCTCGCTGTACGCGGCCGCCGGGCTCGGTGCGCATGCCACGCTCGCCGCGGGCCGGCTGCCGCACGGCGCGGCCCCCGGGAAGCGCACCCTGGAGGCCGCGGTCACGGCCGCCACCGCACGGGCCCTCGGCCTGCACGTCGGCAGCACCCTGCATCTGCCGGACCTGACGGTACGGATCTCCGGGCTGCTCACCCCGCGCGCCCCGGACCGCGCGTACTGGGCCGTGGACCCGCTGATGGCGGCCGCCCACCAGGACACGGCGCCGGGCCCTCCGCCGCAGAGACTCTGGCGCGCCGGTCTGCTGCTGTCCCCGCAGGACGGCCCGGCGCTGCTGCGCACCGAAGGTGAGCCGGAGAAGTTCTGGCGCTACCCGGTCGACGCCCGCACGCTGACCGCCCGGGACGCCCCGCTGCTGCGGGACCGGCTGCTCTCCCTCGAACACGGCGCGGCGCTCGCCGGGTTGCGCACCGTGGCGGGCAGCGGCGCGCTGGCCGACAGCGCAGTGGACGGTCTGCTGGACGCCTTCGCGCGGATGCGGGCGGCGGTCGCACCGGTCATCGCGGTGGCCGCGTACGGCATCGGCACCGTCGCGGGAGTGGTGCTGCTGATGACCGCCGGGCTGACCGCGGCGCGGCGGCGCGCCGAACTGGCCCTGCTGCGGGCCCGTGGTGCGTCCCTGGCCGGGCTGGCCGGGCGGCTGGCGGCGGAGACCGCGGCGGTGGCGCTGCCGGCGGCCGCGGCCGGGGGTGTGCTGGCGCTGCTGCTGGTGCCCGGCGAGCGGGTGCTGCCCTCGCTGCTGGCGGCGGCCGGCACCGGGCTGCTGGGGACGCTCGCGCTGCCGTTGCGGGCGGCGGTCGCGCACCGCCGCCCGCGCCCCGTGGAACGCGCGGACGGGGGGGGGGCACGCCCCCCCCTGATCCGAACCACC